>NZ_CAMFHL010000433.1 GCF_945952095.1 uncultured Arsenicibacter sp. | reverse complement strand
GGTTCAGCCGCCGATTAACTCCCCGAGGGTTCAAAACCCTCGGGGAGTTAAGCTTAAGCTACCGGATTGCCAGCTCCGTTTCCGCATCAAAAAAATGGCATTTATCCAGATCCCAGAACAACCGGAACGACTGGCCGAACGTTAGCGGCAGGTCGGCGGGCAGACGGGCCACCAGCCGGTGATTATCCAGATGAAAATACGTCAGCGCCTCGTTGCCGGTGTGCTCAACGGCATCTGCCTGTACCGTGAGCTCGGGCATTGACCGGCCGGTGACCGGGACCGGGCTCATGTGCTCGGCACGGATGCCCAGCGTGACCGCTTTGCCCCGATACGGTGTCAGCGCAGGGGCGTGCACTGTCTGACTGAGGTCAAAAACGACCGTATCGTGATCGCTCCGGAACAGCAGGGGACCGGAGGAGGCAATTCGCCCTTGCAGAAAGTTCATGGGCGGTGTGCCGATAAAGCCCGCCACAAAACGATTGACCGGCTGGTTGTAGAGGTTGATGGGCGTGTCGAACTGCTGCACATCGCCGTTCCGCAGCACCACAATCCGGTTGCCGAGCGTCATGGCCTCGATCTGGTCGTGGGTGACGTAAATCATCGTTACCTGCAGATCGCGGTGGAGCTTCTGTAGTTCAATCCGCATCTGTCCCCGGAGTTTGGCGTCGAGGTTGCTCAGTGGCTCATCAAACAAAAAAACCTGCGGGTTCCGGACAATGGCCCGGCCGATGGCCACACGCTGCCGCTGCCCGCCCGACATATCCTTCGGCTTGCGGTCGAGGAGGTTTTCGATTTCGAGCAGCCGGGCAGCGGCAGTGACGCGCTCCCTGATATCCGCTTTGGGCATGTTGCGGAGCTTCAGCCCAAAGGCCATGTTTTCGTAGACCGTCATGTGCGGATAGAGCGCATAGTTCTGGAACACCATCGCAATGTCGCGCTCGTTGGGTGGCACATCGTTTACCCGCCGGTCGCCGATAAACAGGTTTCCGTCCGAAATTTCTTCCAGCCCGGCAATCATCCTGAGCAGTGTCGACTTGCCGCAGCCCGACGGCCCGACCAGCACCACAAACTCCTTATCCTGAATGTCCAGATTTACGTCGCGGATAACCCGCGGTCCGTTCCCGTACGCTTTCGCTATATGATCCAGTTTAACGCGAGACATATTTTAAAGAGTGAAAGAGGTAAAGAGTGAAAGAGCGAAATAAAATGCGGCCACTTTTAAAGAGTGAAAGAGGTAAAGAGTGAAAGAGCGAAATAAAAAATAACTGCATCAGCGCCGAAACTGATAAATAAGAATGTACTGCATAAAAGAAATAGACGGACACCCTTTCGCTCTTTCACTCTTTTACCGCAGCGCGGCCACTCTTTCACTCTTTATTTCAGCTTCCCGACGACGGCGGGGTATTGTTCGGCGCGCTGGAAGGCCCAGAGCGCTTCGATGGTCGATTCGGCACCGGAGTTGCGGTTGACTTCCGTGGTCGATGAGATGCCGTCGAAACAGCGGCCTGATTCGGTGTCGTACATCTTTATGCCGGCCACGTTCTTACCCAGAAACCAGCCCATGAGTTCGGTGGCCAGGTCAGTATATTTCGGGTCCTGGGTCTGGTCGTAGGCCTCGAGGGCGGCCCACACCATCGGCCGGACACCGTAGGCAATCTGTGCAAACCGCGACGATTTCAGGCCCTGAATGCCGTTGCCCGGATCATGAATCTCCAGCGATTCGAGTAAGCCCTGTTTGAGCAGATAAGGATAGAAATTGTCGATTTCCTTTTTGGCGGCCGCAATCCACGTTGGCTTGTTAAGCGCCTTGCCCACTTTCAGCAGGGCGTAGGACTGGTCGCTGCCGTAGGCGTGCCAGGTATTCTCAAAACTCATGATGGCCCCGTACGGGAAATGCGTCGCATCGCCGAACTGCATCAGCACAATGCCCTCGCCCAGTAATTCCATCAGCTTCAGCACCTGCGCATCGGGCGTTTGCTGGTAGTAGTTCGACAGGCTCAGCAGCATAATGGCAGCCTGGTCGGTACCCGAACCAAACGGCAGCCATTTCGGAACTTTAATACCTTTAACGAAATTCATTTCCTGCGGACGGCTGGCGAAGTCGCGCACCATTACCGTTACCAGCCGCTGGTTAGCCTGCTGAATGCGGGTAGCCATGGCAGGATCGGTTTTCTGGAAATAGGGGTAGGCTTCGCTCAGGAGCCAGAACGCCCGCCACGACCACCAGTTAGGCTGGTTAACGCTGGTCTGAAACGTTTTATTAATGGAAAGATCAGGCCACAGAAAGTTATAGTAATAGCCTTCCGTCGACTGGAGCTGCAGCACAAATTCGGTCATTTGCCGGAGCTGTGTCTGCTTAAGTGTACTTGTCGTGAGGTCGGGCTCCCGCAACATAAACAGCCCTGCCCGTGCGACATCATCTATACACGTAAAGCCCTCATCCTCATCAGTTATGAGATCATAGTTAGGAGCATTACTATATATGGCGACAGTACCTACTTCAGGGCCAACCGGTAATTTAACAC
>NZ_CAMFHL010000432.1 GCF_945952095.1 uncultured Arsenicibacter sp. | reverse complement strand
CAGCAAACGGCTGCTGATTATTTTGAAAGCGGCATTACCAAAAGCAAAGCCAATGACTTTACCGGGGCCCTGCAGGCTTTCAGCATGGCCATTACGATGAATCCCGATAATGCCGCCAGCTACTACAACCGCGGGTTGGCTAAAGCAAACCTGAAAGACCACCGGGGCGCTATTCTGGATTATGACAAAGCAATTGACCTTAACCCGAAAGACGCACTGGCGTTTCTAAGCCGGGGTGTCAGTAAGAGCAAGCAGGACGACCACCGGGCGGCTTTGCTCGACTATAGCCGGGCCATCGAACTGAACCCGAATGATCCGCAGGGTTACTATAACCGTGGTATCAGCCGGAGTTACCTGGAACAATACCGGGGCGCCCTTCAGGATTTCAGCAAAACCATCGAGCTCGATCCGGGCAATATCAACGCTCTGTTTGCGCGTGGTATCACCAAACAAAAGCTCGATGACTATCCGGGTAGTCTGGCCGATTTTACGAAAGTCGCCGAACTGAACCCGAAACGTTCGCAGGCCTACGCCGCCCGCGGTATGTCACGGGTGAAGCTGAACGATTTTACGGGTGCCATTCAGGATCTGAACAAAGCACTTGAACTCAACAGCAATGATGCCGAATCGTTCTACTACCGTGGTTTTGCCCACAGCAAGCTGGAAGACTATAAAACGGCCATCGCTGATTTTGACCGGGCCGTTGCTGCCGACAATGCCAATTACAAGTACTATTACGGGCGCGGCTTCTGCCATAGTAAACTCGGCGACCAGAAATCAGCGCTGGCTGATTTTAACAAGGCAATTGAACTGAATAATGCCAATGCTGACGGGAAAGTATATTATTCCGGAAAAATCACGCGCCCTATTCTGGATAATCTCCGGAATATCGTGCAGGAGCGTAATAAAATTAACGATCTGTCACCGGAGCGTTCAGAAGCGTATTTTAGCCGCGGCATTACCCGCAGCAAGCAGGGCGATCCGAAAAATGCAATTCTGGACCTCAATAAAGCCATTGAGCTCAACCCGACTTACGCCGAATCATATTTTACCCGGGGATTAATTAAGTCACAACAAGGCGATCAGAAAGGAGCCATTCTGGATTGTAACAGCGCGATCAAGCTGAATCCGCGCTATGGTGAAGCCTATTATGTGCGCGGCATTATCAAACACACGCTGGGAGATGAAAACGGAGGCTGTTTTGATCTGTCGAAAGCGGGCGAACTGGGCTACACACCGGCTTACAAGGTGATCAGCGAATATTGTAACTAATACCGACAACGGGGTTAGCGGGGCATTAAGCCCGCTAACCTCAGTTTCTTATTCAAACCGAAGGTGTTTCACGGATTCGCCCGAAGACCCTAACTCCTTCAGTGAGTCGATTCCGATTTCGAGGTGTTTATCGACAAAGTTAGTCGTCACCCGCTTATCACTTTCTTCCGTTTTTACCCCTTCCGGCACCATCGGGTTATCCGACACCAGCAACAATGCCCCGTGCGGTATTGAATTAGCAAACCCTACCGTAAAAACAGTCGCCGTCTCCATATCAATAGCCATCGCCCTGATTTCGCGCAGGTAATCTTTAAACACTTCATCATGTTCCCAGATACGGCGGTTCGTGGTATATACCGTTCCTGTCCAGTAATCTAATTCGTGCTTTTTAATCATTGACGATACGGCGCGCTGTAACCGGAACGAAGGCAGTGCCGGAATTTCCGGCCGCATGTAATCATTACTGGTACCATCGCCGCGAATGGCCGCAATCGGCAGGACGAGATCCCCGATCTGGGTCTTTTTCAGCCCCCCGCATTTTCCCAGAAACAGGACTGCTTTCGGGTTCACGGCTGTCAGCAGATCCATAACCGTGGCCGCCATCGGGCTGCCCATCCCGAAGTTAATGATCGTTATATTATTTGCCGTTGCCGTTTGCATGGCACGGCCCATTCCGTAGATTTCGACATCAAACTTTTTCGCGAACATTTCGACATAGTTGATGAAGTTGACAAGCAGAATGTACTCGCCGAACTGCTCAATTGGCGTACCGGTATACCTTGGCAGCCAATTGTTTACGATTTCCTCTTTTGACTTCATAGATTAATCTGACGTTAGTGTTGAGGCAGGAAACTGACGCTTTCGTCGTATCTTCGTTACATGTACGACATTAATTTACCTTCCTTTGACTGCAAACTTAAGCAGATTGACGGGAAACCTTACATATTTGATCAACTTCGGCGTAAGCATATCCGGTTAACACCCGAAGAGTGGGTTCGTCAGCATGTTATCAACCTGTTAATCAGTCATTACCGGTACCCTAAAGCGCTAATCCGGTGCGAAGGGGGACTCATGCTGAATAAGCTACAAAAACGCACCGATCTGGTGACATTTGACCGTCAGGGAAACCCGTTTTTGCTGGTCGAATGCAAGGCACCTCATATTCCGATCAATCAGGCTGTCTTTGATCAGATCGGCCGCTACAACCTGATCCATAAAGCCCCGTTTCTGGTGATCACCAACGGCAATATCCACTATTGCTGTGCCATCGACTTTGAAACAGACGCCATCAC
>NZ_CAMFHL010000431.1 GCF_945952095.1 uncultured Arsenicibacter sp. | reverse complement strand
CCAATAATGAAACCGGCTTTGAGGTTGAGCGGGCGAGCTCGCCGGGCGGACCGTTCACCAAAATTGCCGATCTGGGCATCAATACGCAGACATACGCAGACCAGGGATTGGCGCCGAATACGCAGTACTGCTACCGTGTGCAGGCCAAAAATAGTTCGGGCGGATCGGGTTTCTCAAATACCGCCTGCGCCACAACACCCGCCCCGCCGGTGCCACCGCCTGCCGCTCCGGCTAACCTCGTGGCTACGGCGGTGTCGTCCTCACAGATCAACCTGAACTGGACCGACAATGCAAATAATGAAACAGGCTTTGAACTGGAGCGCTCGACGGATGGAACGAACTTTACCAAAATCGCCGATCTGCGCCCCGACATAACAACCTATCAGAACACGGGCCTGAATCCGGCGACCCGCTACTTTTACCGCGTTCGGGCCATCAATCAGGGCGGTCAATCGGCCTACTCAAACGTTGCCGATGCGACTACGGCCGATGTGGTACCGAATGCCCCCGCCCGGCTAACGGCACAGGCAACGTCGTTTTCGGCAGTTGTACTGAACTGGGCCGATGTATCGAACAACGAGACGGGCTTTCAGGTGGAACGGGGGCTCAGTTCAACGGGCGCCTTTACCAAAATTGCGGATGTCGGAGCCAACGCGACCACCTACACCGATGCCGGCTTGACTGGCTCCACGCAGTATTGCTACCGCATCCGGGCCATTAACGCTGTCGGGGCGGGCGCTTATTCAGACGTCGCCTGTGCCACAACACCGGCCGCTCCGGTACCGCCGCCATCGGCTCCGACAGCCCTCGTGGCCACGGCAGTGTCGTCGGCTACCATCAACCTGTCGTGGACAGATAACGCGGCGACTGAAACGGGTTACGAAATTGAACGCTCGGTTGATGGGACCAATTTTACCAAAATTGCCGATGTGCCGGCCAACACCACGACGTATCAGAGCGTGGGCCTGAATCCGGCGACCCGCTACTATTATCGGGTGCGCGCCGTGAATCAGGGCGGTGGCTCGGCCTACTCAAACGTTGCCGATGCGACCACGGCCGATGTGCCGCCCGCCGCTCCGGCACGACTGGTTGCCACGGCGGTATCGTCAACACAGATCAATCTGCAATGGGCTGATCTGTCGGGCAACGAAACCGGGTTTCAGATTGAACGGTCGGCCGACGGGGTCAGCTTTACCAAAATTGCCGATGTGGCGGCAAACGTAACGACGTACCAGAACACCGGTCTGACGTTTCTGACGAAGTATTACTACCGCGTCCGGGCGGTCAATACCATCGGTCAATCTGCGTACTCCAATGTAGCGGATGCCACGACGCTGCCGCCGCCGGTTCCGGTTGCGCCGCAGAACCTGACCGCCGTCGCCACTGATTTTGACCGGATCCGCCTGAACTGGTCGGCCAGCACCGACATTGTATCGGGCTATGTGCTGGAACGGGCCTTATCGCCGACGGGCACCTTTACCGTCGTTGCGGAAGTAGCGTTTGGCACCAATTCGTATCTGGATACAGGCTTGCAGGAGCAAACAGTGTACTATTACCGGCTGCGGGCGAAAAATGTGGCCGGTGCCTCGCCATACAGTAACGTTGCCAGTGCGAAAACCGAAGAAATGGTGGTGGCCGTGAAGAAAGAGCCGGTGGCGCCGATGTGGCAGGTGACGCAGCTCGGCGACGAGGCATTGATTCAGTTTGCCCCGGAAGTGACGGGCCTTGTCCCGATCACAATCTACGACCTGCAGGGCCGCCCGCGGCAGACGCAAACGGTGCGGGTGATTCCCAACCGGCCGGTATCGGTTCCGACCGATAGCCTGAACGGAGCCCTGTTTATCATGACCGCTGACACGAATAAAGGCCTGTTAAGACATAAGCTGATAAAGCCATGAAAAGCACAATGTTTAATGGAGAATGTATAATGTATAATGGACAATGGAGAATGGTTAATAATCAATGGAGAATGAATAATGGAACATGGCATAAGGATATCAGTGCCTTTATTGTGAAGTGGAGCACATTATTCATTATTCATTTAACATTATTCATTTATTCTTCCTGTCAGCCAAAACAGGTGACGCCGGTTGACGGCCTTATCGGGAAGGTGTGGAAGGCAAAGTCGGTGAAGGAGGGAACGACGGTGGTGTATACCGATGGGGGAACCGGAAACGTAAAGCCGGGCTACAGCGGCTTCCGGCTCGACCTGACCAAAAAGGACCAGGTGACGCTGAAAGACATCGACGGCCGGACCCTGACCGGGACGTGGAGCGTATCGACGGATAACACGCGGCTGATCCTCGAAAAGCTGCAGCCCAACCCGACCGGCACCGTCGGAACGATTGAATACCTGTTTCTGAGTCTGCCGACTGCCACCAATATGAATATGCAAAGAACGGCCGAAAGCCGGAAGACGGGTAACAGCATCAATGAATATGAACTGGTGCCGGAGTAATTGTTTGTTCTTCCGGGGCAATAGCCTTAATTTCGGGTCCTTAATTGAGTAAACCTGATTATGGCCGAAGTATCTAAAGAATCAAATGAAAAAGCGGAACGTTCGCTTAATTTCATTGAACAAATCGTAGAAGAAGATATTGCC
>NZ_CAMFHL010000430.1 GCF_945952095.1 uncultured Arsenicibacter sp. | reverse complement strand
TAAAGTCGGAGAACTGGCACCGGGCCAACCCGCAGAGAAAGCCGGTTTAAAAACCGGAGACGTCATTACGAGTGTAAACGGTAAGCCAATTCAGTTTTATCACGAGTTCGGTGAAATCGTCCGGCCACTTAAAAATAAGCCGATTGATGTTGTTGTAAACCGGAACGGCCAGCCATTCACGCTCCACATGACAACGACCGAAGACGGTACTGTCGGGTTTTATCAGCAATCCATGCTGAAGCTGAAAACAGAAGAATACACGTTTGGCGAAGCCCTGGTCGTTGGCACCAAACGGGCGTTCCAGGTTGTGTTTGATAACATCAAAGGCTTCGGTAAAATTTTCCGGGGCGAGGTTTCGCCGTCTAAGGCGCTCAGCGGCCCGATCGGGATTGCACAGAACCTCTTTGGCGGTATCTGGCTGTGGGATCGTTTCTGGACCGTAACCGGCCTGCTGTCGATGGCTCTGGCGTTTATGAATGCCCTGCCGATTCCGGCACTCGACGGCGGTCACTCAACGCTGCTGCTCTATGAAATCGTTTCGGGCCGGAAACCGTCCGACAAATTCCTCGAAGCGGCTCAGCGGGTAGGTATGGTTATTTTACTCGGTCTGATGGCCTTCGCTATCTTCAACGACGTATTTAAAGCCGTATTTTAAGGTAAAGACAGCGCGTTTCTGCGCCTGGATATGTACACGTTCATTAACCGTTTTTTTCGTCATTTCAGACGGACAGTCAGCGTACTGTCCGTCTCGTTTTTGTTTCTGGGCAACCGGCAGGCCCACGATTTCCATACGAGTATTACCCAGATGACTTATAACGCAAAAGACAGAGCGTTTGAGATCAGTGTCAGAGTATTTACCGATGATTTTGAAAAGGCCCTGACCAAAGAAAACAATGGTCAGAAAATTCATCTGGCCGACAATGACAAAAACGATCCGCTGATCGAAAAATACATCCGGAAGCATGTCAGTGTTTCGACCGCGCCAAACCAGCGAAAGGCCTTCAGTTACATTGGCCACGAAACCGAGGCTGATGCGCAATGGCTTTACCTCGAAATGCCTTTTACCGAGCCATTCCGGGGCGGGCAAATGCAGCAGGACGTCTTAATGGACCTCTTCGATGATCAGGTAAACCTGGTTAACCTGCAATATCAGAATCAGAAAAAAACGTTTGTTTTCCGGAGCAAGCAGCCTGTTCAGGAAATTAGCTTTTAGCCCTGCCCGTATCGGTTTCCCCGCACGAAATCCGTGTACATATCCTCCGGAATTATGTATCATTCCGGAACGATAGCCCATTTTATAGTAATCCTGTTTTATTGGTCTCCCACAATAAATTTCCGGCGGAATAATTAACAGGTTTCGTTATTTTGTGAAGTATCAGCCTCAAACAGGTAATTCCGTCAGCACTCAACGCGTTGGCATAAGTATTGTGCCTGTTATTTCCCTTGTCTGATGAAGTGATATACATCAAAAGACATACAGAAACCCTGTCAGTTTGACAGAATACTCTATGATGTTGGAGAAAGATTTAGCAACCCGGCTCTTAATGTCCGACTTTGATTCGGACAACCTGGAAATTGTACCGATCGGGTCGCCAGAAGGTATAGATGACGATTATGAGCTGCCCGCCAACCTGCCTATTTTACCCGTCCGGAATACAGTATTGTTCCCGGGCATGGTTATTCCGGTTACAGTTGGCCGACAGAAATCCATTCGTTTAGTAAAGAAAGCCTACAAAGGAAACCGTATTATCGGGGTAGTCGCGCAGCTGAATCAGCAGAAAGACGAACCTACCGCCGATGACCTCTACCGGCTCGGTACTGTTGCGTACATCATTAAAATGATTACGCTGCCTGACGGTAACATTACCATTATCATTCAGGGCAAAAAGCGGTTTGAACTCCAGCAGGTGGTTCAGGAAGAACCATTTATGACCGCAACGGTCCGCCAGCTGGACGACTCATTCCCGAATGCGACGAAAAAAGAAGGCAAGGCCCTGATTCAGTCACTGAAAGAGTCAGCCTACAAAATCCTCCGCCTGAATCCGGAAATCCCGCAGGAGGCCCGGATTGCACTCGATAATATCGAGAGCCCGATGTTCCTGCTCCACTTCCTGTCGTCGAACATCAACGCTGAAGTGGCCGATAAACAGCGTCTGCTCGAAACACTCGAAGGTGCACAACAGGCTCAGTTACTGCTTGAGTACATGATGCGCGAAGTGCAGCTGCTCGAACTGAAACGCGAGATTCAGTCGAAAGCCAGCTCTGATCTTGACCAGCAGCAGCGTGATTATTTCCTGCGCCAGCAAATCAAGGTTTTGCAGGATGAACTCGGCATGGACACGCCGGACCGGGACCTGGAAGATATCCGCGTACGGGCCAACCAGAAAAAATGGCCGGCCGAAATCCGGGCACACTTCGACAAGGAACTGAACAAGCTCCAGCGCATTAACCCGATGGCACCGGAATATCCGGTTACGATGAACTACATCGAGCTGATGGTAGACCTGCCGTGGAATGAGTATTCGAAAGATAATTTTGATCTGAAACGCGCCCAGAAAGTACTGGACGCCGATCATTTCGGGCTGGAGAAAGTAAAGGAGCGGATTATTG
>NZ_CAMFHL010000429.1 GCF_945952095.1 uncultured Arsenicibacter sp. | reverse complement strand
GACCGTTTCCCTGCCGAACGGCGAAGTCGGGATTCCGGCATCAAAGGCTACCGGTTATTTCCAGACGGCGCTGGCTGCCGCCCAGGAGCTGATCAATTCCGGACAGTACTCGCTCTACCAGAAAGCACCGGATCTGGCGACGAATTTTGCCAACATTTTTCTGGACAAGGCAAATAACCCGGAAGTGATTTTTGTGGAAGATTATAAACTGCAGAGCGGTAAGGTACACAGCTTTGCGCTGGATAATCAGCCCCGTGCACTTACAGAAGAGGGCGAACGCGGCGGCCGTCTGAACCCGTCGCTCAATCTGGTGCAGTCGTTCGAAAAGCTGGACAACTCCTTTGCGCCGCTGGCGATCAACAAGGGGGCAGCCAACGACTATATTTATTACGATAAGCCGGAAGATCTGTTTGCCGACCGCGACCCGCGTTTACAGGGAACGGTGCTGGTGCCGGGGGCCATCTTTAAAAACCGCTCGATTGACATCTTTGCGGGGCTGATTCTGGGCGACGGCAGTATTCTGTCGGGCGATCAGCTGGGACAGCTTAAGACCGTCAGCGGGGTATCAGTGCAGGTGGTTGGTCTGTCGGGCCCGATTGAAGGCTACGACGGCTCGGCACAGGGTGGTTTTTACATGCGGAAATACAATGATCCGGTTACCGGTTCGGGCCAGATCGGGACGCAGAGCGAGGTCTGGAACGTCCGCTACCGGTATGCCGAAGTGCTGCTGAATGCGGCTGAAGCCGCGTTTGAGCTGGGTCAGAGCGCGCTGGCGGCAGGGTACATGAAGCAGGTCCGCGACCGCGCCGGCCTGACCAAAGCCCTGACACCGGGCGAAATCACGTTCGACCGCATCGTGCATGAGCGTAAGGTAGAACTGGCCTACGAAAATCACCTGCTCTGGGATATGAAGCGGTGGCGGCTGGCCCACGTAGTGTGGGATGGCAGCAACTCCGACCTGACGACGCAGCCCGGCAAAGCCACTGAACCCAGCACACGGGTCTACAGCCTGTGGCCCTACAAGGTGTACAGCCCCGGCAGCCCGAATCACAATAAATGGGCATTCCGTAAGATTCTGTCCGGCCGCGTCACGCAAAGCCACATGTTCCGGCTCGGCAATTACTACTCGCGGATCAGCGATGCCATCGTGAATAATAATCCATTAATCACACGGAACCCTAACCAGTAAGATCGCTCATGTCAATCAGCATTTCACGAATGAAGACCTCTTTTGTAGTGGCAGCGGCGCTCCTGTTCGGGATGACCGCCTGCGAGAAAGATAATTATACTGCGCCCAAATCAGAATTCACCGGCCGTATCGTCTACAAAGGCGAACCGTTGCTGATGCAGAGTGCGAATGTGGCGGCCACCAACGTATCCGACTTTCCGGTATTCATTGAGCTCTGGCAGAAAAAGTATAATAACCGCAGTTCCATCCGGATTCCGATTAAGCAGGACGGGATGTTTTCGGCACTCCTGTTCGACGGCGAGTACAAACTCATTGTGCCTAACGGGCAGGGGCCGTTTATGTGGAAAAAAACGGCCATCAATACACCGGATAGTTTGTCAGTTAACCTGAAAGGAAGTCAGGCTATGGATATTGAAGTGACGCCGTATTACATGGTACGCAGCCCGCAGTTTACCGTCAGCGGCCGCAAGGTATCGGGAAGCGTTAAGCTGGAAAAGATAATTACAGACGCCGCCAATGGGAAAGCAGTAGAACGGGTGTCGCTTTACGTTAATAAATCACAGTTTGTTGATGCCGGTAACAGCATCAATAAGGCGGATTTAGCCGGTTCTGCAATCAACGATTTAAACAATGTGTCGCTGACAACTGCTGACATAGGGGCCATGGTACCGGCGCAGAATTATGTCTATGCACGGATAGGCTTAAAAATCGCCGGAGTGGAAGATATGATCTACACGCCGGTCCAGAAGGTAACGCTCCAGTAATCAGGAGGTTGGTTGTTAAGGAAGTAATAAGGGCCGCTGCCCTGAACCGGTACTGAAAGCGGCCCCTTATTTTTACCACGTTTAATTATGCCGTTATGAATACAACCCGTATGTGGAAAGCTTTTCTGATCACGTGGCTGCTGGCGCAGGCCGGGGCTTATGCTCAGACAAAAATCAATCTGTCCGGATTTCAAAAAAATAAAGGGGTTACCGTCACGGAGCAGGGGAGCCGGTTTACCGTTAGCTGGCCCGCGGCTTCGGGGCAGACCGCGCGGCTCGTGCTGGACCTGACCAATGGCAGTCCCTTACTGAACAGCATTCAGCTGGCCGAAAAAGGGGTGTATAAAGAAGTTGCCGGTGCGCTCGATCCTGCCTTTGTGATCACCGTTGGCAAACGCGACCTGGTCTCCCAGAACGGCTGGAATATCTTTTTCGACAAGACAAACCGGCTGCCGTCAAAATCGTATGCGACGCAGCTCGAAAAACGGGGGGCAGCCGTAAAAACTGTTGGTACCCGCACTGTCATTACGATTTCAGACATGAAAACGGCGACGTTTGCCGGCAATCTGGAAATTACGCTGTATAACGGCAGTCCGCTGTTCAACGTAGCTGCGGTGATGGCAACCGAAATCGACTCCACGGCTTATCTGTATGATGCGGGGCTGGTAACGACTAAACCCATCTGGAAAACACTGGCCTGGTCGGATACAGACAATACCATGCAGCAGGTG
>NZ_CAMFHL010000428.1 GCF_945952095.1 uncultured Arsenicibacter sp. | reverse complement strand
AGGTGACGTTGTGTCCCAAAAAGACATTATCTTCGATATGAACGCCTTCGCAGATAAAGCTGTGGCTCGAAATTTTGCAGTTTTTACCGATTGTCGCTCCTTTCTGGATTTCGACAAACGTACCTACCTTCGACCCGTCGTCGATGGAGCAGTGGTAGGCATTCACAAAGTCATATATTTTCACCCCTTCGCCAACCTGCACATTGTTCAGCGAGCGCTTCGGGGAATTTTCGGTTAATGTCTGCATGGGTTATAAAAAGATTTCCTTCCCGTTTTGTTTAATCGATGCCTCAGCCGCTTCCAGCACACGTACGACTTCAAGGCCTTTCCGGCCATCGACCAGCGGTTGCTTGCCATCCAGAATCGACGCCACGAAATCGGCGGCCATTTCGGCAAGTGCCTCTTTCTGAGCTACTTTCGGAATAAAGATATCGCCGGTGCGGTAGTCGATCAGCATTTTGTGCTTCTCCTGCTCCGACTGGTTTACCTCGTAGCTCGTGCTGTACATTTTTACCTTTTCAGTCGGCTCAACATCATCGTACAGGACCATCCGCTTATCGCCGCCGATCAGAATCCGGCGCACTTTCAGCGGCGAAATCCACGAGCAGGTAAAGTGAGCGATAAAGTCCGATTCGTAATGCAGCGTCAGGTAAGCAATGTTCTCGATTTTGTTCAGCGCGTGGGCCTTACCGGTCGCACTCAGGCTGACCGGCCGCTCAGGATACAGGTGGAACAGGATCGAAATATCGTGCGGGGCAAGGTCCCAGATCACGTTTACGTCGGACTGGAAAAGCCCGAGGTTGATCCGCGTCGAGTCGAAATATTGTAATTTTCCGATTTCACCGGCATCGCACAAGGATTTAATTTTCTGCACCGAACCCGTGTAGAGGAAGGTATGATCGACCATGATCACCTTATTCTGCTGTGCGGCCAGTTCAATCAGCTCTTCGGCATGGGCCACACTGGCCGTAAACGGTTTTTCGACCAGTACATGCTTACCGGCCAGCAGGGCCTGTTTTGCCAGCGGATAATGCGAGAAAACGGGCGTTGCCAGGATAACGGCGTCAATAGCCGGATCGTTGAGCAGATCGCTAAAATCGGCCGTTACACCAACCGATGGAAAATTACGCTGAGCAATTGCCTGACGCTCCGGACGTGGGTCGCAAACGGTTTTGACAGTGCAACGGGGGGTACTCATGAAGTTACGCAGCAGGTTGATGCCCCAATACCCGTAACCAACTAAACCGATTTGTAGCATTATAAATTTATTTCGTTAATACAGCTCTGAACGATCGTATCTGCGTGACAATCACCCAGATCAGGCACCCGATAATGGCAATTTCGAGCAGATACTCGGTCAGCGCCCACGGGTTCGATAAATCAGCAAAGCTTTTGAATAGTGGCATGTTCATCCCCCACCAGATGGGTGGCTGAACAACAACCGTAAAATTAAACAAAAGCAAGACAAGCAAATGGTATTTTTTATCGAACGATAAGGTGGCAAACAGCATCGGAAGGATGAAAATGTACGCGTAATTCGCCAGTGAACTTTGCTGTACAATCATCATGAAGGCATAGGTCACAATCCAGAGCGCCACGAAGCCATCAGCAAACCGGTTGCGCTGCCGATAGTAAAATCCTAAGAAACCGGCGAACCCGAGTGTCAGTACCAGGCCTACCCAGTTCAGGATTTTGGCCCCCAGCGGTACCATAGGCCCGATAGCCGTCCGGAGAATGGTCCAGATGTTCGGCGTCCTGGGGTCATTAGCCTGCTGAATCGGCTCCAGAAACTCCATCCCGACCAGCCAGTACATGATTGCCAGCGAGGGAATGCCGACGATTAACAAGCCCAGAACGTACCGGATCTGGTTACGAACCAGAAAAAAGACCGGTATCAGCGTCAGGATCAGAATGGCCTTGGTAACCACCATCCCGATGCCGAGCACAATGCCCACCCACAGATCGTCTCTGCGTTCGCGCCAGACAAGCAGGCAGATAACGCCAAACAGCCACATCAGCAAATCCTCCTGACCGCTCAATACCGACAAGACAAACGGAATCGGTAAGAACAAATAAATCAGGGCCTTATGAAACGGGCTGTCACCCCGGAAATGCACGCCGCCCCCGTCGCGGTACAGCCGGAACGTGAGTTGCAGCGTAATACCTTCTATCAGAATCAGCAATAGTATGATCGCTTTCGGGCTATTCCAGAAAATAAGTGGCAGAGCTGTCAGGTAGGCAAATACCGGCGAATAGGCCGAATCAAAGTCTTTATAAACCAGCTTCAGCTTGTAGGCATCCAGTGCCGAGACGTAAAACATGTGAACATCCGAGCGGGCATCGTAATCAAATACCAGGTAAACAGCAATGAACGGCAGGATGCGTAACGCGATAAAGGCCAGCCAGATAACCATTGGCTGCTGTTGCGGAGCGACATTAATCCGGTCTCTGAATGCCCAGAGCGCCCAGACAAACAGCGACAATACGGCCGTAATCGCTGCTTTTTGATAAACTATTTGCGTGAAATCAGGCATTTTGCGCCAGTTAGTACCGCGCAAAATTATAGATAAAACCAATAATCCCTAGAACATATAATAAGCTTCTGTACCGGAAAAAGGGATGCTTTTTTTGTGTAAACCGACTTAAATCAGGCAATTCAGCCATTTCCCAGCCTGTCGGGCTGTCTCTTATACACATCTGACGCTGCCGACGACTCCTTACGTGTAGATCT
>NZ_CAMFHL010000427.1 GCF_945952095.1 uncultured Arsenicibacter sp. | reverse complement strand
GGAGCAGGCTCAGCTGATGATGCTCATCCACCGGCTCGAAAAGCTGCCTAAACAGCAGGAGGTCGTCATGCGCTACCTGAGCCATATTCCCGTGCTGCGTAACCCGGAGCTCAACCGGAAGGGACTTGACAAGGGCATTCTGAATCAGGATGACGAACTTTCACAGTCGTCGCTGCAAACCCTGATTAAAAACCAGGTTTTTGAAACCTTCGAAGTCATACAGCCCCGGTTCAGCGAGATTCAGGCATCGCAGGCGGAGATAAAACTGACCGATGCCCAGCAAGCTGCCGCCAGTCAGATCATGAGTCAGTTTGAGCAGCAGAATGTCGTGTTGCTGCATGGCATTACGGGCAGCGGCAAAACCGAAGTCTATATTCACCTGATTCAGCAGGCGCTCGACGGTGGTTCCCAGGCCCTCTACCTGTTGCCCGAAATCGCGCTGACTACCCAGATTGTGGTACGCCTGCAAAAAGTATTCGGTGATAAGATGGGCATCTACCACTCTAAATTTTCCGATAACGAGCGGGTCGAGGTCTGGAAAGGCGTCTTGTCGGGCAAATACCAGTTTGTGGTCGGTGTCCGGTCGGCCGTTTTTCTGCCGTTCGATAACCTGGGCCTGATCATCGTCGACGAAGAACACGAGACATCCTATAAACAGCATGACCCTGCTCCGCGCTACCACGCCCGCGACGTTTCGATCATGATTGCACACTGGCAGCAGGCCAAAGTACTGCTCGGCTCGGCAACCCCGTCGATTGAAACGTACTATCTCGCGCAGCAGGGCCGATACGGGCTCGTCGAACTGTTTAAACGGTACGGTGAAGCTACCCTGCCCGAAATCGTGCTGGTTGACACCAAACAGGAGAAAAAGCAGAAAACGATGAAAAACGAATTTTCATCGGCCCTGCTCCTGGCGCTGGAGCAAAACATGGAGCGTAAGGAACAGAGTATCCTGTTTCAGAACCGGCGCGGGTATTCTCCCTATCTGCAATGCGAAGACTGTGACTGGACCTCGGAATGTCCCAACTGCGCCGTCAGCCTGACGTATCACCAGCGGGCAGCCGAACTCCGGTGCCATTACTGCGGCCACAAGGAAGAAGTACCGCGTCTCTGCCCGACCTGTGGCAGCACCAAGGTACGTACTATGGGCTATGGTACTGAAAAGCTCGAAGACCAGCTACAGATTATTTTCCCGAATGCAAAAACACTGCGCATGGACCTGGATACAACCCGTGCGAAAAACGCATACCAGCAGATTATCCAGGAATTTGAACAGGGAGAAATTGATATGCTTGTCGGGACTCAGATGATTACTAAGGGCCTCGATTTTGATAAGGTTTCGCTCGTAGGGATTTTCGATGCCGACCGGCTGATTCATTTCCCGGAGTTCAGAGCTACCGAGCGGGCCTTTCAGATGATTACGCAGGTGAGCGGGCGGGCAGGCCGCCGTGGTGGTCGCCAGGGCAAGGTACTTATCCAGACCAGTAATCCGCAACAAGGCATTTTGCAGAAAGTAATTACCGGCGACTATAAAGGATTATACACCGAAGAGCTTCTCGAACGCGAACAATACAGCTACCCGCCGTTTACGCGGCTGATTAAGCTGACGGTCCGGCACTTTGAGCAGGCAATCTGCCGGCAGGCCGCCGAACGGCTGGCGGCAGAACTCACCGACCGGCTCGGGAGCACCCGCGTACTGGGTCCGGAAGAACCGCTGGTCGAGCGCATCCGCAACCAGTTCCTGTACGATATTATGATTAAGATTGAACGCGGTCCGGTGAATATGAAGGCTGTCAAAGCCTTTATTCAGGAGCGCATCAACGATATCCTGACGGATAAAGGGCTCAGACAGGTGTCCATCGTTGCCGATGTGGATTGCATGTAAACGAGAAAAGCGAGGCGAGCCTCGCTTTTCTCGTTAGTTCAACCCCATTGAGTTATTCAGAATCAACTCATCGTGTACATAGCTTCTGGTATGCCACGAGTAGGGCAAATGCGCAAAGGCCTCCTCAGCCTGACGGGCAACCGGCTCAGGTTGCTCCAGGAGCGGCAGTTGTGTCCGCCAGCGCGCTAAATAGTATTCGTATCGTTGCTGATAATGCGCCAGCAGCCGATGATGTTTGTGTACCAATCCGGCGGGTAATTCAGCCGGCACCTGCTGATCACGGATAATGGTTTCGAATGTGTTTATATTCTCAACCAGCGCCTGGTAATCAGACCGCAGCTGCCCCTCAGGACGGTCTTTAATTTCTTCAAGGTAAAAGTCGTATGCCGTCTGGTTCACGGCCAGGCCTTTGGCTACCCACTCTCCTTCGAGTGCTTCTCCTTCATAGCGGAAAAACTCACCGGTAAACAGGCTCTCAAGCTGTCCCGGCGTTGATTCGGAGTAAAAGAGATAGTTGTGCGCAGGCTCAACCCGTAACTGGTACGTGGACAGCCCCTGAATGCTGATCCATTCCTGAAGCCGCAGCGGGCGTTCAGCATCAATAAAATAATCATAGACCAGCTCGCCTGCGAGCGGATCCTCAACCAGCGTTGCCACATGATACCCCCACGAAATCATCCCGTCGGCGGTGATACCGTTGGGGTCGGGTAAACAAATGGCTTCATAAGCCCCTGTCTTATACCGGCATGGCGAGAAAAGCCAGACTTTCCGGTTCGGTATCCCTTGCTTGCTGAGTACCAGGGATGCCACATGGGCTACGTTATGGCAATTGCCCTGCGGATACAGGTAAGTACCCTGTAGGTGCTTTCTTACCCCTCTGAAA
>NZ_CAMFHL010000426.1 GCF_945952095.1 uncultured Arsenicibacter sp. | reverse complement strand
ACGCCCGGCTATTATCTGAGCAACACCGGTACGTCGGAGCAGAACGGCTCGGTGGCGATGGCCTACCGTACCCGCAAGCTGACCACCGACTTGTTTTATAGTCGCTTCAACACCAAAATCGGGATCTTTACCGGTGCTCACATTGGTAGCCTGACCGATCTGGAGCAGGTACTGGCCTCGGGTGAACCATATATTAAAAGCGGATTCAGTTATGCCATTGACCGGCCGTCGCAGCAGGTACAGCATGATCTGCTGAAATGGCGGACTACCTATAAACCATCTGAAAAAGGACTCTGGACGCTGACGCTGGCCCGCCAGTTCGACGACCGGAGTGAGTTTGACCTCCACCGGCCGCGTAATGACAGCCTCGCTGCCCTGAACCGGCCCGAGCTCCGGTTCCGGCTGACGACCTATACCGGTGATCTGGTGTTTGAACACAAGCCCGTCGGGGCGCTGAGCGGGCAGGCAGGCGTAACGGGCATGTACCAGTTTAATATCATGAACGGCCGGCCCCTGATTCCCAACTTCCGGACGTTTGCGGGCGGGGCGTTCTGGATTGAAAAACTCCGCAAGGAACGCTGGGAGTATGAAGCCGGTCTGCGGTTTGATGTCCGGCACATGCAGGTGTTCCGCTACCAGAACGGGGTATTAACCAGCCCGGTCTACGCCTTTGCCAACGGTTCCGGCACGCTGGGAGCAACCTACACCCTTAATCAGGCATGGACGAGCCGCGTGAATCTCGGTACGGCATGGCGCGCGCCGAATGTCAGCGAATTGTTCAGCGACGGGGTGCACCACGGGGCGGCCGCCTACGAACTGGGCGATCCGGGCCTTCAACCCGAAAAAGCATATAACCTGAACTGGAACACGACCTATACCGGCAAACGCATTCAGGCCGAGGTCGATCTGTTTTACAATTACATCCGCGATTATATTTACCTGCAACCACAGGCCGAACCCCGGCTGACGATTCGCGGGGCGTTTCCGTTCTTTAAATACACGCAGACCGACGTGATATACACCGGTTTTGACGCGTCGGCAACCGTTACACTACTGCCGGTCACGAATCAGGGCGGGTTGTTGTGGACGACCAAACTGGCGTATCTCTACGTACAGGATGTTGTTCATCACCAGCCACTGGTCTGGATTGCCCCGAACCGGTTTGACAATGCCCTTCGCTTTGAGCTGCCGGTCTGGGGGCGGGATACGCAGAAAAAAGGCGAACATGCCCACTGGCATGACCTGTATGCCGAGATCAGTAATCTGCTGGTAGCGCGGCAGAACCGTGTGCCGGCCAACAGCGATTTTGTCGCTCCGCCACCGGCTTATACGCTCTGGAATGCCGCTGTCGGAGCAACGTTTCCTTTCGCCGGTGAGCACGGCCTGACCGTTAGCCTGTCGGTCAATAACCTCTTTAATACCGTTTACCGCGATTACCTGAACCGCTTCCGCTACTTCGCCGATGATCCGGGCCGTAACCTGGCCGTACGGCTGAAATGGAGTTTCTGAGCCGTTTTTCTGAGCTACTCACCCTTAAGGGCTTGCTTCCGGAAGCAGGCCCTTTTTTATATTCTTATCCTTAGTGCTTGTATATATAATTTTCTTATATATTTTTGTTCCACATCATATCAATCAGCAAGCCATGCAACAACTATCCAGTGTACAAGTATCCCGGCTACGGCAGGAACTGAGGCGGCGGACGTCGCAGCGTGAGGTACCGGAGCCATTAATCCGCCGGCTGGCGCTGGAGGTTGAAGTCTTGATGGCCTCCGGCAAGCCGTTTGAAGAGGCGTTGCTCATGACGTTACAGCGCCATAGCCCGGGAGGGCGGACCCGGCCGCGCTATGACGGTATCGCTTTACGGGGAACCGGCCGGCGGCCGGGGCAACGGCATCTGGTATCGGCGCAGTGGCCGGCATGGATGCGGGGTAGCGTGGTGGCCTTTGCCACGGTTATGATCTGCATGATGTGGGCAGGCCGGTTATTTGCCATCTCACCGGCCGTGTTTAAGGACGTCTGGATGGTAGCGCTGGGGGCGGCGGTATGCGCCTACGGCGCCCGGCGGCTGTTCCGGATGCGGGCCCGCTAGCGCTTTCTGCCTTTTTCCTGAACCAATTAGTCATAAACTGTATGCTTACTCATTATCTGAAACTGGCCGGTCGCCGGCTTTGGCGGGAGCGCCGTGTCAACATAATCCGCATCGGCGGGCTGGCGCTGGGGCTGGCCTGCGGCATGGTCATCTTTCTGGTGGTCAACTACATGTTTAGCTTTGACCGCTATCATCCGCACATAGACCGGTCGTACTGGGTCGTTACGGATATCAAACGGGAGCATACCGTCCCGACCGATGCCGCACCCCGTCCGATGGCAGATGTGCTCCGGCGCGAGTATCCGTTTGTCGAAACTGCGGTCCGGCTGGAGACATTTTTCGGCCGGAACATCAGCGTGCCCGACGGTAAGGGCGGCTGGGCCAAAAAATTCGGTGAGGCCCGAAACATGTGTTATACCGAACCTCAGTACTTCGATGTTTTCGGCGTCGAATGGGTGAGTGGCGACCGTAAAACGGCACTGGCAACGCCCAACACCATTGTCCTCAGCGAGCGCTATGCACAGAAATATTTTGATACGGAAAATGCCCTCGGCAAGACCCTCCGGCTTGACAACCGCACGACGCTGACCGTTACCGGCATCATCAAAAATCCGCCGCCGAATACGCAGCTCCGGTATGACGCGCTGGTGTCGTATGGTACCATTCCGGTACTCGAAAATCAGGAAGCTCTTCAGGACTGGACGGGCTTACAGGCGATGTGTTTTGTGGTGTTGCGTGAGGGTGCGAGTCCGCAGCAGCTGGCGCAGGTGTTACCGGCGGTTAAG
>NZ_CAMFHL010000425.1 GCF_945952095.1 uncultured Arsenicibacter sp. | reverse complement strand
CATCGCCTGGTACGGATTTAAGGGATCGCAGATTAAAGAGTGAAAGAGTGAGTGAGTGAAAGAGCGAACGATTAGCCATCGCCTGATACGTCGCTTTTTCACTCACTCATTCTTTGCCGCAGCGCGGCCGCTCTTTCAATCTTTCATTCTTTCGCTCTTTAAACTATATGCGTTACTGTCTTGCGCTTGATCTGAAGGATGATCCGGCATTGATTGCCGATTATGAGCGCTATCACGAAAAAATATGGCCGGAGATCGAGGAGAGCATCCGGTCGGCGGGGATTACCAATATGGAAATCTACCGCATCGGGCCACGGTTGTTTATGATCATGGAAACCGACGACACGTTTTCCTTCGACCGCAAAGCGGAGGCCGACGCGGCTAATCCGAAGGTACAGGAATGGGAAGCGCTGATGTGGCATTACCAGCAGGCCCTGCCGATGGCGAAACCGGGCGAAAAATGGCTCCTTATGGACCGCATTTTTGCCCTGTAAGCGCGCCGTTTGCCGCCAAATTACCCAAACCGGACAACTGTCCGGTTTTTTTATGCCGTTTACGAAACAGGTATACGAAAAATATGACCACTTCGTTTGACTATTTGTAAAGTAAACTTTACTTTTGGACAAACAAACTTATACTAGTCCGCATGAACACAACACTCTTATTCCCGCATTATTTCCGGTACATAGGCTGGGGACTAATCCTTGCCTTTTTGGGCACGTGGGGTTATCTGGAATTACATCCGGACTCCGGCATTGACGGCTACCTGACCATCCACGTCAGCAATGACTGGTTATCGACATTCTATGACACCACCAGCCTTGATTTTACGGACGAAATCATGTGCATTGCGCTGATTGCCGGTTTGCTCTTTATTGGTTTCTCCCGCGAGAGACTTGAAGATGAGATGATTAATCAGCTACGGCTGAAAGCCCTACAGGCAAGCGTCTACCTGAACTACGCATTGCTGATGCTGGCCATTATGCTCATTTACGGACTAGGCTTTTACAACATCCTGATGTACAATATGTTCACTGTACTGCTCTTCTTTATCGTCTATTTCCAGCTCACTTTACGCAAAAACCGGCGTATGGCCCGACGCATGCTGGCCTTTTAACCCTGCTAACCAACAGTAAACATCATGAACACGAACCTCTTATTCCCCCATCGCTACCGCCTCATCGGCTGGATTATTTTTATCCCGTCGCTGGTGCTGGGCTTACTCTATTTATACACTGAATTCCGGCTCAGCTTCCTGACGTTTGGTAAACCTGATGATAATGCCTCTATCGGGGCGCTATTCGGGCCATGGCCAATCAACCTGACAGACGAACTAGCCGCGCTCGGCCTGATTATCGGCCTGTTATTTATCGCCTTTGCGCGGGAGAAGCATGAAGACGAGATGATTCAGCACCTGCGGCTGGAATCTTTGCAGTGGAGCGTATACGCTAACTACATCATTCTGAGTCTGGCCATTATACTGATCCACGGCAGTCCGTTTCTATCGGTTATGATCTACAACATGTTCACGATTCTGCTGGTGTTTGTGATCCGGTTCAGAATTTTACTGTATAAAAACAGCCGCGAGCTGGAGAAGGAGGTTAGTGTATGAAGAACCGCATCAAAGTTGCCCGAGCCGAAAACAATTGGTCGCAGGCGGATTTAGCCGAGCGGATCGGCGTGAGCCGCCAGACGATCAACTCCATCGAAACCGGCCGTTACGTCCCTTCCACCATTCTCGCCCTGAAAATGGCGCATGAGTTCGGAAAACCGGTCGAGGAGCTGTTTATGCTGGAAGAAGGGGAATAACACCTGCTTTCCAAATAAAAACTGATTACCAATGATATAATTTACCACATAGCCACATCGAAAGCATAGCTTCCCTGTACTGGTTATGTGGTAAATTCAATATTAACCTCACCTTAACCACCCCGCAGGGCGGCATTGACTACAAAAACGGGACCATGACGGTGAAGGCTTCGGGGCCGTCGAGAATCCGGACGGGCTTATCGCTGAGGTAGCCGTAGAGTGTTTTCAGGCTATCGAGCCCCTGCTTGTTGGATGTTTCAACGAAGTGCTTTTTCTGTAAGCTGTTTTCAACACACAGGTAGTCACCGTCAGCGTAAACGCGGATGTGCAGCGGCTTTTCATCTTCAATGGTGTTGTGCTTGATGGCATTTTCGAGCAGGTTTTGCAAGGTTACCGGTACTACGCCCCGCGTGAGGTACTCATCCGGTACGTCGAGGGTAATGTCCAGCCCGCCCTCAAAGCGGGACATTTGCAGATCAATGTAATGGCGCACAAAGTTGAGTTCGTGCTCTACACTCACCGTTTCTTTTTCCTTATTCTGAAGAATATACCGGTAGATTGCCGAAAGCTTCTGTAAAAAGCGCGAGGCTTGCCGTGGATTGGTCACAATGAGGCTGTTGAGCGAGGTGAGGCTATTAAACAGAAAATGCGGGTTCAGGTGATTGATCAGGTTCTGGTACTGAATATCGGTCTTGTCGCGTTCCAGGCGGGTGGCCTGCATCTGGAGGTGGTGCAGCCTGGCCGTCTGCTGCGTGCGGTAATGCAGAAATGCCAGCGTCAGACCTGCTACAGCCAATAGAACCAGCAGCTTAAACCAGGGCTTTTTGTAGAACTCCGTATCGACGACAACTGTCAGTGTAGCCTCGGCGGCCTCCGTGTCTCCATCAATGGCTTTAACGCGGAATATATAGGTCCCGCCCGGAATTTTGGTGTAGCCTGCGCTGGTTTTGCTGCCGGCTTCAGTCCATTTATCGTCGTAACCGTCCAGTTTAAACCGGTATTTGTGTGCAGACTGCGGTGTCAGAACCGAATAGTCGATGGTAAACGTGTTTTCGTCCACACTCAGCGCCATTTCCTTCATCCGGTTGCTTACCAGATAACTGGTATCCGGCGGTGATACAC
>NZ_CAMFHL010000424.1 GCF_945952095.1 uncultured Arsenicibacter sp. | reverse complement strand
CATCCGTCTGTTATTCAACGGGTTCCGTCTAAGTACATTGCTGAATTCATGGGCATTTCGCAGGAATGGCTCAGTAAACTTAAACACCGCATCTGATTTCTTGAATTAATTCAACGTCTGGTCCGCCATGGTCTCTCTAGCTTTGTCAACAAGCAAAAATATGATGAACCATGTCACAGAAAACACCGGGCTATTCCTTGGTTGACTACACAACCCCTTATGCTAAATACTATACTGAAGCCGTTCAGGCTATTCCGGATGGTGTTGCCGACAGGCTGCATGGTGGCCCTGCCCCGACAGGTTCACTGCCCGCCTTTACGGATGTGACAGCCCTGAGAAAACCGGGCTACCTCCCCGTCGAAACCGGCTATACGCTGGAATCAAACGGCGCCATCCACGTAGCGATTCATACCTTGATGCCGGCGGTTACGCCTGCCATGATCGACTGGTGGTTTGGCTGGCATGGCTCGAAAGCGAACCGTTATAAACTTTGGCACCCGAAAGCCCACCTGCACGCCGAATGGGCAGACGGCAAAGACGACATTGCTTACATCGGCCGCACATCGCTCATTGATGAATACATCGGCGAAGAGCTCCTGAACGGGGCGATTCAGTTTACCTCGCCGACTCTTTTGGGATTCACCCACGATGACCTCAAAGATCCTGGCCAGGTGGTTTATATCTGCGCACGGGTTGGCCATGCCACCTTACCGGTCGATATGGGTTGGCTGGTACATCAGGTGCGGGCAGTAGAAGGCGGTGCAGAAATGCGGTCGCGGTTCTGGATGGGCGGGCCGTATCTACAGCTACGTAAGGAAGGGGTTCTGGCCGGGATTGCGTCTAAGCTACTCCGGCAATTTAAAAACCCGTCCGAACAGTTTGCCAGAGACCTCCTTACCCACTGCTCGGAAGAAATGAACCATCTGTCATCGTTCCTGCCGCAACTCTATGCCCACATCAATGGCAAACACCCGGAGCTGAAAGTCGAAGGCCGTATTATTACCCGGACCGACAATGAATTCGACCAAATCCTGATGGACTCCCTGTTCAATAAAGTTGATCCGGGCCGGCGACCGTGCAAAATCGTCGAGCCAACATCGGTGCAGGATATCATTGCAACCGTCAGGTATGCTCGGTCAACCGGTAAAAAAATTACAGTTTGTTCGGGCGGACACAGCTGGTCGGCCAACCACCTCCGTAACGACAGTATCCTGATCATGATGGGGGGCTTTAACCAATACGAAATCAATGCGCAGGCAATGACCGCTAAAGCGGGCCCGGGTGTAGGCGGCAGCGTATTGATGGGCGAATTATTCAAACAGAATCTGTTTTTCCCGGCAGGCCATTGCAAAGGTGTATGCATTGGCGGGTATCTGTTGCAGGGCGGTTACGGCTGGAACGGCCGCAAAACCGGTATTGCCTGTCAAAGCATCACTGGCTACGACATGGTAACGGCCGACGGGGAATTTGTGCATGCCAGCGAAACCGAAAATGCAGATTTGTTCTGGGCTGCACGCGGGGCAGGCGGCGGTTTTTTCGGGGTTGTCACCTGCTTCTACCTCAAGCTCTTTGCCTTACCCAAATACCGCGCCATCATTGTCCATGATTTTTACATGAAACATTTGGAAGCGGTCTACAACTGGGCGTATGAGGTAGGGCCAGCCATTCCCAAAGCCGTCGAGTTCCAGATGATTATGAGCAACAGGATGTTAAATCTGTTCGGTCCAGGCATTGAGGCCATTGCGCCGGTTTTCGCCGATACCGAAGACGAATTTCAGGAAGCGATAAACTTCATGAAAAACAGCCCGATCAAACACAAGGCCTTAATCGCCACACCAGCTATTGACCCCGGTATTGATGCGCTTTATAAAGGGACGATGATGCACTATCCCGACAATCATTACTGGGGCGTCGATAACATGTGGACACACGCCCCGATTGATGACCTGATGCCGTTTGTACAGGAAATTGCCCGGACACTACCACCTGCACCGTCGCACTTCCTGTGGTTGAACTGGCACCCCGGCAGCCTCAGCGATAACATGGCCTATTCGAAAGAAGATGCAATTTATCTGGCGTTGTATGCTACCTGGAAATCAGCAGCCGACACCGCTAAATACGGCGACTGGGCAGCACACATGATGCAGAAAATGGCCCACCTTTCGACCGGCATCCAGCTCGCCGACGAAGGGCTGCATAAACGCACAGCACAGTTTATGTCGGATGACCACCTGCGCCGGTTTCAGGCGATCCGTGCCCAACGCGACCCGAATGCCATTTTCCACGAGTGGCATTCAAAACCGGAACCAGCGGAATGACCGTTGTCCCATTGCGGACGTAATTCTGTCCGGAAGTGGACAGGCAATGTATTACACGGTTTTGCCAAAAGCCCGTTTCTGCGCCCGGAACGGGCTTTTGGCGTTTATGGCAAAGCATTTGCTCAGCAAAAGTAGAGTTAATCATTCCGGCATGAAACGAACATATCTGGGCGAGTTTGAAGAAATTGTGCTGCTGACCGTAGCCGTACTGGACGTCGAACGGCAGGCTTACGGTGTGGCCATTACCCACGAGATTATTGAACAGACGGGACGCCCTGTCCGGCTCAACCAGATTCACGCGGCCCTCGAACGGCTTGAAGAAAAAGGCATGGTCAAATCAGAAATGGGCGAACCCACGGCCGAACGCGGTGGCCGCCGCAAACGCTTGTTTTCCGTCACCGGATACGGCCGCCTGACCCTTCAGGATATTCAGGAAGTACGGGTCAGTTTCTGGACCCGCCTCCTGACCCCGGTTAAACTCGTAGAGACGCAACATCTTGCGTCTCCGCTGGGGTAACCCACATAACCTGTAAAAAACTGTAATGCAATGAGACGCAAAATATTGCGTCTCTACGGGGTAACCCGAAAATCTTGCAATCAACTGAAAGCCGAAACATT
>NZ_CAMFHL010000423.1 GCF_945952095.1 uncultured Arsenicibacter sp. | reverse complement strand
GCAGCGGCAGTCCAGTTTGCTGGCCAGAAAGCCGGTTTCGATGGCACGGGCGGCGGCGGTGGCGTCCAGGCTGTGTTTAAACGCATTCGGGGCAATCAGAATATGCATTTTTTTTCTAAGGGATAAGCAACTTAATGAGCAGCACGTAGTTCGGAATAATCCATTTGATCACATAAGCCTGGGCGAGGGTGAGAACGGAAATGAATCCGAGCATGATAAAGCTGTGTTTGACGGTGAAGCGGAACAGCTGCGCTTCCTGCCCGACGAGATCACCGGCTGCGGCGGCCACGGCAATCGACTGGGGCGAAATCATCTTACCCACAACCCCGCCCGATACATTGGCCCCGACCGTCACGACCGGATCAACGCCGATGGTTTGGGCGGTGGCGAACTGTAACTTACTGAACAAGGCGTTGGCCGATGTATCCGAACCAGTAATAAAAACGCCCAGCCAACCCAGCACGGGCGCAAAAAACGGGAACAGCAGGTCGGTGTTGGCCAGTACATCGGCCAGGGTGAGGGTCATGCCCGAATCGTTCAGCACATAGGCAAATGCCAGGACCGAGGCAACGGTTAGGATCGGGAAACGCAGCTGTTTCAGCGTACCGGCAAACACCTGCGCGCCTTCACGCGGGCTGAGGCCCACGAGCGGAACCGACAACAGACCGGCCAGCAGAATAGCGGTGCCTGCCGCCGACAGGTAGTTGAATTTGAAAATTTTCGCAATGGGCGTCCCGCTTTGGTTCAGAATGGCATTGTGCAGGCCCGGAAACTCAAACTGGAGTATACCGGTGGCATTGAGTGCGTCTTTAACGGGTTGCAGCCCCCAGGCAATGATCAGCAGGGTAAGCACCACAAACGGCGACCAGGCCCGCATAATCTGCCCCGTCGAATACAGTCCGGCCGGCTGAACAACCGCCGCCGGTTCGTTGGCAAACCGCCAGACGTGCTTCGGTTTCCAGAAGCGCAGCAGCACCATCAGGCAGACAATTGATCCCAGTCCACCGATGACATCGGGCAGTGATGGCCCCAGAAAATTCGACGACAGGTATTGCAGCAGGGCAAAGGACACGCCCGACACCACGAGCGCCGGCATCACCTCACGCGCTTTGCTGACGCCCGAAATGATGGCCACGAGGTAGAACGGCAGGAAGACAGAGAGCAAGGGCAAGGTACGTCCGACCATCTGCGAAATTGCCAGTTCAGGTATGCCCGACAACTGCGAGGCCACCGTAATGGGGATACCGATGGAGCCGAAGGCCACCGGCGCGGTATTGGCAATCAGGCAGATACCCGAGGCATAAAGCGGATTGAAGCCAAGACCCACCAGCATAGCGGCGGTAATGGCGACCGGCGCCCCGAAACCGGCCGTTCCTTCAAGAAATGAACCAAAGGAAAAGGCAATGAGTAAGGCCTGTAACCGCCGGTCGTCGGTAATGGTGCCCATTACATATTTAATGGCCTCAAACTGACCACTTCGGACGGTGAGGTTAAACAGAAAAACGGCCATGATCACGAGCCAGCAAATCGGGAAGAGGCCATACAGCGCACCGTGACTGACTGACAGCAAGGCGAGTTTTACCGGCATGCCATAGACCGTCAAGGCGATGATCAGGGCAATGGCGGTAGCGAT
The DNA here is from genome assembly GCF_945952095.1 of uncultured Arsenicibacter sp. Classification (GTDB taxonomy): domain Bacteria; phylum Bacteroidota; class Bacteroidia; order Cytophagales; family Spirosomataceae; genus Arsenicibacter. The sequence goes on along the minus strand of NZ_CAMFHL010000423.1, from coordinate 1,352 downwards.
GAGGCTGGCCTGATAGCCCTTCATTTTACGGATAATCAGCGCCCAGAAAATAAACAGAATCGGGATGGAGGCCACGAGCAACGACAGGCCGATGGAATTGAGAGGGTCAATGGATTGTTGCCAGGTCATAGGGGTCAGGATCAGGAATCGGGACGGGTAGCCCGTTTGACAGGAAAAAGGCAATCACCGCCCCGATTTACCGTTACCCCGTAGGGGCAACCCCACGTGGTTGCCCTTATTACCCCATGTGGTTGCCCTGATCACTGATAATTTTGACAGGATTACAGGATTAACAGGATGTGACATGTAATCATAGGAATCCTGTCTGAAAACACATGGACAGGATTACAGGATGAACAGGATGTAACAGGTAGTCCTGTAATCCTGTCTGAAAATATATGGACAGGATTACAGGATGAACAGGATGTGACATGTAATCATAGGAATCCTGTCTGAAAATATTTTGACAGGATTACAGGATTAACAAGATGTAACATGTAATCATAGGAATCCTGTCTGAAAATACATGGACAGGATTAAAGGATGGACAGCATGTATTGTGTAACATGGAAATCCTGTAATCCTGTCAAAAAACATTCCGGCGGCAGCAGCGGAATAAATCCGTAATTTTGCGGCTTACTCAACAAATTTGGGTGTATTGATGATAAATAATGCAACAATTACCGTACTGATCAGCGCTTTGTGGACCATTCTATCGCCTGTAGAGGCACAAACCGTTAAACAGGTACGCGTGAATGGAAGCAGCTATAATGCCGGTTCCGGTGCCGATCTGCCGGTAAAAGTATCGTTTGGCGAAGGAAAAAAACGCACAAAACTCGGCGAAAGCAATGAAAAGGGCCGCTTCGATTTCAGGGTGCCATCCAGCGCAAACACCCTTATTTTTGACGCAAAAGGCTATCATACCATGACGATACCGGTACATTTTGTCGGCGTCATCGATCCCGAGTATGTGTTTAACATGATCATTCCGATGCGGTCGAAAGATACCACGGCTGTCAGACCGACGAACCAGTTGTACATGGGCTTCCACCGCAAGGATACAACCAATATTACCTACGAACTCCAGTACGGCAAAGAGCTGTCGCACGTCACTAAATTTACGTCGAAGCAGTTTAAGGGGGCGTCCAGCTTTCTGCTGCGCGATGCCCGTCCCGGCGAATATACCATTGCTGCCTGCACCGCCGATGGTTTTCTGTTGTTTCAGGAACGTTTTATAGTCGAGCCGGGCGTTAATTTTAAAGCCCTGGCGGTGAAAGGGATGGTGTATCGGAAGCCGGAAATCGAGGAAAAGACGCCCCCGCCAACCGACGTTCAGGTGATCTATTTTGACC
>NZ_CAMFHL010000422.1 GCF_945952095.1 uncultured Arsenicibacter sp. | reverse complement strand
GGTGGCCTGGTCGCGGTAATGGCTGTTTTCGGTAATCGGGTGAAAGCCAAGTCCGTATTTGTCCTGCCGGTCCCAGACACTGGCTTCGCCGATCTGATTGCGCAGCATCTGCTCCACTGTCTTCCGGCCCAGAATGCGTTTGCCGTTAAACGTGCCCTTGTTGAGCATCATCTGGCAGAACTTCGCATAATCCTCAATGGTGCTGACCAGGCCGGCACCACCCGAAAAGTATGTTTTAGCACCGGTTACCGGATAGGTGCGGTACGTACTGTTTTCGTGAACGGTCAGGGGGGCACCGGTACTTCCCTTCGAGTAAAGTTCTACCAAACGGCCCGCCTTGGCCTCTGGCAGGTAAAAGTAGGTGTCCTTCATGCCTAGCGGGTCAAGCACCCGCTTTCGCAGGGCAATGTCCAGAGGCTCTCCCGACAGAATTTCGACCAGCCGGCCAATAATGTCGGTATTGAGCCCGTAGGTAAAGCCATCTCCCGGGTCTTTAATGAGCGGCCGCTTTGCCAGTTTGTTGATGACATCTTCGAGCTTGTCCGGATCCGTCGAATTAAAAAACGGAACCGTAAACTGCGGTAACTGGTCGAGCGGGTGCTCATAGGGAATGCCTGCGTTGTGGGAGAGGAGCTGCCGGATCGTGATTTCACTTTTGGCCGGGCGGGTTTCATAGGTCCCGGCAGCCTTATCATAGCTGATCAGTACCCGTGGGTTTCTGAAGGCCGGAATGTATTTCGAAATCGGTTCATCGAGCATAAACCGGCCCTCTTCAAATAAGGTCATGAGTGCCGTGGTGACAAGCGCCTTTGATTGCGAGGCAATCCGGAAAATATCATCGCGCCGGAGGGGCGTTTTCTTATCGATATTGCTGTATCCAAAGGCTTTGTAATGAACGATTTTACCGTTATGGGCCACAAACGTAACCGCATTCGGCGCAATACCCGCATCGACCCAGCCTTGCAGCAGGGCATCCAGACGCTGCAACCGTTCGGTCGAAAAGCCGGTTTCAGCCATGTTTTTGGGCGATGTAAATGTCTGAGCCGGTTGCGCAAAAGCAAAGTGGCAGGCTAAAAGCAGGGCAGGTAGTAACGTTTTACGCATAGAGGCTAAGGGATTGGTCGTTTGTACACAAAGAAAAAACGGCATGGCTCATAACCGAACCATGCCGTTAAGCAATATATTTATTTTACACCTAAAGCTTATGCCTGCTTAGCCATCTGGATGTTCAGCACCAGTTTAACGTCGTCTGATACAACAACGCCGCCTGCTTCTGTTACCGCATCCCATGATAAGCCGAATTCTTTCCGTTTGATCTTACCGCTGATCTCAAAACCAGCTTTCGTATTGCCGTAGAAGTCAACCATCTGTCCGCCGTATTCAACGTCGAGTGTAATTGGTTTAGTCGTACCACGGATGGTCAGGTCGCCGGTTAATGTATACTCATCACCGCTTTTTTTCGTAAAGCCGGTTGATACAAATGTCAGTTGCGGGTGGCTGGCGGCATCGAAGAAATCGCCTGACTTCAGGTGACCATCACGCTGCTCGTTGCCTGTAGAGATGCTGTCGATATCTGCCGAGAACGAAATTTTAGCGCCTTCCAGCGAATCGCCGGTTGTTTCCATGTTGGCGTCGTAGCTACCGAATGAGCCGGTAACAGTTGACACCATCAGGTGTTTTACTTTGAAATGAACTTCTGAGTGTGATTGATCGACAGTCCAGATTGCGGTTGAAGGAGTTTCAGTTGCCATGATTTTATGTGTTTTTGATCTTAATGTTATTACATTCAATGTATATACATGTAAATATCGCAAAAGGTTCTGGACCTGCAAAAAAAAAACATGGAAATTTTCAGAACAAGGTTTTAATCAACAAGAAAGGTCATCGGGTTAACGATGACCTTTCTTGAGTAATGATATGTAAGACAGTATGTTAGTCTTCTCCGTGCAGCTGTACCTGTAGGTTTTTCGCTGTTTCGGTTTCGTTACGGTTTTCGCAGTTTTCGCGGGTACAGCTTCCGTAAAAAATCAGCGAGTGGTGCATAACGTTAAATTTCAGCATATCACCTACCATATTCTGGATCGTCTGAACGCGCGGATCGCAGAATTCCATCACCTTATGGCAATCAGTACAGATCAGGTGATCGTGTTGCTTGTAGCCATAGGATTTTTCGTACTGCGCCAGGTTGCGGCCGAACTGGTGTTTGGTCACAAGGTCACAGTCCACTAAAACATCGAGTGTGTTGTAGACGGTTGCCCGGCTGACACGGTACTTTTTGTTTTTCATGGAGATATACAACTCATCGACATCAAAGTGATCTTCGCGGTTGTAAATTTCTTCCAGTATGGCGAAACGTTCCGGCGTTTTCCGGAGCCCTTTGTTCTCCAGATACGCGGTAAATATCGTTTTTGCGGCTTCGAGGTTTGTTTGTTTCGGCGCAGGCATAATGATGCAAAGTTAATGGACGTCGTGAGTAACCGGCCACCTGCAGCAAACTTTTTACAGGAATCCGGTTACCGGCACGGTTAGTCAAAGCGGACGACTTCAAAAACACCACTCACCCGTTCGAGCTTCTGCACGAGGGTTTCCAGGTGTCCGGTGTCGTGTACATACAACTTAATGATTCCTTCAAAAATTCCGTCTTTCGAGTCGATCGTAACCGAGCGCATATTAATATGCAGTTCGTTACTGATAATCCGCGTGACGTCGTTGACCAGACCAACGCGGTCGGTACCCGTAATGCGGAGGCCGGCCAGAAAGGCAAGATCGCGCTGCGAGGTCCATTTGGCCTTAATAATCCGGTTGCCATGGTTCGACATGAGCTCAACGGCATTCGGGCAGGAAACGCGGTGAATCTTGATGCCTTCATTGATGGTTACGAAGCCAAACACGTCGTCGCCCGAAATCGGATTACAGCACTTCGCCAGTGTGTAGTCGATTTTATCCATGTCTTCGCCGATCAGCAGCATGTCTGCATCGGCACGGTCGCCATGGATTTTTTTGAGCTCCTTCTCGAACGTTTTTCCGTCCTGAATCTTATCGGTATTGAGTTTATTCTGCCGGTTTTCCTTGGCATCCCGGTCAATCTTGAACCGCTTCAGTTCATTTGGTTCAATGTGTCC
>NZ_CAMFHL010000421.1 GCF_945952095.1 uncultured Arsenicibacter sp. | reverse complement strand
GGACTGGCTGGCCGTTACGTTCCGGCAGGATTACAACTGGGATGTAAAACGGCTGGTTAAACTGATGGTGATGTCGGCCACCTACCGGCAGGATTCCCGGACCGCACCGGCCCTCCGCGAGCGTGACCCCGAAAACCGGCTTCTGGCCCGCGGGCCGTCAACCCGGCTGACCGCCGAGATGCTGCGCGACAATGCGTTGCTGGCCAGTGGCTTGTTAACTAACCAGATCGGCGGTAAAAGCGTGAAACCGTATCAGCCGGACGGACTGTGGGAAATCAACAGCATGACCTACAAAATGGACTCAACCAGCGCTGCATACCGGCGCAGCCTGTATGTGGTTGTCAAGCGGTCTGTACCCAACCCGACACTGGCCACGTTTGATGCCCCGACCCGAAGCAGTTGTCTGGTCCGCCGTCAGCGAACAAATACACCACTACAGGCGCTGGTAACCCTGAACGACCCGACGTTTGTGGAGGCTTCGCGGGTTCTCGGCGAACAAATGGCCCGACAAAAAAACACAGATTCAGCCATTTCACTGGCTTACCGGCAGCTTACAGGCCGGTCCCCGGTCGAAGCCGAATTGTCGCTGCTCAGTAAGCTGTATGCCGGTCAGTACGCACTGTTTACGGCCAGCCCTGCTAAAACGGCCGGCTGGCTCAAAACCGGTCTGCGAAAAGCGGATGCTACGCTGGATCCGGCACAGGTCGCGGCCTTTGCGGTTGTGGCCAATACCATTCTGAATTCTGATGCAACCTTAACTAAACGCTGAGCCCATGACACCGCATCACGATGAGCCGTTCCGGCTGCTTACCCCGGATTTCCGTGCCTTAAACCAGCAACTGGACCGCCGCGATTTTTTGAAGCGAACAGCGTCGGGGCTGGGGGCACTGGCATTGGGCAACCTGCTGGGCAATGCTTCTTTCGGAGCCACCCCGCTCCTGCCGAAAGCCAAACGGGTTGTCTACCTGTTTATGGCCGGAGGACCCTCCCAGTTTGAAACGTTTGATTATAAGCCAAAGCTGATGTCGATGCTGGGTTCGGCCCTCCCCGATTCAGTCCGGAAGGGACAGCGCCTTACCGGGATGAGTGCAAACCAGGCCTCGCTGCCGATTGCGCCGAGCGTTTACGGCTTCAAACAGTATGGGACTACCAAAACCTGGGTAAGTGATCTGTTGCCCTACACAGGGCAGGTTGTTGATGACCTCTGTCTGATTAAATCGGTGTATACCGAACAGATTAATCACGACCCGGCTATTACATTCTTCCAGACAGGGCATCAGCTCCCCGGAAGACCGTCTATCGGTTCCTGGGTTAATTATGGCCTTGGCTCCGAAAATCAGAACCTGCCGGCTTTTATCGTTCTGGTATCGAAAGACGCGTCGAAGGACCAGCCGTTATATGCCCGCCTGTGGGGGAATGGTTTCCTGCCGTCCGAATACCAGGGGGTGCAGTTCCGGTCAGGCAATGATCCGGTACTGTTTCTGAACAACCCGGAAGGCTACGACGGGCATGATCGTGAAAACATGCTGAATTACCTCAATCAGCTGAACCGGCTTCAGAACGAAACCTGGGGCGATCCGGAGGTAAATGCCCGGATTTCGCAATATGAGATGGCGTTCCGGATGCAGACATCTGTGCCGGAGGTGATGGATACCAGTAAGGAACCCGATGAAGTATTCAACCTATACGGACCGGGTAGCCGCGACAAAGGCAGTTTCGCAGCCAACTGCCTCCTGGCCCGCAAACTGCTGGAAAAGGATGTCCGGTTTGTGCAGCTTTATCACCAGGGCTGGGATCATCACGGGTCGCTTCCCAAAAGCATAGCCAAACAATGTAAGCAGATCGACCAGGCAACGGCCGGACTGTTGATTGACCTGAAACGGCGCGGACTACTCGAAGATACCCTTATTGTTTGGGGTGGTGAATTCGGGCGTACGGTCTATTCACAGGGAAAACTCGCAGCCAATGACTATGGCCGCGACCATCACCCGCGCTGCTTTACCATGTGGATGGCCGGAGCGGGTGTCAAAGCCGGAATTTCCTACGGTCAGACGGATGACTTCAGTTACAATATTGTCAAAGATCCGGTTCATGTGCATGATTTTCAGGCAACGCTGCTTCACTTACTGGGTGTTGACCACGAACAACTGACCTACAAGTACCAGGGCCGCCGTTTCCGGCTTACAGATGTACATGGCAAAATTATCAACGGAATTTTAAGCTAATAGCAAACAAACCGCAAACCGGCTAAACTGATTAACCTGAATCTGATGACATCCCGCAGAGACTTCCTCCGGAAAAGTACCCTAGCTGCCGCTATTGCCCCCGGCGCAGCCGATCTGTTCACACAAGCTTATTCGCCCTACAAAACGGCGCTGGATGACCTTATTATCGGCCATAATGGTTTCCGCTACAAGGTTGATAAAAGCTGGGCTAAAATCAGCGTAAACAGCACCCCGATCTTTAACTGTCATGAAATGGTGCAGGACAGTAAAGGCCGGCTGATTATGCTGGGCGATAATGTCCGCAACAATATCCTGATTTTTGATAAATCCGGTAAACTCATGGACTCATGGGGAACGGCGTGGCCCGGCGGTCATGGACTGACACTGGCAAAGGAGGGCGGCGAAGACGTGCTGTATATCGTCGATTGCGGCTGGTATCAGGACCGAACCGGTAAGTGGAATCCGCAGGCAGGGCAGGTTATCAAAACCGACCTGAACGGCCGTATCCTGTTTACCATTGGTCACCCCCGCACAATTGGTATCTACAAGGATAATGAGTCATTTATGCCCACCGAAACCGCAGTAGCGCCTAACGGCGACATCTATGTGGCTGATGGCTACGGATCGGATTATATCATCCAGTATTCTGCCAAAGGGCAGTACATCCGGCACTTTGGCGGCCATAATAACCCTAACCCCGACCATAACCTCCGCAATGCGCACGGCGTGGCAATTGACATGCGGGATAAGGCGAATCCGACCCTGATCTGCACGTCGCGTGACGAGAATTGTTTTAAAGTATTTACCCTTGACGGGAAGTTTATTAAGCGCATTGATCTGCCGGGGATGTATGTTTGCCGGGCGGTAGTCTCGGGGTCGCAGGTGTATGCCGGCGTTTGCTGGTCAAA
>NZ_CAMFHL010000420.1 GCF_945952095.1 uncultured Arsenicibacter sp. | reverse complement strand
TCTAAACTTAATACCGTTGCTTTTGGAGGTTACCTACAAGGTAGATACATATTTTACCTACGAAACCGATAATATCGGACGTGTAAGGAGAATCACAGGAATATTGCAACCCGGCCCAAGCCGACGTGACCCGGGGCAACAGTCTTGGGCCGTGAGCGAAAAAGATGGTAACCCTCGTACTGATAACTTAGCAACTTCAGATGATGGAGGGCACATGATTGGTGCTCAGTTTAACGGTCCTGTCGAACAAATTAACTATTTTGCCCAGAACTCGGCTGATAGCAGATACGGGATTTGGAAACTAATGGAAAACGAGTGGAAACGAGTTGCAGAAGGAACGCAAACACCTATTAACGGTGTCGTTGTTATCTCTCCCGTCCGCGTTGAAATTACACCTAATTTTTCTGGATCAAGTAAAAGACCATTTGAATTTGATGTAATATACTCCTATAACGGTATTGAAGAGACACTCAACAATAATCCAAATTACCAATCATCAATTGCAAACCCTTAAAGTATGAATGTTAACGAAATTGCCGAATTAGTCAAAACAGATTTAAAGGAAACTTTAAATGGTATAAATTGGGTGAGAATGGAAGTTAAAGTTCATTTTAGTTCTGCTTCGAGCTCTGCATTAGGATTTTGTTACTATGACGAGGGAATGACAAAGAAAGAGCCATTCTATATTGATGATGAAGGACTTCAAAGAGTAAAGAAATTATCATCCGCAAAACAGATTCAACGTATTTTAAAAGATTTTTATATTGAATGTGAAAATTTTCCTGAAACCAGATGGAATGAATTTACACTTAATCTCTTTTATAATGATAAGTATGAATTTACATTTGATTCAAATGAATCCGCTCGTATTAATCATGAAGTCAAGACGGCTTACGCTGCAATATCAGGGCTTTATGAAAGTTTATATGAGAGAGTTTTATTTGAAATTAAGCCCGAGGTAAACTGGAAAACTGCTGTGGCAACCGTCATAGTTCTGAATGGCAAAATTGATGAGCAGAGTCATATAATATTAGAAGACGATCCCAGAATTTATCCGCTCAATCTGGATAAATTCTGGCAACTGAAATTTCCGGAATTTCAGGAGAAGACTAATTCCGACCCCTTGAAAAAATACTTCCCTGCATGGAATACGCTTAAATACTACTTACGCTATGGGGATAACTTTAATGAAGATAAAGACATTGACTATCAATTTATCAATTATTAAAAATTGACAGACTTACAGGGAAGGCTGAGTAAAATAGAACCTGTCAAAATCCCGTAACCCATAAACCAATGTACCACCACTACCCACATACCACCGTCGTCCTCACCGCAGCCCTGGGCCTGCTGAGCGTCAGTCTAATGGCCCAGCTCAACGCGGCCCGGCCTGTCGCAGGCTTGGCCCCTTGCCGGCCGCGTACTGCCCAAAAGTAAGCCAACGCCAGGAACCGTAAGTTTTCGGTATGGTTTGACCAGGCACAAACCGGTGTGTTTAACTTCGTGAAGTTCGATTATCGCTTTGGTTCGGATGATGAGTACTTTTTAACCTCTCTGATCATGCGGATTGATAACCCACGCATGGCCGAACTCATTACCGCTTTCCAAAGCATGGTTATTGACTACAACAACCCTGAAAAGTAGGGAAAACAGCAATTCCAAAACAGCCAGTCGATAGCCATACAGCACAAGCTGCCTGAATGCCGGTCAGCACCCAGGCATATGTACCCCACGCCCAACGAGGTTTGCCGCAGTTAACTGTACAAACCCCTACACGCTTCTTTTCATCAACGCGGCATCTACGCTCGCTTTGCCACCACCGGCAATCAGGCTGATCAGGGTCAGGCCGAAAAGCAGAATAAAATATTCAAGCCCTTCCTCCTTGTTGGCTTCGGCGTACCAGTTCATGAAAAAGCCGGATTTTAGGTGCGACGACACGACAATACCGATGAAATTGCCCAGAATGCCTAACGCCGCCACGCGGGTAGCCGCTCCTGCGATGAGCATCAACGGTCCGAAAAATTCGATCAGAATCACCAGCAACGCCAGTATCCAGGGTAGTCCCACATCGCCGGTCAGGAAGCCCATGGTTCCCTGAAAACCACCACCGCCAAACCAGCCCAACAGTTTCTGGGCACCATGCGGAAATACGACGATTGCGAGGGACAGCCGGGCAATCAATGCCGGCCAATCAGCAGCATTTGTATAGAGGATTCGATTCATGCTGTAAAGCAAGGGATTTTTCCGTAGAATCGTCTGCCCCCTCGCATAGATGGCTATGCCTACATCCTGTGGTTACGTATTGTTTGCTGTTCGCTTACCACATAGATTATCAACCAATCATTTCCCTGTCGTAGCCTGCGTTTTCAGGCCGAAGCCGATTTGTATACCGGCATACCAACCCGAAAAACCCGCCCAGGCACCGTCCCGCACACCCGTCAGCGAAGACGTACGGCTGCTCAGGCGATAACCGGCGTCAAACCCGATAACCACTGATTTCTTCATGCGCAGACATTCCACATCGCTCTGCGCATAGGTATAACGGTAATGCCCGCGCAGGCCAAACAGCAAAGCCCCGGCCGATGTCCGCAGGGTAGCCTGTTGCATCGCCCCGGGATTGGTCAATACAGCGTTCAGAGTCGGATTCTGTTGCGACAAATCCTGATAAATACGGAGCTGGTAGTTGAGTAGTTCCCGATTAGTACGGCACAACCATTATTTTACAGTCACCACGCTGCCGTCCCGTATTTCTTCGGTGGCCGTCATGACCAGCTGGTCATTTTCGTGCAATTCGCCGAACACTTCGGCCTTATCGCTGGCCTCCAGGCCCTTCCGGACGGGCACCCATTCGGCTTTTTTGTTGACCACACGGATTACAAACAAACCCGTTGTTGCATTGATCACCGCCGTTTTAGGAACGATAAACGTGCTGCCCCGCGTCGGCAATGGCAACGTAACTTCGGCAATCATGCCCGGCAACAGCTTTTTGTCGGGGTTCATCACATCGACCTCGACCCGCTCCGACCGCAGACGCTTGTCCAGGGCCCCCGCCTGCCGCTTCACCTGCCCCGAAAACTTTTTGTCGGGGAACGCCTTCACGGTAAACGAAACCCCGTCGTTCGGCTCTACATAACCGGTGTAGGCT
>NZ_CAMFHL010000419.1 GCF_945952095.1 uncultured Arsenicibacter sp. | reverse complement strand
TTCTTCGTCCGGTCGCTGTGGCTCCTGCCCCATTGCTTTCAGTTTCGGGCTGATCCGCTCAATGGCTGCGGCAAGGCTCGGATTCTTCCGTTCGATCACCTGCAACACATCGGGATTTTTCTCCACCTCCCGCGCCGTTTCCCGCACCATGCGTTCCTGTGCGTTCGTGCCCTCGCTCTGCTCTCCGGCAAGGAAGGCGCGGTAAAATTCCGCGTCGATCATCTGATCCCGATAATCCAGAAAAACGCCCCGCTCGGCCTGGTGACGGATGCCCGTATACAGATTCAGCGCCATCACCGAAAACAGCAGCCACCACGCCACCATATATTGCCCTGAACTCATAAACATCAGCGCAAATACGAACACCGCGAACGGCTCGACAAAACGCTCCGTAAATGTGTCTTTGTCCCGTAGCACCGGCAGCAAACTGGATAACCGCCCCTGATCGGCTTCCGGCGTCATCGAAAGCAGCATCCGCACGACCTGATCTAAAATCAGGTTCAGCACGAACATCAGCGCGCCCCCCACTGGCCGCAGCCATGAACGGCCCGCCGAATAGGAATGCACCGGCTTACCGATAATGTCTTTCCACCACATGTACAGAAAGTGCCCGATGCTGAAAATGATGTACCATTTGATGATACCCGGCAGGGCACTTTCTTCTGAGCCGCGCCGGTTCAGCAACCACATCAGCGGATTGAACATATTCAGCAGGCCGAACAGCGAACCGGCCAGCTGCCACAGCAGCAGGATAATCAGCCCGCCGAAGAAATTCATGCGGGTAAAGTAACGCTCTCCGAAGTCCCGGCGTAAAAACACCTCAATCGGCACAGTGAGCAATCCCAGAAGGTAATTCATCAGTTGCAGGCCGGGAATCATCCCGCCCCATACGGCTTCACCGCCCGTAACGTCGCGTGGTTGGTTTCTCATGGTTTAAGCTGGTTAAAGGTAGAAATCAGGTAAGGTCGTTTGGGCGACGAGGTGCGGCCAGTCTGGGAGAGTGCGCCCACCACCGTATGAGCGTTTTCCGGCCCGCCTTTCAGCAGGCGGGTGAATATCTGGGGGCTTACATCGTAATCAAAGCTCTCCTGCTGGGATTCCCCCAGATTGAGCGTCTGCCCGCCGAAGGATTGCGATTCACCCCGCCGTACATGCCAGCTCCTGCCGATTACATCGGCGGCATGGGTGTTGGTTTCGGGATCGCTGTTGGCGTGCCATATTTTCGTTTGCAGGTTGCCCACCAGCGAATTCACGCGGTGGCGGCTCCCTTCCCCGCCCATTTCGGCGTAATAGTTCGGCAGGTTCTGGGTCAGATACACCGTGCAGGCGCGCGAACTGCGGGCGGTCGCCTGAAACTGCATATCGTATTCCGTGGCAAAGTTCTGGGCTTCATCCACCCACAGAAACACCGGCCGGGGGTTCTCCTTCACGTTCCGCCGTTCGGTCGCCTGCTGCCAGATGTATTTATACACGACCTGGGCGGCACGGCCCGCGCTGCCAAATTCTTTGACGGGCAGGTTCATGATGATGACAACGCCCTCATGCGTGAGTTCGGGAAAAGCAATTTTGGTGGGGTCTTCCGGCGGCTCGGAAAACAGCATCCGGAATGGCCGGCGCAAAAAATGATCCGTGGTGGTGGTGAACATCGACACAATCCCCGAACGGGTGCGGCTGCTGATGCCGGGGTATTCATCCAGCCAGTAACCCGCCGTGGTTTCGAGGTCGTAATCTGTCCACTTGTCGAGCGTCTTGGTCTGGCATTCGGCCAGCAGCCGGGCGCACAAACTCTTCTCCCACCATTCGGGGCTGTTGCGCTCGTCCGTACTCTGGGGGGCGGATCGCACGATCTCATGCATGAGCGGCACGGACACCGTACCGCGCGCAATCAGACAAAGGTCGATGGCGTTCCGCATCAGCTGCTGCATCGCCCCTGACCAATACGGATCGGCCCCGCTTCCGCTGCTACGGCTCACGGCCTCGTAAACCGTCATGAACAGCCGCACCAGATTTTCCGTATATCCGGCGCCCTCGCCTTCTCGGTTCACTTCGTATTGCAGGAAGGGGAAACGGTATTCCCCGCTGGCATCGAAAATCAGAACGCTGTCACTGCGTCCGGTTTCTTTGGCGTACCGCTGCCATGTTTCCAGCTCGTCTTTTTTGGCGCACAGGACCAGGCCCCCGAATCCGGCCCGCAGATAGGCTTTCGCCAGAGCCGCCCCGCTGCCGCTGGTTTTACCCGAACCGATACCGCCAAAGATTTGCACGCCCTCGCAGGCATGCCGGATCGTGAAGACGTCCGAACGGCTCCCCGTGTCGGCGCTGGTGAAATAATAAAGGGGGCTATCCAGGTCGTAATCAGCCATGTGGATAAGTCTTCAAGCCGCAATCTAAGCATTGCCCCGATGACTCAAAACGGGAAATTTCCCGTTTTTTCATTACCAATTCTTCAGGAAATTGCCGCCCGGTACTGGCCTTTGGGAAAGAGTTGCGTTAGCAACTCTATTAGACGCGCACTTAGACAATCTTTCGCCAAAAACCTTTTTTGCATGCATGCAACGTTGCACATAACAACCATCCGCCGTTCCGGCGGTCGATCCGCGCCGGGGGCGTCGGCCTATCGGTCGGGTTCCGTCGTTAAAGACTCCTCCCGCTCGGTCGTGGCCTGCGCGGCTTACCGTTCAGGCGAACGGATGAAAGACGAGCGATACAACAGAACGCACGATTACCGCATGAAACATCATGTGCTTCATGCGGAGATCATCGCACCGGAAGGCGCGCCCGAATGGATGACCAACCGGGAAGAATTATGGAATCGGGTTGAAGCGGGTGAAAAAAGAAAGGATGCCCAGCTGGCAAAAGAAATCCTGTTAATCCTGCCCCGTAATCTTGATGCAGAGCAGCAAAAACAGGTGGTGCGGGAGTTTATCGGGGAAAACCTTACCCCTCGCGGATTAGTGGCCGATTTTGCCATTCACAGCCCGGATGCATCCGACGGAGAGAAGAACCCGCATGCTCACATCATGTTCACCCTGCGGCCGGTGCAGGGCGATGGCTTCGGGAAGAAACAAACCGGATATTATGATCTGGATGGAAAGAAATTCCTCTATGATGCCCATAATTGTTATGAATCTGTGCTGAACCGTGTATCAGAACAGGCCGATTCTGACATTCGGTTTGATCTCCGGAGCCTGAAAAGCAAAGGTATTCAG
>NZ_CAMFHL010000418.1 GCF_945952095.1 uncultured Arsenicibacter sp. | reverse complement strand
GGTACGGGTGTAAAGACGGGCTGCCGATCGACAAATCTCCGTTGTTTGGTCCGTGGAATCCGTTTAAAAACCGTGGTACCCGCTGCACAGCCTCAATTGTTGAGTTTGGTACAGTACATCTGGGCTTTGTGTATGATCCTAATCCTACAGCCCTGCGGGTGATCCGTGCCAGCAATAATTCGCTGGTTACCAATAACGACAACCGCGCCAACGCCCAGTTTGCCTCCTATACGGGACTGGTCTGGAAAAAAGGAATTGATGACTCGTGGCTCCAGAACGGCAACCGGGTCGAACCGGACCAGATTGTGATCCGTTACGCTGATTTGTTGCTGATGTATGCCGAAGCCAAAACCGAACTGAACGAGATTGAGAAATCGGTGCTGGATGCGGTCAATGCCGTACGGGCACGTGCCTATGATGTTGCTCCCACGGCTACGACCGCCTATCCGGCGATCACAACGACCAATCAGAAGGAACTGCGTAAGGCTATCCGGACAGAACGCCGGATGGAGCTGGCCAACGAAGGGTTGCGGTATATGGATCTGGTTCGCTGGCGTTTAGCAGAAAAAGCACTGACGCGGCCTGTTTATGGCATGCTTGACCCAACCGAGCTGAAGACGAAATTAGTGGATAAAAATTTATGGTTTTTTCCGGCAACGCCTGCAATCGATGAGGATGGTTTCGCCGATTTTAAACCTATGTTTGATGCCGGTCTGATTAAGCTGATCGTGCCAACTGCCTGGACAAACCAGCAGTACCTCTGGCCTGTGCCAGCCGCCGAGATTCAGATTAACGCCAACATGAAACAAAATGAAGGTTATTAATGCATTAGTGGCCGGCTGCGTTTTGCAGCCGGCCGTTTATCAATACCGGTACAGTATGTCTAAAAAAGTAATCAGCATTGTCCTGGCCGGGCTTTGCGCATGCATTTCGGCCAATGCGCAGCAAGCCGGTCACCGCCAGTTTAGCGGTATATATCCACATCTGGCTTATTACAACAATGAAGGCGAGTGTGGCACAGGGGCCGTTGTGCCCTGGGCTAACCGGTTATGGGTCATTACGTATGGGCCCCACCTGCCCTTCGGCTCATCGGACAAGCTGTACGAAATTACACCTGACCTGACGCTGATTACCCGGCCCGAAAGTACGGGCGGAACACCGGCGAACCGGATGATTCACCGAGAAAGCAATCAGCTGTTTATCGGGCCCTATGCCATTGATGCGCAGCGGCAGGTACGGGTTATTCCCTATGCTGATGCGCCCGGTCGCTATACCGGTTTAGCCAGGGATTTGACCAATCCGCAGCAGGACCTGCTCCTGGGTACGATGGAGGAGGGTTTTTACAGGGTTAACGCGCAGACGCTGAAAACAACGCAGTTGTATGCCGACGGGAATGTAAAGCAACCCAAAAAGGATGATGTCGCCAATAACCATGTTAATGCCCTGCTGCCGGGGGCGCACGGGAAAGGGCTGTATTCGGGTCAGGGAGTGATGGTGTATTCCAATAACGGAGAACCCGGTCCGCTGGCGCTGAAACAATTCGATATCGAAGCCGGTGTACTGGCCGAGTGGAACGGGAAAGCCTGGACCGTTGTGCGCCGGAATCAATTTGTGGAAGTAACCGGCCCCGGGGGAATTTACGGCAATGCTAATCCGGCAACTGATCCGCTCTGGGCAACCGGCTGGGATCACAAATCGGTTCTGCTGGGCGTACGCGGCAACGGGAAATGGTCGTTTTTCCGGTTACCCAAAGCGAGCCATACCTATGACGGCGCCCATGGCTGGAATACCGAATGGCCACGGATCCGTGATGTCGGGGAAGCAGGCAAACCGGATTACCTGATGACAATGCATGGACTTTTCTGGCGTTTTCCGGGCACATTTTCCGCCGCAAATACTGCCGGTATCCGCCCGCGTTCCGCTTATCTGAAGGTTATCGGTGATTTTACCCGGTGGAATGACCGGCTGGTCTTCGGCTGTGACGATTCGGCTCAGAAAGAGTTCCTCAATAAACGCAGGGAGAAAGGCGGTATCGAAGGGCCGGGTCAGTCAAACTCCAATCTCTGGTTTACTCCCCTGAACGCCCCGGACCAGCTGGGTCCCAATACGGCCGAAGGGGCTGTGTGGCTGAACGAAGCTGTAGCCGAAGGCGGCTACTCAGAGCCGTTTCTCTTTGCAGGATGGCAGAACAGGGCTGCCTGGCTACAGAACCACAGCGAAGGGAATGTCACGCTTACGGTAGAGGTCGACAAAACCGGTACCGGTACCTGGACTCCGCTTCAGTTAGTAACGCTCGGTAGTCAGCAGGCCCGGCAGATTTCGTTTGACCCTAAAGCTGACGGCGAATGGATCCGGGTAAAAACCAGCGCAGCCGCCAGGTTGACGGCGCACTTTACCTACACGGCACCTGATACCCGCCCCACAGCCGCCCATCCGATGTTTACCGGGTTGAGCCCGGTCACAGCCCCGGCAACGACCGGCGGATTACTCTATGGGCTGGGCAATAACCGCCGTGCACTCGGTGTCCTCGCCCGGCAATACACCAACAGCAAGGTAACGGATATCGGGTATTATGAATTAGGAGCTGACATGCAGCTGGTCCGGAAAAAAAATGATTCGACGGAAGCCTTCATCCGGTCAAAATTTGCAATTCCTAAACAGGTCGTGACGATTGAAGCTGCATCGGTACTGATTGTCGATGAGAAGGGTCGTCGCTGGCGTCTCCCGTTAGGCAATGCCCGTTATACCGGCCTGACCAATGAGGGGGACCTGCGGATTTGCCGGGAGGTGGCCACAGAACGGGACCTTTTCAACTGCCACGGGACCTTTTATGAGCTGCCGGCAGAAAATGCCGATGGGTTTGCCAAAATCCGACCGGTCGCTTCCCATCAGCTGCGTATCAACGATTACGCATCTTACCGCGGTCTGCTGATCATGACCGGTATTGATCTGCCGGCAGCTTCTGGAAAAGACCACATTATCGTATCTGATGACCGGAAGGCTGCGGTGTGGGCCGGTACCATCGACGATCTCTGGAAACTGGGTAAGCCCGTTGGTGTGGGCGGGCCGTGGCAGGGTGAGGCTGTATCAGCAAACGTGCCTTCCGACCCTTACCTGATTGGTTTTTACGATCAACGCACCCTATCACTGTCACACAAGGCAGCTGCGCCGGTTACCTTTACGGTTGAAGCTGATCCGGTCGGGACAGGTCAATGGATGGTTTAT
>NZ_CAMFHL010000417.1 GCF_945952095.1 uncultured Arsenicibacter sp. | reverse complement strand
CGCATGTTAAGCTCTTACTGGATGATCCACGAACCAGGCAAATCGCGTTTACTGCGCTGGCAAACAGCCCGTCCTTTGAAGATAAGTACTATCTGGATAGGTATGCAGATGAAAAAAAGGCTCTTGATAGAGAATATCTTTTGGCGTTATTAAATTCGCCCAGGATAGAGCATAATCGTTTGCTATTAATGTTGCTGGTCTCCAAGACAGTACCTGAATTTTTTTATACAAGTTTTCTGAGCCTGAAAAGTGATAGTCATTTCCGGCAGGAAGTCTTGTTGCCGGACATCCACTATACAATTAAACATGTAAACGATGCAAAACTGGTTGAAGGATTACTCAGGCTTTTGGCTGGTCATCATGATTCGCTGACAACCTCGGTCTGCATTCAGCTACTAGCTCATCAGGAAAGTTCTGTCCGGTCAGCGGCCGCATATGCCCTTGCCGGAAATAAATCGCCTGAATTGAGAAAAGCATTACCTGCCCTGATCAAAAATCCAGTGCTTCGGGTAAGCTCACTTACCCCATTACTGATTGAACATAACATTAATAATCTGCATAGTGTGTTCGATCAGATCAGGCAGGAAAGCCGGGGCTGGGAATGGCAGAACAGCGCTTTAAGTTACTACATTGCTTTTCCGGACAAAACGTATCTTACGTTTTTCAGAACAACACTTGGTAGTGATGACGTATCATTGAAGCGGCAGGCAGCAATCGGTTTAGGGCTTTTACACGATACCGCGTCTATTGACAGCATTATAGCTGCCTGCGAAAAGGAGGCGGAAGGAAGTGATTTAAATACACATGTTTATCTCCGGACATTAGCCCGCCTCAAAGGGCTGAAAGCACGAAATTATATAGTAACGTTTCTTGACAGTCAGAATAAGACCACGGCTGACCTTGCTATGTCGCTATTAAAACAATGGTAGTTTACAATAATATCAACGATACAACATTTTATACCTTTTAATTAAAATCAATTCTTACGTCATGGTATAAAGCTTTATATTAACGGAAGAAAGTTCGTGCATCACCATAACCGTCCGGATTATGAAGCCACATTATACCCGACTTCTCCTCGTCGATGATCACCAGATCGTGACAGATAGTTTAAGCTTACTGTTCTCTACCCTCCGTCATGTTGAGGTTGTCGGGTGCCTGAACGACAGCCGACGTGTGGATGGTTTTCTCCGGGAGCATAAGGTAGACATGGTGATTTGTGACCTCAATATGCCACACCCCAATGGCATTGAACTGACGATTCAGTTGAAAAAGATGCATCCTTCGGTTAAAGTGTTGCTGCTGACCATGGTCGAAGACAGTCACGCCTTGTTTGATGCCTTAAAGGCCGGAGCGCACGGCTATGTGCTCAAACGGTCGGGCCGCAAGGAGCTGGAACACGCTATAAACGAATTGATGGAGGGGCGTCACTACTTTGCAGAGGACATAACCGGCAGTTTCCCTAACGTGAAGGCGGATTTGTCGGGCGATGTAAACCCGATGGCCTACCTCACTGACCGCGAACTGGATGTGCTGAAGCTCATTGCCGATGAGTGTTCGACGAATGAAATTGCCGATAAGCTGTTTATCAGTGTACCTACGGTCGAAACTCACCGCCGGCACCTGATGAAAAAACTGAATGTCAAAAATGTGGTCGGGATGGTTAAGTACGCCGTCCGGTTCGGGCTGTCTACGTAGTCACCGGCTGGTTCAGCGGTACAGTAATGACATGTGTCGTTCCCTGGTGTCTGGCACTTGCTACCTCCCTGACGGCATGCAGTGCCTGAATGCGGGAGTCAATGCTGTTCAGACCAAAGCCTTTTGCTGAAGGATCCGCCAACCCCACGCCGTTGTCCAGTGTGTTCGAGCCGGATTGTGGCCGCCGTTGCACCGGCATGTTTGAGAATATTCGTACAGAGTTCCAGACAGATGCTGTAAAGCTCAAAGGCCGTAGAGGGCGGAATTACCGGTAATACCCCGGGTACTTCCAGCGAAAATACTACGTGCTGATTCCGGTTAAGCCGGTCTGTCAGTGTCCGGAGGGCGGGGAACAGACCATGCAGCGCCAGTTCGTCGGGCAGCAGATTATGGGATAACAACCTGACATCGGCATAGGCCTTGCTGACCTGCTGCTGCAGGCTGCTCCAGATTGCCTGTTCAGGCGTTGACAGCTTATTGTGGTCGATGGCTTCAATACTCCACTGGAGCGCCGACAGGGCCGAACCCAGATTGTCGTGCAGGTCTGCCGCCACCCGTTTCCGCTCAATGGACTGACCTCTGACCAGTGCTGCCTGTAATTCCGTATTCTTTTGGTTCAGCAGCTGGTTCCGCCAGAGCAGCCCCGCCAGTAACAAAATAATCAGCCCTGCGGCAACGCTCCCCCATAATTGATTGCGGGCGGTTTTCTGTTCTTCGCGGGTTAGCTGCATGTTTGTTTCGGCCTGTTGTTTTTCAAGCTTAAGCCGCTGGATATTAGCCTGCTGGGTCTGAGACTGCTGCGTCAGTTTTGCTTCCTTCAGTAATTGCTGAACGCGCTGTGTAGCCAGTAGCTGCCGGTTCATGCGGAGATCATGATCCGATTGTGCCTTTTGTCGTGACGACTGTTCAAGCAGTACCTGTTTCTCCAGTAATTCCCGACGCTGCCGCTCGATTTCGGTCTGTTTCTTTTCGTTATCGTATTTCTGCTGCACTTCCGCAATCTGCCGCGCATCTTCCTGTTTCGAAATTGAGTCGGACAGGGCACGGGCCTGCTCGGCGTGCCGCAGCGCCTTATCAAAATGCTGCCGGGTTTTGTAGGCCCACTGCAGGTGCCGGTGGAAGGATAACTGCCGGCCGAGGTTGTTGAGCTTTTCACCGAACTGCAGCCCTTCGGTAGCATACCGGATTACCTCATCGGGATTGGTATAGGGCTGGTTGCTGTAGGTTTGGCAGAACGCTTCGAGCAGGCTGAAGTGGATGCCGGTATTGGTTGACGGGTGCCGCCTGAAAAAGTCATAAATGATCAGCCGTCGCCGCAGGGATTCCTGCGGGTTGGTTTTCGACAGCAGATTGGCCATGTTATACTCAATGTTGTAAATCTGGCTTGAATCCCGTTTAAGGGCGACCATCATGTCCCTGACTTTTTCAAAATAAGTCAGTGCTCTGGCGGGCTGGCTGGTCATGGCGTAGTAAATGCCGAGGCTGTTAGTGGCCTGGATAATGCCCGTCTGGTTTTTAGTCTGCTGAAAAGCGTCGAGCGCCCG
>NZ_CAMFHL010000416.1 GCF_945952095.1 uncultured Arsenicibacter sp. | reverse complement strand
CGTCAACCCTGCCGTGGGCTGAACGCACCGGCAACCTCACCTTACGTCCCGATTCAGTCGTGCATTCGGTGATCTATGACGAACAGCGGAAAAAGGCCGTGGGCGTCCGCGTCATTGATGCAAAGAGCCATGCTATGACGGAGTACTACGCAAAGATCATTTTCCTGAATGCATCGGCGCTGAATACCAGCCTCATTCTGCTCAATTCGACCTCGAACCGGTTTCCGGCGGGGCTGGGTAACGACCACGACGTGTTGGGGCGGTACGTGGCCTTTCACAGTTATCGCGGCCGCATTTACGCCAGCTATGACGGGCAGCTGGATTCGGCAACCGACGGGCAGCGTCCGAATACGTGTTACATCCCGCGTTTCCGCAATGTACATAAACAGGAAACCAGTGGTCCGGCATCCGGATTTCTGCGGGGCTATGCCTCCACATTCTCTGCCGACCGGGCCGCCAGACGGGATCAGTCAGGCTGGGGCGAGACCCTGAAGGAGAACCTGAGCCGACGCTCGTGGAACGGCTGGAACATCGGCTCCAATATGATGGCCGAAACGATTCCGAAGGAGACTAACCGCGTCAGACTCCACGAAATATTGACGGATCCGTTCGGGATGCCGCAGCTTCGGGTGCATGTGGCGTATGACGACAACGACGAAAAAATCCTGCAAGACTTTTTTGAGCAGTTTACGGAGATGTACACCAAAGCCGGTTTTACAAACATCCGGACGGTGGACACCCAGCGCCGTCCCGGCAACGAAAACCATGAAATGGGTGGCGTCCGGATGGGTCATGACCCGAAAACCTCCATGCTGAACCGCTGGAATCAGCTACATGCCTGTTCTAATGTATTCGTCACCGACGGTGCGTGCATGACCTCCACCTCTACCCAAAACCCGTCGCTGACCTACATGGCCCTGACGGCGCGGGCAGCAAACTATGCCGCCAAACAGTTAAAATCCGGTAAACTCTAAAAACGATCAACTCCTTATGCACTCACGGCGGAATTTTCTCCGGACAACACTCGGGCTGGCAGGAGCCGCTGCCCTGCAAAGCGATCCTGCACTGGCGCGGCTGGCGGCTAAACCCCGGCTGGCTTTTTCGACCCTGGGCTGCCCGAAATGGTCGCTCGACACCATCCTGAAAACGGCCGCCGACAGCGGCTACGACGCGGTGGAAATCCGTGGGCTGGAAGGCGAACTGGACCTGAGCAAACGGTCTGAATTTAATAGCCCGGCCAGTTTATCGGCCACGCTGCGCCGGTTCAGGGACAAAAAACTAAGCATCTGCGACCTCGGTTCGTCGGCTCAGATGCACCACGCCGATCCGGTCAAACGGCAGAAAAACCTGGATGAAGCCCGCCGGTTTATCGACATGGCGCAGCAGCTCGACTGCCCGTTTGTGCGGGTATTTCCGGATAGCCTGCCCAAGGATCAGGATCGGGAGAAAACACTTGACCTGATTAGTCAGGGGCTGCTGGAACTGGGGAAACACGCCAACGGCAGCAAGGTACAGGTGCTGCTGGAATCGCACGGTGAGCTGGTTACCACCAACTACCTGACCCGTATCATGGGCCAGGCCGAACACCCGCACGTCGGGCTGATCTGGGATATATTCAACATGTGGGTGGAAGGTAAGGAAGCCCCTGCAGCGGTGCATACGGCCCTGAAGAAATACATCCGGCATGTGCACGTCAAAGATGCCCGTGTTACCGGCAACACCCACCAGTACGTACTGTTAGGCCAGGGCGATGCGCCGTTGCAGGAGGCCATCACGGCGCTGCGCAATGATGGCTACAAGGGCTTCTATAGCTTCGAATGGGAGAAAATGTGGCATCCGGAGATTGCCCAACCCGAACTGGCGATTCCGGACTACCCGAAAGCAATCCGCAAATACTTTACCTAGGCCTAAAAAATCACTATTTTTGTCTGGAATAATACCAACAGACTAAAATGGAACTATACGGACGGGTGCTTCTAATTGCAATGCCCATTTTTCTGGTGGCCGTACTGGCCGAAATGTGGTATGGGCGCTGGCGCGGTAAAGACACCTACCGCACGATGGACATGATTTCGAGCATGAGTTCGGGCATTACCAATGTGACGAAGGATGTGCTGGGCCTGAGCGTTTCGCTGCTGACCTACGGCTGGATGGTAAAACACCTCGCCCTGTTCGACATCAAAGCCACGGTCTGGACGTATGTGATTGCCTTTATTGTGCTGGATTTTCAGGGCTACTGGGTGCACCGCATTGCACATCAGATCAATTTTTTCTGGAACAAACACGCGATTCACCACAGCTCAGAGGACTTTAACCTGGCCTGTGCGCTGCGGCAAAGTATTTCGTCGTTTATCAACCTGTTCACGTTTTTTCTGTTGCCGGCGGCTGTGCTGGGCGTTCCGGCGGAGGTCATCGCTATTGTTGCGCCCCTGCACCTGTTTGCGCAGTTCTGGTACCATACGCAGCACATTGACCGGATGGGCTTTCTGGAAAAGATTCTTGTAACGCCCTCACACCACCGCGTTCACCATGCGATCAATCCGGAATACCTCGACCGGAACCACTCGCAGATTTTCATTTTCTGGGACAAACTGTTCGGAACCTATCAGGAAGAACTACCCGACGTTCCGCCGGTCTACGGCATTACCCGCCCATCGAATACCTGGAATCCGGTCAAAATCAACTTCCAGCACCTGTGGCTGCTGGCTAAAGATGCCTGGCGTACAAACAATACCCTCGATAAGTTCCGCATCTGGTTTATGCCGACTGGCTGGCGTCCGGCCGATGTCATGGATCGTTATCCGGTCGAAAAAATTGACGACCTGTACGGCTACGTAAAATACGAGCCTAAGAGCTCAGGCGCCCTGAAAACCTGGGCATGGATTCAGCTGGGCGTTACACTGCTGTTTCTGATGTACTTTTTTGGGCATCTTGGTCAGATTAAAATGCCGGGCATATTCTACTACGGCGGCTTTATTTTCCTGACCGTCTATGCCTACACCGAGCTGATGGATCACAATCCGTATGCGCTGGGCTGGGAGGCTCTGAAGAACGCGTTCGGCCTGTATCTTATTATCAGTATGGGTGACTGGTTTGGTATCAGCCAATTTCTCCCATCGGGTGCCTATCTTGTTTCAGGGTATTTTGTATTGTCTGCACTGATCACGGCATGGTTTGTTTTTAACGAAATCCGTAGTCAGACGCTTTCTCAGCCTGCAAAGGCATCGGGTAAAGCTGAATTAGTATAGCCACAGAGGCAAACTACAGGCG
>NZ_CAMFHL010000415.1 GCF_945952095.1 uncultured Arsenicibacter sp. | reverse complement strand
CCGTGTGATCGGCGAACAGACCGACCGTACGCCTGACTTATTCCGGTACTGAACAGCAATACTGTATGTACCGGATAACAGCCGGCCATAACCTCGCCCCAGCAGTTTCATGCGGGGAAATACAAGATCAGGACGCCCACGGAATGCAGCAATGGACCAGTACTTTGGATAAAACGGATTGGGTGGCGCAGCCGGAGCATCATTCAGATTGAAACAATACATCGGCCCTCGTCCATTGGTAAAATAAACCCGCTCAGTAGCTTCATCTTCAGATACGACTACCGCGCTGAACTCGTCGACATCGGAGGCTGACCAGTCAAACCTGTACTGCCCTGATTCGCCGGCATTGCGCTGGCGGTATGGCTGGTTAAGTAAAAACGGGTCAAATCTGTCATTGTAGAGGACTTTGTATGTGCCGGGCATAATTATGCCATTAACCTCATAATCTTTCTCCCAAAGGCCGATTTCGCTGTTTACGCCATCAGTCGAAAACTGAACAACTCCTTTTGTACACTCAATGCTATACAGTTCAATGTAGCCGGGAGTAATCATCAGTGAGAGTTTATTACCGACGACCTGCGACAATGCCATTGACATACCCTCGGCATTAATGGTCTGCGAAGGGTTGTACATCAGCCGCGCATTACGGGCTTCCCGGTAGGTGCCTTCCGGTTGCCGGTGCGGGTCAATATCCTGTACCATGCCCCGGCTAAAATATTGTTCAAATGTCTGGTTCATGATTACAGGGGTTAGCCTTTTGGGTTTGTTGTTTTTACTATTGAAACCTTATGAGTATATGGATGATAGTGCATCCCTATGGACCATGCCAGTTCAACAATCGCCCCTACATACTCTAACATTTCGTTTTCAATGTATCCGGTTCGGGTAAGTTGCTTAATAATTGCTGAACGCCTGTGTTCGACCAGTTCTTTCAGTTTTGTTAATGTCTCTCTTTTGGATACCTGCACCAGTTGATCGGGATCAATGGCAAAGGCAGGAAACGAATCGGTGACAGGTTCGTTTTTCGGTTGGGAGCAATCTTCCGTACATACTTCCGGTTGTGGCAGATTTGCCTGATCAATCGGAATCGGATATACCGGCTGATAGTTTACGACATTCTCCTTGAATTGCTCAAAGTTGTCAATGCGGTCTTTACACTTCATGATGTAAAACCAGTGATTCCTGTGACTTCTATTTGGCTTCTGAAGCAACTCAAGACAGTTGAACTGAAAATCTCCAATCTGATAATCTTTGTTAATCGGGATTGGATGCGTTAATACAAACTTTATGTACATTCCCTCTGTCGAGAGACTTACTATTATGCAGTTGACAACTCTTGATTGTGGTGTTTCCGGTTTGTCCGGGTCAAGAACGGGAACGGGTTCATCATCAAAATGCAGGTTATTCCAATTGCTTTTTTCCTTTTTCATGTCAGGGTTATTCAAGAGTCCGTAAACTTCCGTGCGAATGAACGTAGGTTCGGCGGGATGCCGTTGAGTCGGGCAGTAATGACGCTCTGGCTTCGGCCGCCAGCTGGTTTTCGGCATTAAAAATCAGTGTCTGAGATTCCCCGTATCGCGGGTGAAGCGGGTGTTGCCGTAAAATTTGTCCGGTGCAGTACTCCAGACAGGCTAAATACGCTTCATCCGGAATACCATTATCGACTCTGAATTTTACGTATACCTCGCCTGTAACTTTGTTGGGAAACTGCAGCCGGTTTCCGCTGATTTTCCGGAACGCATATTCATTGTCGCTGTGCATTTCGCTGGTAAGTTCATAGAACTGACCATAACCGGCCGTCGGCCCGCCGTCTTCAACTTTACGGACATAATCCGGCAACTGTAGTTCATGGCCACGTATGGCCATTTTCTCCTCACGCATGGAGGATACAAGATCAACGCCAATCTTCTGATTGAGCATTCTGTTAACAAAAGTGACGACCTGAACCCGATATGACTGGATATTTGCCACGTTCAGTATCGAGTCCAGGTCGTCAAGCAGGGTATCTATTGTGTGCATCAGTTCAGATACAGTTTGTGATTCAGAACGTAGATGAAGGATTCTCCCGGATTTGATCTGGCTTCATCGTACGCCGAATGCGGTATGTACTTTGTTTCGATTGTGCCTGCAGCAATCTGGATAACGGAAGTGCTGGTTTCGGCACCGGTAAAACCCGATAATCTGACCACTAAATCAGCATATTCCTTTTGCTTTACAAGGCCGCATAAACGGTATGCTTCACCTCCATGATAAATAGTCAGGTATCTCATAGCTTAAAACAGCTTAAATCGTATCCAAAAAATATCTACATACAAGAAATTCGATGAGGCATAAAGTCCGATTAATGAGCTGTCAATGTCTGCTTTATCCAACTCAACATGAAGCAAACGAAATGAAAAGCCATTGTAATAGGTCCATTCGAGGCATATCGGTATGAAGCGGATCATTGGTTTATTACCGGGTTTTCCTGTCCGTTATTGACCTTATCCTGACGCTGCCAGGTAGCGACCGTACCATTGCGGAACCGGATTTCCGTCCGCTCCTTTACCAGTGCTCTCATGGCTTCGGTTGCGTCCCATGGATAGCGCCAGATTTCGCTGTCATTCGGGCCTGCACCATTGAACGGGTCTTTGGGAATGCCGGTAACTTCGACATAATCCAGCAATGCCGTATCGCGGGTGAGCCGTACAATCAGCTGCTTACCTTCAGTAGCATACGTAGGGCTGTTGAGTCGCTCGCTGGTACGGGCCAATGCCGGCCGGTTAGCCGGAACGAATTCAACATCGCAGGTACCTACGTGTGTAATGAATGGTTTGCCCTGCCAATAGATATACTGGCTTATGTCCGCATAGCGTAGCATCCGGTCACAGCCGCTGCATGAATCTTTGGTTAGCGGTACCTTAGCCGTTTTAATGCGGTCCGGGTCTGGTTTCTGTCCGCTGCGTAATTGTTTTTCCGCTTCCTGCTCCAGCAAAAAGCCATACTGGTGCCGCATTTCAGCTTCAATCTCCCTGATCTCAGGGGATGAAGTTGTGACCGGTTTACCACCAGTCAGCTGATTCAGGATCTCATAGGCTAATGCCCGGAACCTCCGGGGATGAATAGTCGGGCTCGGTGTCATATCGTGTTGATAAGTTCATCAAGACCAATCAGGCCTGATTTATTGATGCGTTTAAGAATCATTTCATGGTGCTCGGTAAGAGCTTTCATCGACTGCGTAATCAGAACCTGCATGGATTTTGCAGAGGCAATAGCTTTATTGAACCGGTCAAAGT
>NZ_CAMFHL010000414.1 GCF_945952095.1 uncultured Arsenicibacter sp. | reverse complement strand
GGCATAATCGGCATAGGCTGTCGTCAGGATAATCTGGCAGCGATGCGGGGTCAGGCCGCTTCCGGCGAGTTTCAGAAACTGCATACCGGTCAGTTCCGGCATCTGAATATCGAGCAGAATCAGGTCGACTTCGTTGCGTTGCAGCCTGGTGAGCGCCTCAATCGGGCTGGTAGTAGCACCAGCCAGGGTTAGAAAAGGTACTTTCGACACATAATCAGTCAGAATCATGTGTGCCAGGGGTTCGTCATCGACAATCAGCGTGCGTAGCGGATTAGCCATCAGGGTAATATTAAAAATGAATTAAAGCTGGATGGTAAGATGACAGACATACGCTCCGTTTTCCTCATTAACGCGGAGGGTGTGCCGGTCAGGATACAGCAACGCTAACCGACGCTGTACATTTTGCAAACCTATACCACCAACGCCGTCTTTTTCGCGCTGCGCAATTTTATTTTTGGTAATAAACGTCAGCTGCCCCTGCTTTACCGATAACAGGATGGTCAGCGGCTGACCGGCGTTGGTAAGATCGCCGTGCTTAAAGGCATTTTCCACAAAGGTAATCAGCAGCAGCGGCTCGATGCGGTACAGATCAAGGTTACCATCGGCCTGAAAATGTACCTGCGCATTGGCGACGCGGATTTTTTCCAGGTCAATCAGGTTTGTCAGGTAGTTTACCTCCTTCGACAAGGCGACGGTCCGCGACTGGCCGTCGGGGCTGCTGCTTTCATAGAGCATGTACCGCATGAGTTCGGATAATTTAAGAACAGCTCCCGGCGCTTCCGGCGATTTGGTGTAGGTAAGGGCGTAAATGTTGTTGAGCGTATTAAACAGAAAATGCGGATTCACCTGCGATTTTAAAAAGGCCAGTTCGGCCGTATTGCGTTCAGAAACCAGACTGCTGCGTTCAGTCTGATAGGTAAACCAGTCTTCTACAAGTTTTACCAGCCAGCCCAGGCCCAATGTTGGCAGGGCAAAATAGAAATTGTCTTCAATATAGTAGGTCAATGTGGTGTCTTCGGAATAATTCCGGGCATTGAACAACAGGGGCGACATTATTTCTTCGAGTGTATACCGGGTGACGATAAAGCTGATGACGGCAAGCACTGTACCAATCAGCAGATAACTGTATTTACGGGTTGGTAAAAACCGGTTCAGTATCCAGACGTGATACATATACACGCTGATCCAGCGGGCAAAGGTAAACGTAACGGTAAAGTAGGAAAGCCGTCCCGGACTGCTCGCAATGGTAAATAACTGAACAAAAAAGGCCAGTAGGTACAGGCTGTTCCGGATGAATGTGGCCGATAACCGTGGGAAAACGATGTTCATGACTGTCGGAGTTTGCTGCAAACTTAACCGGCACAAAATACCTGTCCCAAAAATCTTCGACAAACGCCCTGCTTTGGCCGACCAACTGTAAGTATGGAAAATATCCGCTTCTCAGCGGGTTGACCGATGTATCACGGGGCTTGACGAGGCATTCAGTGGATTGGTCGAATTGATGCGGCAGAGGTGGTCCGGAGGTTGCAGTTTTGATCCGTCGTTCAGGGCAGACCCCTGTCAGGCAGGCTGACAGAAAAAAATAAAAAAAAATTCTGACAGCGTGCAACCAGCCGCCGGAAAGCGTGCATCTACCCATCAGAAAACGACAAATACTAAATCATAAACTCACAAAAAGCCATGAAAACGTTCTCAGTACTTTCGCTCGCCATCGCTGCTTTTGCCACCTCAATGGCCGCTGCCCAGACACCGTCAGACAGCACAAAAACAACCACAACAACCTCGACTACTGTAACCACCATTACGATTGACACGAAAGCCGACCGCGTCGTTAAACGGGTAACCAAAGACTTCGGCCTGTACATCGGTTTCAACAACTGGAATGCAGCTGCCCCGCTCAACTATGACCTGCGCACCGGCGGTTCCCGCTTCGTAGCTTTGTCATGGCGCCGCAACATTACCCTGGCGCAGGGGAAAAACGCTAAGCTCCGGTTAGGGATCGGACCGGAGATTGCCTGGAATAACTTTATGTTTGAAGACAATCAGGTACTGGTTGAACGCAACAATGTACTGGACGTAATTCCGGCCGTGCAGCCGCTTCGTAAATCAAAGCTGGTTGTTACGCAGGTAAATGTCCCGGCCGTACTGAATGTCCGGTTCTCATCAGGCTTCTGGTTTGGTGCCGGTGCCTACATCGGAACGCGTGTGGATAGCTACACGTCGCTGAAGCGGGAAGAAACCGACGGCCGTAAAAACCGCGCTATCCGCGACCACGGTTCGTATAACCTGAGCCCTGTCCGCTGGGGAGTAACCGGCGAAATCGGCTGGAATAAAGGCAGCGCCTTCTTCTTCCGCTACGAGCCATCGCCATTGTTCCGTGCCGGTCAAGGCCCTGATCTGAACGTCTGGAGCGCCGGCCTGCGCCTGTAAGCCGTAGAGACGCAATATCTTGCGTCTCAGTTCTGCGGTAGCTAACGTGAGCGGTTTATCTTGCGTCTCAGTTCTGCAATATTTTGCGTCTCTGTTTTGCGGTGTCTTTAATCATTACATCGTATCCCGGCTAACCTAAGCGGTTTGATGAGACGCAAGATCTTGCGTCTCTACCCGGCTTTCTGCAATTTGGTCATTTATTTTTGCCTGTTTATGCAACGTTTGGTTGTTGACCAGCCTCTTTAAAAAGAACGTTACATCGTCGTTAAGCAGTTTTTTGCCAATTTCCTCCCCTTGAACCAGTCATCCTTCCGAATTTACCATTCGTGTAAGAAAAGGTACTATGCAATGCAAACTACCTAACTTTGCAATGTAGTTCAACGGGAATAATATCCTGCCTGAGCAGAAACAACAACACTAGCTTGAACAGTAAGCAACACTGAAGATTCGTAGACAACAAATTTCTTAACACGATGAAAGCATTTATTACCTCCACATTTGTTGCAGCCTTGCTTGCAACCACCACCTGGGCCCAGAATCCTGTTCGGGGCACCGTACGTGGTACTGTCGTTGACGGAGCCGGCAAAGGGCTGGAGTTCGTTACCATGATGCTGGTAAAAGCAAAAGACTCGACGCTGGTGAAAGGCGCGGTCAGCGATGTTGCCGGTAAATATGATTTTGAAAGCATCGGAGCCGGTCAGTACCGTGTGTTGGCGCAACAGCTCGGTTTCCGTAAAACATATAGCGAAGCCTTTACCCTTGACCAGAATCATCCGTTTGCCGAAATGCCGGCGCTGACGATGCCGGAAGAATCAAAAAGCCTGACCGAGGTGAAGGTAACGGCGAAAAAACCGTTCATCGAACAGGAAATCGACCGCACGGTGGTGAATGTCGAAAACAGCATCGTATCGAGTGGTAGTACGGCGCTGGAAGTGCTGGAAAA
>NZ_CAMFHL010000413.1 GCF_945952095.1 uncultured Arsenicibacter sp. | reverse complement strand
GTCTGGTACCATTCCGGTACTCGACAATCAGGAAGCTCTTCAGGACTGGAGGGGCTTACAGGCGAAGTGTTCTGTGGTCTTGCGTGAGGGTGCGAGTCCGCAGCAGCTGGCGCAGGTGTTACCGGCGGTTAAGCAGAAATACCTGTCCGACGAAGACCGCAAGCATTTTGACTACCAGATGCTGCCGCTCAGAGAGCTCAAC
Organism: uncultured Arsenicibacter sp.; assembly: GCF_945952095.1. Classification (GTDB taxonomy): domain Bacteria; phylum Bacteroidota; class Bacteroidia; order Cytophagales; family Spirosomataceae; genus Arsenicibacter. The sequence goes on along the minus strand of NZ_CAMFHL010000413.1, from coordinate 3,175 downwards.
CACCAGCGCAGCGGTATGGCCCCGCGCCCGATTCTGTACGCGCTGATTCTGGTCGGGATGCTGCTGATTCTGGCGGGCTGCATCAATTACGTAAACCTGGCAACGGCGCAGGCTCTGCAACGGTCGCGGGAAATCGGGGTCCGGAAGGTGATGGGCAGTTCGCGCCGGCAGCTGATCCGGCAGTTTTTGCTCGAAACGTTGCTGCTGACGCTCGTAGCCGTTGCGGTAGCGCTGCTGCTGGCCCAGCTGGTATTGCCGTTGGTGAACCGGACGCTGGCGGGTGTAGTCGAAAAACTGGATCCGTCCATTTCAATTCTGGACCTGCTGAAACCCCGGGCCATGGGCTGGTTTGCGGCCCTGATCCTGCTGGTTGTTCTGATGGCAGGATTTTATCCGGCGCTGGTGTTATCCCGCTTCAATCCGACCAAAGTGCTCTCGGGGCGCTTGACAACCCGTTCGGCGGGCGGGCTTCGGGTCCGGCGGGGCCTGATAACCGGTCAGTTTCTGCTGACACAGCTGTTTTTGCTGATCGTACTGGTGATCACCACGCAGCTCCGGCATATGGATTCGGTCGACTGGGGTTTCCGGCACACGGGCGTACTGGCGGTCTGGATGCCGCGCGACGGGGCGGTGCCCTTCAGCCAGCTGCGGGAGAACTGGCTGCGGGTCCCGGGGGTTGAGCAGGTCACGTTTGGCAGTGATCCGCCGGCCGCGCCGTTTAATCGGCCGGTACCATTCAGCTACCACACCCGAACCGAACCCGAAGGCTTTGAAACCCGTCTCCGGGCGGCCGATGAATACTACCTGAAGGCGTTTGACCTGTCGCTGGTAGCGGGCCGTAACCTGAATCCGGCCGATACCGCCGGTCGGGAAATGATTGTGAACGAAACACTGGTTAAAAAACTGGGCGTTTCGCCGGCGAGTGCCATCGGTAAGCAGGTGCGTATGAAGGATGCCGACCGCGTGATTGTGGGGGTTGTCGGTGATTTCCGGAGCAGTGATCTGCACAGTCCGGTGATGCCTGTTTCGTTGCTGCACGATGCGCCGCACAGCCGCATGGCGATGATTACCCTGAAGGCCGGCTATACCGATAAAACGCTGGATGCTATACAGGCCATCTGGGACAAAACCTTTCCCGATCAGGTGTATCGCGGGCAGGATGTAGACAGTATGCTGGAACGCTTTACTGAAACCGAAAAGCTGCTGGCTGGCTTTGTGCAGATTTTCGCCCTGATTGCCGTTGGTATGAGCTGTTTAGGTGTATACGGGCTGGTCATGTTTATGGCTGAGGCCCGTGGCAAGGAGATCGGTGTACGGCGTATGCTGGGAGCCCGGACAGTACAGCTGCTCTGGATTTTCGGCCGGGAGTTCGGGCAGTTACTGGCTATTGGCTTTCTGGTGGCCGCTCCGCTGGGCTGGTGGCTCATGGGGAGCTGGCTGCAGCAATACACCTACCACGTATCGATGAGTACCTGGATGCTGCTGGTTACCCTGCTCGTCACGCTGCTGATTACGGTGCTGACGGTGTACCGGTATGTGATGAAGGCGGTTTGTGCCAATCCGATCCAATACCTGCGGGCAGAGTAGGCGGGGCGGGTAGTATAACCCGGCAAAGCCGGACAGCGCAACAATACTGTCCAGCTTTGCTGTTGAGTGGCTATGGCTTTTTGGGGCCGGCAACAAACCGGAACGGAATCTGCGTATAGGCCCGCAGTACGCGGCCATCCTGCGAACCCGGCTTCCAGACCGGCATCCGGCCGACAATGCGGAGTGCTTCCCGGTCATACGCTTCCTCCGCGGCTGAGTAGTGAATAACCGGCCGCGAAAGGCTGCCGTCTTTTTCCACAATGGCCCGGACAATCACCAGCGTTCCTTTTGGCTGTTTGTCGGGCGGGACAACAGGATAGTTGCTGGTTTGCTGAATAAACCGGAACAGTGCCTGGCTGCCACCGGTAAATGCCGGTGCGACCTGTACAATGGCATACGCGGTCGTATCCTGCCGGGCCGGCTGGCTGACAGGTATTGTTGGCTGAACAGGGGAGATGCCCGAAAGCATCATGAGGATCGGGAAAAAGGTCATCGGCTGGCTGAACATGCTTTATCTTCAGATGCCTGAACGTGCTTTTTTCCACAAGGGAGTTAATTTGACAGAACCTATACGCTAAGCCGCTGCTACCGCGTTCTGAAAGAAAAACACTGACACACAATGAAAAAACTCTTCCTTGCCCTTGCTTGCGTAACCGGTTTAACGGTACAGGCGCAGGTCACACTTGATCAGCGGCCCGTATCGAATAAAGAGTGGGCAGCTTTTCTGCAGTTTGCTGAGCATGACCCCGCTTTTGCGAAAAATTACAAAACGCTGATTCCCGACCAATGGAGCAAGGCGGCCACCGCCCGCGCCAATGCCGATAAACCGGTGAAGGGGGTGAGCTGGCAGCAAGCCGAAACCTACTGTCAGTGGCGCAGCGCCGTGGCGACGTACCGGCAGACCCATACCACACCGGCGTCGTGGCAGGTTATGGAAAAGGCCAATGCTGCGGCCGGCCGACAGGTCGTCTTTCGGTTGCCAACCGAACAGGAGTGGGAAAAACTGGCCGTCCGTCAGGGCAGGAGCGAGGGGATTGGTTTCCGGTGTGTACAGTTACCAACCGAACAGGATTGGGAGAAAAGCATCCGTTCGCTCCGGTAGGGTACTGGCTTTGTGCATACCGCGTGATCGGTTAGTATACAAGTTAGTGGTGGCACGACCGCCAGGCGGCCCTGTTTGACGGGGCTGGCCATCCAGTCGTGCCACCACTACCACTATCGGTTTACGGGCAGCTCCGGCCCACGGTTACCGTCCGGGTTACCGGCGCGCTGGTGCCGCATTCGGTCGTGTAGGTAGCTGTCAGCCGGTAAGTGCCCGGCTGCTTGATACCGGTTGCCAGAAGAGGATATGTACCCCCGCTGCGGTAGGCATTGCTGAACACATAACCGCCCGATTCGCCCGGACCCGTGAATACAAACGAACTGCCTATACCCTGCCCCACAAGCTGTACCGGACAACCGCTTTCATCCGCCGACAGACTTAGTATCCCCGCATCAGGCGGCAGCAGTACACCGTTACCAATGACGACACTACCGCTGGCGGTTGCGCTGCAGCTACCTACCGTGCAGGTCGCCGTCAGGACAGACG
>NZ_CAMFHL010000412.1 GCF_945952095.1 uncultured Arsenicibacter sp. | reverse complement strand
GGCCCATCAGGATACCCCGCTTATAGCCGAACCGTTTCATCATGTAACCGGCCGGCAGGGCCATAACGAAATAAGCGCCGAACGTAACAACCTGCACCCACGCCGATTCCGACTTGGAGAGGTTAAGCACAAGCTGGAATTTTTTGTTCAGTACGTCGAGCATACTGATGGCAAAACCCCAGAGGAAAAATAAACTGGTAACCAGCGCAAACGCAAGGGTGGTATTACCCTGTGGGGCCGAGGTGGCTTTTGCGGATGCCGACGGTGAAATCGAGGCCATAAAGTAAGTTGGTAAGAGGGTTAACGGGCTTTGTTAATGGCGTTGCCGCACGGAGGTGAACCGGGGCGGCGACGGAAAACGATCACTAGGTGATTGACCGGTCGAGATGCGTATAGCCACCATCGACATGGATCAGCTGACCCGTTGTGTGGCTGGATTTATCCGACAGCAGGAACACAATCATGTTGGCGATTTCTTCGGCTGTGGTCATGCGCTTTTCCAGCGGAATCTTGCTGACAATATCCTTTAGTTTTTCGTCCGGATCCGGCAGCGTTTTGATCCAGTTGGCATAGAGCGGGGTCCAGCACTCGGCTACGATCAGGGCGTTTACCCGGATACCGTAGGGCAGCAGTTCCACGGCCCACTCGCGGGTCAGGGCGTTGCGGCCGCCGTTGGCCGCGGCATAGGCGGAGGTGTTGCCCTGGCCGGTCTCGGCCACTTTCGAGCCTACGTTCACGATAGACCCCTTGCTTTCTTTCAGCGCCGGCAAGGCATAGTGGGCCATCAGGTAGTAGTGCACCACGTTTTTGTGCAGTGAGGCCATGAAGGCTTCGTAGCTGCCGTTTTCCAGCCCGACTCCGTCGTTGACACCGGCGTTGTTGACCAGCCCGTCGATCCGGCCGAATTGGGCCAGCGTCTCGTCAACGGCTTTTTTGCAGGCGTCGGGTTGAGTCAGCTCGGCCTCGATGGCAAAGGCTTTGCCGCCCGCTGCCACGATTTTGTCGACCGCTACCTGGTTGTCGGCGGCGTTCCGGCCAACAATAACCGGAATGGCTCCTTCGGCGGCGAGTGCGATTGAGATGCCTTCGCCGATGCCCTTGGCACCACCGGTCACAATGATGATTTTATCCTGTAGGTTCAGATTCATGCGTTAAAAAGTTGGTTGACCACATAGCCACATAGAGCACATGAGAGCATAAGACTTCTTTGTTTAACTATGTGGCTATGTGGTGAAAAAATGATGTATCAGGTAATCTCCTGCACTATGTCTGTAAAGCATACAGGGACTATTTGTCAGCTATCACTTCACATTACAGGTTATAAAACTGCACGGCGTTGTGGCCGAAAACCTTGTCGCGGACCTCAGTGCCCCACGGCGCCACGTATTCTTCCACGATGTTTTTAACCTGCCCGTAACTGCCTGCTACCAGGCAAACCGGCCAGTCGGAACCGTACATGATCCGGTCGGGGCCGAAACTTTCGAATACCACGTCGAGGTACGGGAAAAAGTCTTTGGTTGTCCAGCCTTGCCAGTTGGCTTCGGTCACCATGCCGGATACCTTGCAGTAAACGTTGGGTTGTTTCGCGATCTCGGCCATGTAGTTCGACCAGGTGTTGATTTTCTGGTCCTTGATATAGGGCTTGGCAATGTGATCGATCACAAACTTTACGTCGGGCAGCTCCCGCACCAGATGCAGGGCGGCTTTGAGCTGCGTCGGGTAAATCAGAATGTCGTAGGTAAAGTCGAAAGCAGTCAGCTGGCGGATGCCTTTGATGATGTCGGGCCGCGCCAGAAAATCATCGGCTTCGGCCTGAGCCACGTGCCGGAAGCCTTTCAGCAGTTCATACTGCGAGAAGTATTCCAGCTTGTCGTAGAGGTTATTGGCCCGCAGATCGACCCAGCCGACAACGCCCTGCACAATCGGGTAGGCGTCGGCCATCGACAGCAGGAACATGGTCTCGGCTTCTGACTGATCGGCCTGCACGGCTACGCAGCCGTCGATGCCGTTTTCGGCCAGGACCGGCTCCAGATCGGCCGGTAAAAAATCGCGCCGGATCACCGACATCTCTTCGGTAATCCACGCATCACGTTCCGCATTATAAAGCCAGAAGTGCTGATGTGCGTCAATGGTCATGGGAAAACAGAAAAAACGGTACGGCTGTGAGACCGTACCGGATGCATATAATTAGCTGTAGGCAATGGCCGTCTGGCGCTGGCTGCCCAGCTGGTCGATACCGAGTTCAACCACGTCGCCCGGCTTCAGGAAACGCTGCGGATTAAGGCCCAGGCCCACACCCGCCGGTGTACCGGTTGTGATGACGTCGCCCGGCAGCAGGGTCATGAACTGGCTGATGTAGCTGACCAGCGTCGGTACGTCGAAAATCATGTCGTCGGTGTTCGAGTCCTGCAGCATTTCGCCGTTTACTGACAGCCACAAACGCAGGCTGTTCGGGTTGGCTACTTCGTCTTTCGTAACGAGGTATGGGCCCAGCGGTGCAAACGTATCGCAGCTCTTTCCCTTTACCCACTGACCGCCACGCTCAATCTGGAAGGCGCGCTCACTGTAATCGTTGTGCGTTGCATAGCCGGCGATGTAGTCGAAGGCTTCGTCTTTTTCCACATACGTCGCTTTTTTGCCGATGATGATCGCCAGCTCAACTTCCCAGTCGGTTTTTTCTGACCGCTTCGGAATCACTACATTATCGTTAGGGCCGCAGAGCGCCGTGGTCGATTTGAAAAACAGAATCGGCTCGGCAGGAGTCGGAGCGTTGGTTTCGGCCGCGTGTTTGGCGTAGTTGAGGCCCACGCAAACAATTTTCGACGGGCGCTTTACGCACGAAGCCAGCCGCGCATCAGCGGGCACTTCCGGGCATGAAGCGGCATTCGACTCCAGCCACTGAGCCAGTTGGTCAATACCACCGGTAGCAAAAAAAGTCTCGTCATAATCCTGGCCAAACGCTGATACGTCGATGCGCTTGCCTTCTGAAAGTTCAACAGCAGGTTTTTCGTTTTCGGGGTTGCCGAAGCGAAGAAGTTTCATAATTTGAGAATTGAGTTAATAGTAAGGAAAGCGACAAAAAGCAGATTTATAATTCCCTGCTGGCTAAATACGCGAAAAAAAAGGGATGTGGTCACCTGACGCGAACACATCCCTTTAGCCGGAAAGGAAATGGAAGACTTACAACGCGACAGCCTGACGATGGATGATAGCCTCGCGGTCGGGGCCGGTCGAGATGAAACTGATCGGCAGGTTCAGCTCGGCTTCGAGGTAGGTTACATACTCCGCCAGTTCGGCCGGAATGTCGTCGAATGCGCGGATACCGTCGAGTGAGGTATTCCAGCCTTTAAATTCTTTATAAACCGGCGTCACGTCCACGTCGCAGAGGTCATACG
>NZ_CAMFHL010000411.1 GCF_945952095.1 uncultured Arsenicibacter sp. | reverse complement strand
ATCGACAACTGGATTTATGCCTCTAACTGTGGCCAGGCCGGTGAAATTACCTATACCCGCGATCCGAAGGCTAAACCGGTGTCAGTAAAAGGGGGCGATTTCCGGTTCCGGCTGGATCGGGGGCAGTTCGAAATCGAATCAAGTTCGGGGCAGTTCGGCATGGCCATTGACGATTGGGGAAACCGGTTCTTTACCGAAAACTCCCTGCATGCCCAGTATGCACCGATTCCGGCCCGCTACCTGTTCCGGCACGGATTTCTGCCTTCCTACGACGTTGCTCAGAATATTTCGGACCATGATCCGGAGATGTTTCAGGAAACCCGGCCGCCATACTGGCGCAAGGAGCGGACAATCCGCCGGAACCAGCAATTCGAGGACGCCGGTCTGGATCGCCACGAATACGCCGAAGACCATTTTACGGGTGCCTCGGGCGGTACCTACTACGGTGGCACCCTGCTGCCAAAGGAATACCGGGGTGCCCTTTTCACAGGTGAAGTAGCCGGCAACCTGATCCACCGCGATGTGCTGGTGCCGGCCAAAGACAGCCCGACGTTTATCGCGCAACGTGGTGACAACGAGAAGGCACAGGAATTTCTGTATGCAAAAGACCCGTGGTTCCGGCCCGCTCAGTTGTCGGTGGGGCCAAACGGCGTGCTGTATGTGATTGACATGTATCGCCAGCATATCGAAACGCCGACGGCCATCCCGGAAGACCTGAAAAAAGACATGGATTTTTTCAATGGCAACAAGCTGGGCCGTATTTACCGCATCATTCCGAAAAACACCCGGATCGAAACCGCCCGGCCGGATCTTCGGGCCAAAACACCGGCCGGACTGGTGGCACTGCTGGGGCATCCGGAGCAATGGTGGCGGTTGCAGGCCCAGCGCCTGCTTCTCGAAAAGGGCGATAAAAGCGTGATTCCGGCGGTCAGAACGGTATTCCTGACCCATGCGGATGCCCGAGCCAGACTACATGCTTTTTTTGTGCTGGAGGGCCTGAATGCCCTGGATGACCGTATTATCGGCAAGGCTATGCAGGATAAACAGCCGGATATTCGTCGGTATGGCCTACAGCAGGCGGAAAGCAGACCGGCGTTTCTGCCGCAGATTATTGCGTTAACCGATGATCCTTCCGTGCATGTGGCTTATCAGGCGTGCCTGAGTCTGGGTGCATTTCCGGAAGCCGTAACCCGCCAGCCAATGGCGCGGGTGCTGGCGAAACATGCCGGTGATAAGTGGTTCAGAATGGCTGTGTTAAGCTCACCGGCCGGATCATCATCTGCCTTTATCGGACAACTGCAGCAGGATGGTTTTCTGAACCGGTTGTCAGCGGAAAAGCAGACGTTTCTGGAGGAATACGGACATGTAACCGGCGCACGGAATCAGGGGGGAGAGGCCGGTCAGTTGCTGACACAATGGGAAGGCAACAAGCCGGTATATGCCGCTTTGCTGAAAGGCGTCACGGCGGGATTGAAAAAAGCTGAACTGATGCCGGATGTTGCGCTGAAAGCCCGCCTGTCTGCCCTGATGGAACAGGCAGATTCTGTAACTAAAGAAAATATAAAGGCTGTGCTGACGAAAGAGCCTGATCCTAAACAGTAAAACGGGCGGTTGCCTTGCACGGTGTTTATGACCTGTATTTCCGTATCATGAAACGACGAAACTTTATCCTGACGGCCATTTCAATGCCTCTGACGGGGCTTTTGGTGAGTAGCTGTCAGTCAAAAACGACTTCTGAGGCAAGCGGCGCACAGAAAGAAACAGATTACTGCTCCGATTTTTCGGAGGTTCCGGAAAACGACCTGAAAACCCGGAAAAAACTGGGTTACGTCGAGAAATCGCCTATGGCAGAGTCAAAATGCGGCAACTGCAATCTCTGGTTGCCGCCCAAAGACGGAAAGCCGTGCGGGGGATGCATGCTCTTCAAGGGGCCGGTCCGGACGGAGGGGTACTGTACCTACTGGGCACCGCAGCAAACATAAATCACAACACTAACTCAGCCTTTTTCTCAACCGTTACATGGCAAACGACCTTATCCGTTCCGCTGACAATTCACGGCGTGACTTCATTAAAAAAACACTGGCAGGTTCTGCCGCACTGACTATTGGCGGGGTGTTGCCCGGCTTTACCCCAAAGAGCTATGCCCGTATTCTCGGGGCCAACGAAAAAGTCCGGCTGGGCTTTATGGGCGTCAACAGCCGTGGTCTGGCGCTGGCCGGTAATTTTGCCCTGCAACCCAACTGCGATGTTGTGACGATTTCGGATGTCGACACGCGGGCGGCGGAAAAATGCATTAATGCCGTGTCGAAAATCTCGGGGGCCAAACCAAAAAATACGCCTGACTTCCGTAAGGCACTGGACGATAAGGATATGGATGGGCTCGTCGTGGCGGCACCCGATCACTGGCATGCGCCGGCGGCGATTCTGGCCTCAAAAGCCGGCAAACACGTTTACCTCGAAAAGCCCTGCTCACACAACCCGAATGAAGGGGAACTGCTGGTGGCTGTCCAGAAGAAATACAAAAATGTAATCCAGATGGGCAACCAGCGCCGGTCGTGGCCGAACGTGAAGCAGGCTATCAAGGAGATTCACGACGGCGTAATTGGCCGGCCGTATTTCGCCAAAGGCTGGTATACCAACAACCGGGCGTCCATCGGGGTCGGTAAGCAGATGGCGGTTCCGTCGTGGCTGAATTATGATCTGTGGCAGGGACCTGCCCCGCGTCGTGGCTATAAAGACAATGTCATTCACTACAACTGGCACTGGTTCTGGCACTGGGGTACGGGTGAGGCGCTGAATAACGGTACCCACATGCTCGACCTGATGCGCTGGGGGATGCAGGCCGAATACCCGACCCGCGTAAGTTCGTCCGGCGGCCGCTACCGCTACCAGGACGACTGGGAGGCGCCGGATACGCAGGTGATTAACCTCGAATTTCCGGACAACAAATTCATGACCTGGGAGGGCCGCAGCTGCAACAGCCGGAACGTGGAAGGCAGCAGCGTCGGGGTATCGTTCTACGGTGAAAAAGGTACGCTGGAGTACGGTGGCGGCAACGCCTACAAAATCTACGACCTGGATAACAAGCTGGTTAAGGACGTGAAAAATGACCTGCCGATTGACCCGCGCAACAAAATGGACCCGTCCCAGGCACTCGACGCGACCCACTTCCAGAACTTTATTTCGGCTATCAAAAACGGAACGGCTCTGGCTTCAGACATCATGAGTGGCCACCAGAGTACGCTCCTCTGCCAGCTGGGCAATATCGCCCTGCGCTCCGAAAGCATTCTGGACATTGATCCTAAAACCGGCCGTATCAAAAACAACAAGGCTGCCCAGAAGTTCTGGAGCCGCGAATACGAAAAAGGCTGGGAGCCAACGGTATAGCTTTTGTATGCCATATAGAG
>NZ_CAMFHL010000410.1 GCF_945952095.1 uncultured Arsenicibacter sp. | reverse complement strand
ATGGTGCGGGCTAGGCCGATTCCAGCGGCGTGCGAGTGGTTTAGCGTTCAGCCGCCGGTCCGCGCTCACTTCTACCCGGCCAAGATCCAGAAAAATACGGCGGTTATTTCCCGTCAGTGCGGGGTTGAGTTCAATGGCTTTTGTATAAGTGGCAGTACCGGAGAAATAGCGCACCCCCGCCTCCGGATGCCGGTGCAGCGACATGAGTTCATTGAGGACAAGCGGCTCCGGAGCGCCCCTTCCCGGCTGAAACGCCACCTGCCATCCTCCCGAAAGCACCTGCGGTTCCGGCAGACTGCCAACCGGAATTGTCCGTTCTTTGCCGGCCGCGTCCCAGAAGGTATATTTCCCGTTTTCCCAGAACTGAAACGACGCCCGTTCTTCGCCCGTCGTCGAAAGAACCGGTGTCGGCTGGGCCGGCGTGTAGACCTCACGGGCCAGCTGGCGAATCCGGTCATCCGGCAACGCTTCGGCCACCAGCTGCGGCACAGACAGGTCGCCGTTGTAGTACGAGGCCCCGTCCCGCAGAAAGGCCTGATCCAGGGTCGGATGTACCTGATCGCCCGAAGCCTTTCCCCGTTTAATGAGCCTCCCGTTGACATAAACCGAGGGTGCTCCTTCGCGGTAGACCACCGTGATCAGACTCCAGCCCGACACCGGCACGGGCGCGGCCAGTACGAGCACCGGTTTTCCGGCCGCCCGCTCCCAGACCGCTATCCCGTTCCGGCCAATGGCCAGGCCGGCAGCCGCATGGCTGGCCCCGTACAACTCCTTCCCCGACGCAGGGTATATTGCATAAAAATCCGTCCACGGATCAGCAATGCCATCCATGAAGTTCTGCGTGGACAGCATGATATTCAGCTCCGGTTTGGCACGGACATTTATCGTAAAATTATTGACTATTTCCGGAAAACGCTTCGGCGATACCGCCGGAAACAGGCGCGCCGATTGCAGCGGCTGCTGATTACGGCTTACCGAAACATAATGATTTTCAGCGGCTCCCTGCCGGAACACCACAAAAACCGACCCGGCTGGTTCCAGCCGGAGGGGTACCCTGGTCAGGCCCGCTTCTTTTTCATACAGGTTTAGTTTCGTGACCACACCCGTATCTGGGTCCCAGCATTCAGGCTGCTTCTCCGACACACGGAAAGCACAGACTACGTCTTCCACGGTCCGGCGCTGGTTGGCCAGAAAATACACTTCGTCGCCGCCAATCCGCCGGTGAATCCAGGTAACGGGGGCATCCCCGGATTGAGCCGTTATATCCACATCCGGAAGCAGTTTAAGGGCCGTGAAAACCTCCTGCAGCGATTTACCGGCATACACCATGCCTCTACCCACTACATTTCCGGCTGCCGGTGCCGTACCTTTCAGCCCCCATAACTGATCCAGAATACGGTTAAACTGGAGGTCTTTACCGGCGTCGCGCAGCCCCGGCATCCCGACCGGCCGCCGGGCAACAAGGATCAGCCCCTGCATCACCAGCCCGCGGATTTTCTCCAGTAAGGCCAAAGACATATTCCGGGTCTGCACCACCAACACACGGTAGCTCATACCATCCGGCAACGTCAGCCGGTTGTCAGCCATCTGTGCATGCCGGAGCAGCGTTTCGGCACTAATTACGTCGTAATCATATCCTTCCGGCGGGGCCGGATTCAGCTCTTCCGGACGAACAGTTGCATATGCATTTCCCTCTTCACCAGTCAGATACGCCAGATCGGCCACGAACAGGCCTTGCTGGAGCAGGCTCTGGCAGCGCGCCAGATACGCCATCCAGGGCCGTGCCTGCTCCCACCATGTATTGGTCCGGTCGAAATGAATGCCCCACGGCCCCATTGTCATGCCGGGCTGGGCGGTCGGGTGTGGCTGATGGGCATACCGGTGAAAAATGACGCGGCTCAGCCCCTGACTGAACATTTTATCGCCCAGGGCTTTCATCCCGAACGGGTATTCCTGCCAGCGGGCCGATTCGGGTTCGCCGGTAAAGGCTTCCGCCCCGACCACCTGCGGTTTGCCGCCGCCTTTGCCATTGGTATGGGCAATGGAGGCCGCGAGTTTGACCGTCCGGTGCATGGTCAGGTTATTCTGGAAAATGGTTGACAGGCCATTCCAGAACTCCCCCATATTGACATCCACGCGCGAGCCAATCTGTAATTCATCCATCGGCCCACGGTCATAGGGTTCGGCGTAGGCAGTAAATCCGTGCTGGTGGCAAAGGGTCGTAAACTGACCGTAATAGGCATCAGCCATCAGGTCAGCCTGTGTGCGGCGGAGGTCCCACAGGAAGCGTTCGGTCGTGTCGGCCGAATCCAGAATCCGGCCGGTCATTGCGGGTAAGTACGTCCGCAGGTCGTAGCCGTTCTGTGCGTTAAAATACTGATCGAAACCCTCCGTCCAGTTCTGCATACCCACTTCGTAGCTGTCGATCAGCAGCCCGACCTTACCCTGTTTGGCCAGCGGCTCAAGGGTTGGCAGCAACTGCTCCATCATTTTTGTAAAGTGAGCCGTAACGGCGGCTTTGCTGAATTTATCACATTCCAGACCGACGCCCGTATCGGGTGCTGACCGGTTGATGGTTGCCGTCGACGTGTAGCCGAAGCGAAGAATGGTCCAGTCACCGGCCGGGGCATCCCATTGCAGGCGCCCCGTGGCATCGAGCTTATCGGTCAGGTCAACAAGGGCGTTCCGGTTGACGATGGCTGATTTTTCGGGAGGAGTCGTTTGGGGTGCGGCGCCCGCTACCCCGCTGAATGCGTAGTTGGCTTTTTTGCGCCAGTCGGTCAGGCGCAGAGCGTTTGAGAATTGAATACCGGTATACTGAACGGTTTTCGCCGACACGAAGCGGAAGGCTTTCAGCATGACGGACGGAAACTCAGCCCTGGTCATTACGTCTGTGACAGGTACCGTGGCGAGCTTCCTGAACGTTACACCATCTTCTGAAACCTCAATGGTTACCGACGGCCCGCCAAACCCGCCGCCACCTGTATCAATCACCTGTCCGGCGAACCCCAGTGCCTGTACCTCAATGGTCGCTTTCAGGTTGATCTGCAGGTACGACGGTTGACCGGTGGTTGCTCCCTGCACCGTAACCCCCTCATTGTCTTCTCCGTTTAACCCACTGATATCTACCGCTCCTACGGGCGTTTCTACACTGCCGATGATGTTGTCAAACGCCATTTCGCCGAACAGCGACGGATAGGCCAGTACCGCCACATCGCGGTAATGCTGTAGTTTTGTGTAGGGCTGCGGCAGTTTCCGGTTTATGGGCCGCCCCCCTTCGACGCACAACTCACTCCAGGTCAGCTGCTTCATTGACTGCTCCGGCGTAATCCACGGCCCGCCGCTCGACGACCAGCCCGGGCAGTTGTGCATCGTAAATTCGAGGCCGAGCCGCTGCGCCTCCCGGATCGCGTGTTTTTTAAGCTCCAGCCACTCGGGGCTCAGGTACTCAACCGGACCTTTAGGAATTCCGGTCCCGGCATCGAAATTCTGTAC
>NZ_CAMFHL010000409.1 GCF_945952095.1 uncultured Arsenicibacter sp. | reverse complement strand
CGAATCCGAATTGCTTTCACTCACTTATGGAATCAAAATTCGGGATGACTCATGTACATTGCTCCGGAAAACAACAAATGGCAGCAAAATGAGACGCAAAATATTGCGTCTCTACGTTATTTAATGTTTTTGCGGCGGTTGCGTTGGAAATCCTCGAACATCATGTTGCCCAGTCCCTGCAAACCACTGTAATAGGCACGGCCGTTATTCACTTTCGTAAATTCCTGCACAAACTGCTTCAGATACGGATCCGTGGCAATCATAAACGTGGTAATCGGAATATCCAGCCGGCGGCACTGCGCAGCCAGCGTCAGCGTTTTGCCTACTACTTTACGATCAAGGCCAAAGCTGTTCTTGTAATACCGGATACCTTCTTTCAGACAGGTCGGCTTCCCGTCCGTGATCATAAAAATCTGTTTGTTCTTGTTTTTCCGGCGACGCAGCAGATCCATCGCAAGTTCCAGACCGGCCACGGTATTGGTATGATATGGTCCAACCTCCAGATACGGCAGTTCCTTAGCCTGAATCTGCCAGGCATCATTGCCGAACACCACAATATCGAGGGTATCTTTCGGATATTTCTGCTTCACCAGCTCGACAAGAGCCAGCGCCACTTTTTTGGCCGGTGTAATCCGGTCTTCGCCGTAGAGGATCATCGAGTGGCTGATGTCGATCATCAGCACCGTCGAGGTCTGGGTTTTCTGTTCCTTTTCGGTCACTTCAAGATCGCGTTCCATCAACCGGAAATCGTCCAGACCGCTGTTAATCTGCGCATTCCGGATCGACTCCGTCATCGAAATCTGCTCCAAGGTATCCCCGAACTGGTACGACCGCAGATCGCTGCTCAGCTCATCGCCCGACCCGCTGTAGGGAGTCTGGTGGTTGCCACCGGCCTTTGACCGTTTCAGTTTACCGAAGATCTCATCCAGCGCACTCCGGCGAATGGTCTGCTCACTTTTCGGCGTCATTGACAGACGGCCCTCCTGATTTTCTTCTGTCAGGTAGCCCTTCTCCTTCAACTCGTCGAAGAAATCACCCATCCCGTACTTATCATCGGTCAGGCTATACTGCCGGTCCAGCTGATTCATCCAGGCCATGGCCTGCTCGACATCGCCGGAGGTAATGAGCAATAACTGCTGAAAAATATTCAGCAGCTGATCAAATTTGCTACCGCTTTTTTGCTCCGGCGGCACATATTGAGAAAAATGAAAGCCTTTCATAAAATCGCCAGGGTTATTGGTCTGTACTGCTGATGAAGAAACAGCAACTCTCCGGGATTTGTTCGGTCACGGCCGCTGCCGGGTCAATACTATTCCGGGCGCTTAAAACTTCCGGATCAGGCCCGACATCATCTCCACAAAATAGTCGCCGTTCTGCGGCCCGAACCAGTTCATATCATTGGTTTCGTAACGGCCCAGATGGTAGTACTGATCAGGCGTTATATAGCCAATATAGCCTCCGTTAAAGCTCGTAACAACCAGATTCAGGGCCTTCTGCCGCGCAACCGGCTGTAGGGCCGGTACCAGCATACCCGAGAAATCGCAGGGCGTCCCGACGAATACTGTTTTCCCGATCCGCAGCGCTTTCAGTTCCGACGGATAATCGCCGTAAACGGCGTGGAAAATCCACGGCCGTACCCGCAGGCCGTCGCTGATCCGTACATGCGGGTCGCGCAGGGTCAACGGCAGGGTCAGCATCCCGAGCGATGAGTCAGCAACCGGCTTGAGGGACTTCAGGGCCGGTACAATGCGGCGGCTCAGGCTATCGGCATACTGCGTCATGGCGGCCAGCCGGTCTGGTCCGTCAATTTTCGGACCGGTACTGCCAACGGCGCCGGCCAGAAACAGCGTAAAACTGCCGGTTTCCTGCTCCAGTTTATCAACTAAAGCACCAGGATAATCACGGCTCAGGTACTGGTATTGCTTCATGTCGATCACCGTTGCATGGCCGCCATACGTGCAGACCACCGCCGATTCGCCGGATGCCTTTTGTAACTTCAGCAGCTGAATGTCGCCGAAAACCGGCCCGTTTTCAAGCAGCCGGTTATAGACCAATGACTTGCCGTCAGCCTGTGTGTAGCCTATTGTCACAGGCGCCAACTGCTTCTGCGCACGGTCGATGGCTTTCAGGATACGGTCGGTGATCAGCGGCACAACCCGTTCATCGTATTCGCCGGCAATAAGGCCGCCGACAAGACCCGGTGCCCAGGCACCGATCGTATTGTGTGAGTGAATGGCACCGGTAAAGACATTTTCCCAGCGGAATCCGATCTCCGGCAGGCGTTTTTTGAGGGCTTCGGCAACCGTTGGCGGGGTAATAAGCAGGTCAAGGGCCACCAGGGCGACACGGCTGCTCCCGTTGTCGAGCACAACGGCCTTTACATAAACGGAGTCGTGGACTTCGGTCCATTGTTTTCCGCGCCGTGCTCCGTAGCCACCCGTCGGCGTTGTAAACGAAGGAGTCAGGTTCTCACGGGCCCATCCCGCCTGGATTGGAGCTTGTGCCGGCGCGGGCCGGGTCAGGGCTGCCAGCCGGTTGCCGGTTTCTTTGTAGAAATCCGTCTGCTGATACGGTGTATTATCGACAGGCACAATATTGGCCACGGCGAACAGCAGAATCAGGGCAATCAGCCCCAGCAGTATTTTCAGGAAAATCCGTACGTATTTCATAAGCTTGATGCATCAAACTTACGCCGATTTTCCGGTGGGTCAATGGACAGGCGGGCTAAAAATAACTGGCTGTCCCGTCCAACAATCTTCCATATTTATAGGTTATCTGTGGTGATTACTTATTAACAAGTTTACACTCACGATATGGAAACCCGGGAAGTAAAAATCGACGAAAAAATCCGCGAAGCAAAAGAGTATGCCGACAATCCGGTTGGCCTGAGCAAGGAAACGGCAACGGCTATGGCCAAAGAACTGGACCGGCACCTGGCTGCGTTTATTACCCTGCACCAGCAATACCACAAACATCACTGGCTGGTCGAAGGACCGCAGTTCCGTGATCTGCATTTGTTCTTCGAAGGCAATTATACCGAAGTACATGAGCAGTATGATAAACTGGCCGAGCGCTTAACCGTGATGGGCTTTGCGCCGACGTGTCATCCGACTAACGTCTATAAACTGTCCTATATTGAACACGAAGAAGAAGGCGTATTCCGGATCCGGGAGTCGCTGGAGCGTGATATGGCGTCAGAGAAAAAAATTGCCATTGAGCTGCGCAAGTCCATCAAGAACGCCACTGAGCGGATGGATTATGCCACTGAGACACTGCTGAAACAGATTTTGTATAAGGTAGAAGACCGTGCGCATCACATTGAGCATTTCCTTGGTGCCGATTCAGTATTACTGGCCGCACAGGAGCGTGAAGAGCTGGTTAAGCACTAATTAGTCACTGGCTAGAAAGAAGAGCAGAAAAGGCTTGCCGGATGGCAGGCCTTTTCTGTTTGCGCCTGAGGAATAGCCGGGCATAAATGTGGAAAATTATACCCGGACATCAACATATC
>NZ_CAMFHL010000408.1 GCF_945952095.1 uncultured Arsenicibacter sp. | reverse complement strand
CGAACGAATTATGCAGCAGCAACTGGCCGGCTATCAGTTGAATCCGCGGTTGTTTGTAGCCGGTATGCCCGACGAACGGTTAGGCCAGCAACTGGTGGCGGTTGTGGAGGGAACAGCAGTACCGGATGACGTCTGGCAGGCGGTGCAGCAGGCCATCCGCGGGCAGCTTGGCCCCTATCATGTGCCTAAAAAACTGATGAATACTGGCAGGTTCGCCGAAACACCGACCGGCAAAATTGACCGGAGGCAAACCTTATCGCTTTTGAGTGGACAGGCATAAAAAAAGCCTGACGCTGAGCATCAGGCCGGTGTATAATCAGAAAATGGCGCCCGCCACTTTCATAATATTATCGGATTTCCCCATGGTATAGAAATGCAGCACCGGTGCTCCGCCAGCCACCAGCTCGCGGCATTGCTGGATACACCATTCTATACCGGCTTCGCGGGCCTGCGCATCGCTCTCACAGGCTTCGACCGATTTCACAAGATCGTCAGGCAGGTCGAGGTGGAAAATACGCGGCAACACGCTCAGTTGCTTTCGTGTACTCAACGGCTTCAGTCCCGGAATAATCGGAATGGTAATCCCCATCGAACGGCACTTATCGACAAAGGCAAAGTACTTCTGATTATCGAAAAACATTTGCGTTACGATATAATCAGCGCCTTTTTCTACCTTCTGTTTCAGGTACTCCATATCCGTGTCGAAGTCAATCGCTTCGAGGTGTTTTTCCGGATAAGCCGCGACCCCGATGCAGAAATTGCTCGGTGCCAGCGCCGTCTCACCTTCGTGGAGGTACGAACCGTGATTCATGTGCACCACCTGCTCAACCAGTTCGCTGGCGTACGAATAGCCGTTTTCTTTCGGCTTAAAGGTACTGAACGGCTTGGCCGGATCACCGCGCAGCACCAGCACATTGTCGATGCCCAGGTAATGCAGGTCGATCAGAAAATCTTCGGTTTCGTCGCGGGTAAAGCCGCCGCACAACACATGCGGTACCGGATCAACGTTGAAGCGGTGCATGATGGCCGAACAGATACCGACCGTTCCAGGACGTTTCCGGGTAATGATGCGTTTGATGGTACCATCGGGCATCGGCCGCTCGATGTATTCCTCACGGTGGTAGGTTACGTCGATAAACGGCGGTTTAAACTCCATCAACGGCTCAATGTTGTCCAGCAGATTTTTCAGGTTGTCCCCCTTGATCGGCGGGATGACCTCAATCGAAAAAATAGGCTTACCGTTGGCGTTACGGATATGTTCAGTAATTTTTGTCATCGCGCCGCAAAGTTAACGATAAACCGGCACGTAGCGTACATAGACGCCACTCGCCTGCCCGTTCGCCCACGGTGCCACGGATACCTGCCGCCTGCCGGTTCGCTGATGCAGCTTAGGTACCAGCCACCCCATTACTGACCCGAATGCGGCACCCGCTACCAGATCGGCCGGGAAGTGCTGACCGGCTTTGTACCGCAGTAAACCCGTTCCGGTCGCCAATACCAGCGAACTCCCCCAGACCAGCGGCTTCAGCCGGGAATCGGGATAAACGTGGCTAAAAACAGTAGAAGCAAAAACGGCAGCAGCAAAGGCATTCGTCGTATGGCCCGAAAAAAACGAGCGGCGGGCATCCTTACTCATTTTCTCCGCCAGCGGAACCGCAGGGTTGTAGACATACGGACGGGTTTCCTGCGCAATATTTTTGACCGATCGCTGTATTCCGTTCGCCAGCAAAGCCGTCTCCAGAAACATAACCGGAATGGTTGCCCACCCCTTCCGGCGCAGCGTTGGCAGGGCCACCAGCCCCGTTATTCCGACTGTTCCCAGAAACGTAAGATCGCTCAGGCGGTCAGCCGCAGGGGACCACTGATAAGTCGCATTACGGTTAACCGATGATAGTTGCGAACGCTGCAATGCCTGAATAGCCTGCGGTGTCAGCGGATCAAGCGTCTGCCCTGCTACCAGTGACACTACACCGGTTGCGGCACCCGCTCCGAACAAGGCTATTTCTCTGCTGGTTTTCAGCCGGTAAACCGAATCTACCTGCTGCGCCAATGCCGGTATCATTAGCCACAGGCTTAGTAGCCAGAGGCATGGCAGCCGGAGGCACAATGATCTGATTGTCAAAATACTTCTTTTTTAAGTTTATCAATGGATGCCTGCTGTGTCCGCGCAAAGTGATTACGTTCGGCTACTTCCGACAGCAGGGTATTAGGGGGATAGACCGAATGACGGGCATAGCTCTCAGCATATAGTTCAAACCGCTGACGGGCGAGAATATTGCCCTGCCCCGTACGCTGACGCTGCATCCGCAAGGCGTTCAGGTCAATGTCGGCATGAGCAGCCAGGCTTTCGCCGGCACCGGCTTCGGCCAGCACCTGACCGCGCGGATCAATTACCACCGAACCGCCCCCGTAAGTTTGTTCCGGCAACAGCCCGCCGGTCGAACCGCCCGCGTTGGCAGACACCACATAGGCCATATTTTCGGCCGCACGCGCCGGTTTGGCCACCCGCCTCGCCGTCAGCTGCGGACTGTATACATCGGCTGTACTGTGCAGCAACACCTCCGCCCCGCGCATGGTCAGGCAGCGGGCTACCTCCGGATACGCAATATCTTCGCCCGAAATACAGGCCAGGTTACCGATATTGGTTTTAACAACGGGGAAAACCGAGTCGTAGCCGTACGCTTCCAGGTAATAGGCCCAGACATCGTGCGGTGTCGGCGAATACGACGAATTCAGCTGCCGGTAGCGCAGCATGAGGTCGCCGTTCGGCCCCATGATGAAGCTCGTTTTAAAGTACAGATCCGGAAAATGCGGGTCGATTTCGTAAACGTTGCCGGAAAAATAAAGCTGCAGGCGCTGCACCATACCGCTGATCGCTTCATACACCCGGCCGTCGATTTCGAGTGCGGCCTTATCGCGCCACTCTACCAGCGTTTCGGTGACGGGCGCGCCGCTCAGGAAGTTTTCCGGCATCACGACCAGCGTAACATCGCGTCCGATATGGTCGATACTCGCCGAAAGCTGCCGTTCTATCCGGTCAAGCGATGCCAGCATGGTCGCTTCGGCGTCGTCGCGGTCAGCACACGCGTTTACCGCCCGACAGTTTGTCTGAAATGCAAGGGTTTTATACATGATGATAGTGAAGGTGAGCGATAAGTTCATCCCTACCGCAAACATAAAGAACTTCCTTTGCCCGTTTATGGTTTTCTGGTTGTTTTAGCACAAACAATTAGCTATCTACCGGAGCGTGTGCGTGTTGCTTTGAGCGACCCCACTCTTTCGCTCTTTCTGTCTTTCACTCTTTACGTTGCATGAAAGTTGATGTACTCTGCATAACCGCTCACCCCGACGATACCGAGATGAGCGCCGGCGGCACCATTCTTTCCCTGATTGAGCAGGGGAAAACCGTGGCAGCCGTTGACCTGACGCGTGGCGAACTAGGCACCCGCGGTACCCCCGAAATCCGGCTACAGGAAGCGGCGGCGGCCAGCGGCATACTGGGACTGAAAGCCCGCGAAAACATGGGATTCCGGGATGGTTTTTTC
>NZ_CAMFHL010000407.1 GCF_945952095.1 uncultured Arsenicibacter sp. | reverse complement strand
CTAACCCTACAACCCGGTCAGGCACCTGAGCCACCAGCCCCAGACCGCCCGATTTGATTGATATACTTACACCAGGTAGTGCCATTATTGATTATTGAAAAAGTTACGATGGAAAACAGGCGGCTGATTAGTCAGCCGCCTGGATCAGGAATAGATTAGGCCGAAGCAGCCTCAACAATTGACCATACACCTACATCCCGGCGAATACGGCCACCCATCATTACCAGGAAAGAGTAGATGTCCCCGTAATACGTCGGATCACCCAGTTTTTCGAACATATCAACCGCGCCCAAAGCACGTTCAACACTATTCACCTGCCAGCATTGTACAGCAAGGTTATCGGTCACAGCCGTTGCGGCCCCCGGGTCTTTCGCTGCCGGTGTTGCGGCATTGGTGTAGACTGTTGTGGCCGAACGCTCAATCAGATCGAAACCGTACAGGCGGCTCACCACGCCCCCTTTCATGTCAAGCTCCAACGCCCGGTCCCGCTTCTTCAAATCAGCATCGTCTAGAAGCGAATTCATCATATCCGACGGAATAACTGCCACCCGGTCCTCGTTCGGGATATTGGCCTTATTCATCATATAGCGGATATTCTTCAGGTCTTCTTTCAACAGTGCCTTGCGGTTGCCGGTTGCGCCGGGTGCCATACCCAGTGTAGCCGCACCGGTTGTGCGCGTAATATTCGTTGCCGTTGCCCAGTTACGCAGCATCCAGTCAGCAACCAGTTGCCGGATGTAGGCCATATCTTCCTGCATTACCGACGCCCGTTTGTCGTAGCTGAGCTGAATGTTGTCGATATTCGGAATCAGGATCGGGTTAGACGTATACTCATCAAGGGCATACGTGATGTCGGTATCAGAGCGCCGGTTGACCGCTGCCGGTAATACGGCCCGGTTTTTCGATGCACCGGACGCCGCCGCTGCAACCGGAATGTGAACCACTTTCCCGTTCAGTACATTGGCATCACCATTGTACGCACGGTCCAGAAAGTCATTGTTTTTGTACAGGTTCCCGATAATATCGCGGACCCAGATCTCTTTTTCGAGAGCCATTTATTTAAGAAGTTACGGTTAGATAAAAAAAGAACTTCGCTTGCCTATAAAGAACTTCGCTTGCCTATTGGGTTGGCTCTTTGCCAAACTTCGCCTTGAACATCTTTTTGTACTTATCAGGATCACCAGCCTTCAGGTCCATTAGTTTGCCGGACTTATCCAGGGCATCCCATTGCTTAATCAACTCCTCACCTTCAGTGAGTGCAGCCAGCTCAATTTTTTGCGCTCCCTGATTGGCTACCTGGACCAGGTTGGCAGGCTTCTGCATGCCGTCCAGGATCGTTTTTGTACTCTCGAAGTCGGACGCAAACAGCTTCAGATAGGTGTCCTTTTGCGTCGCATTAATCCGGTTGTCTGCAATTGCTGCATCAACCAGCTTAACCGCTTCAGCCGTTTGGGCATCCTGCTGTTTCTTGATCAGGTCTTCGTACTTCTGCTTATAGCCGGTATCAGCTTTCAGCTTCAGCACTTCAGATGTGATCTGGTCCTCTGTTGCGTTTTCCGCCAGTCCCAGCGCAATCGCAATCGGTTTGAAATTTACAGACATTGTATTTGGAGAATTTGTGTTGGTCGGTGTCTGGGGCGTATACGCCTGAAGCATCAAAGAGATGTCTTCAATTGGTTCCCCTTCATTGTTGTAGAGCCGGACAGCATTGCGGTTGCCGCCCACGTCCACGAAACTGATTTCGTTGATTGCCCACTTGGTTGCATCGTAGCACTTCATTGCCTCGTTCCGCACGACTTCCAGCAGCTCTATTCCTACAGAAACCGCCTGAATAAAACCACGCTGGACCTTACTGGCAATCTTACCGGCAAATTCGTCTTCAGTGTCAAACTCAGGGTCAGCAACCCACTGATCACTCTCAAACCGCAGGTTCGACCACTTGCCGATGATCACACCCCGCTCGTGCATCCAGAGCATGACAGGGTTTTTCTTGAACGCATCTGTTTGCGCCCCGGCGTTCAGCAGGCGCAACCCGTAGCAGTTAATTGTTTCGTCGCTTACGACAAAGGAAAGCTTATCACTCTTAGTCTTGGCCATTGCAAAAGCAGTTACGGTAGGCGATTGTGACACAAAACAGCTAAGCCCGGCCCACACCGCCAAAAAGCAATCTGACGGAGTACAAAAAATCCTGTACGGAGTACACGGATTCCGTTACTCCGTCAGATTCGTTTTTCACTTTCCAAAACACAACCCGCAATTTTGAGCCATACCGCCGTAACTCATGTAATATGACGATCAAGCAAAAAAAGGAAGCAGCTGAAGAATTATTCCTCAAAGGTCTGACCGGTGTAGAAATCGCACGAATTCTGGATGTCTCCGAGAATTCGGTTTCGTCATGGTCAACTGACGGCCAATGGCGGATGAAACGCGCAAACCTGCAAGCCCAGAAAAGCGGCCGTATGGAGATGGTTTCGGAGATCATTGATTACCAGCTTCAGGCCACCCGACAACGTATTGAAACCAACCGGAAGAATGCCGCTGACACCAGCCAACCGCTTCAGCCAATCGACAAAGGTGAGATCGACGCAATCTCAAAGCTATTTGCGACAATCAAAGGCAAAGAGATCACCTGGGCAATGTACGTCGATGTGATCAGGGAGCTAATGACGTTTGTCAGCAACAAAAACCCCGACGTCGCCAAAATGGTCGATCCGTATTCCAACGAATTCCTTTACAACAAACGGGAGGTGTTAATACAATGATGACCGCCAAAGACCGGCAGGCCTGGAAAGAGTATCTGGACAGCCGCAAGCGATGGGTCAGTGAAGCCCCTGCAACCGATCCGACCGAAACAGACGCCCAGCGCGAAAAACGTACCGGTAAGCTACTTGAGGACTTCAGCGCCTTTTGTTGGTACTACTTCAGCAAGTACATGACCGATGCCGACACCGGCAAACGGATTGAGTTCGGCTGGTTTCACAAGAAAGCAGCTCAGAACATCATTCAGGACCGGGACTATTTTGGCGTGCATCAGTGGCCACGCGAACATGCAAAGAGCGTTCTTCACGATATTTTCATACCCTTATTCCTGAAAGCCAGAGGTGAACTCACAGGCATGGTGATTGTCTCGAACAACAAAGAGAAAGCATTAGGCTTGCTTATTGATCTTCAGGCTGAGCTGGAGGCCAACAAGCGGTATGTGAATGATTTCGGAGAGCAACGAACATTCGGAGACTGGGAGGAGGGCAACTTTTCAACTCAGGACGGTGTGGGCTTCTGGGCGCTGGGCCGTGGCCAGTCTCCCCGTGGTATCCGCAAAGCCGAGAAACGACCTAACTATGGGGTCGTGGATGATATAGACGATGCCGAAATCGTCAAGAACGAGGAGCGCGTTGATCAGGCCGTCGATTGGGTTTTGGGTGATCTATACGGCTGTTTCGCCATCAAGGGGAGCCGGTTCGTCATCATCGGTAATCGTATCCACAAAAAGTCAATCTTAGCCAAATGTGCCGGGAACGTCGAGGAGCTGGATAAGGTCCGCGATTCAGTAACAATGATCGAGGTGTTTG
>NZ_CAMFHL010000406.1 GCF_945952095.1 uncultured Arsenicibacter sp. | reverse complement strand
CATACGGGATTGCCTCTTGTCTCGTGGGCTCGGAGATGTGTATAAGAGACAGGCAATGATCAGGGCGTTAACGAGTTGCCGCTGCGGTTCGTTAACCAGTGAAAAGGCAGTGATGTAGAGCAAGGCAATACCCACCGCCGCAATAGCATTTATAAGCCCAAAGGCAGGAATAACGTGTTGTAACATGACACTTTGCGTTAATTTGAGGAAAACTGATAAGCCGTAAATGCGTCATGCAAAGGTCTTACTACAAGTCTGTTGCGGATAGGATGTACGGAGGCAGTTTCAGGATTTTTCAATCCATGAAAGTGCATGCAAAAACAGCCGCAATCCGGCGGATTACGGCTGTAGGGTAGGCGTTAAAAGGATTTCTGCTTAATCGGGCGAACCACTATTTCGTTGACATCTACGTCGTCCGGCTGTTCAATGGCGTAAGCCGCAGCCCGTGCAATGGCTTCAGCCGGAATGGTATCTGACCTGAACTGTTCAATAGCCAGTTTTTTCAGGGCCGGATCCGAAATGGATTCCGCCAGCTCGGATTCAGTTGCCCCCGGCGCAATCAGCGTTACGCGGACGCCTGGACCGGCTTCCTGCCGTAAGCCATCCGTTAATGCCCGGACGGCAAATTTGGTAGCACTGTATACCGAAGACGTCGGGCCAACCCACCGGTCACCAACCGATGTGATCTGAATAAACTGCCCGCTGGCTTGCTGCTCGAAAACGGGTAAGGCGGCGGCAATGCCATGCAGTACACCCTTAATATTCACATCGACCATCTGGTGCCATTCGGCAACTTTATAGGCGTTCAGATACGATAAAGGCATTACACCGGCATTGTTGACCATCACATCCAGCTGTCCGAACGTACTGAGTGCAAACTGAACGAAGGCATTCATGCTTTCCGGTTGGGTAACGTCGAGCGGTTGCCAGGCTGCTTGTCCGCCGGCGGCGGTTATATCGTCAGCAATCTGCTGTAAACGATCGGTGCGCCGGGCACCCAGAACGATCCGGCATCCTTTAGCGGCAAGATGACGGGCTATGGCTTCGCCGATGCCACTGCTGGCACCTGTAATGGCGACTACTTTGTGTTGCATAAAAAGTAAAAATGGAAAAGGTAGCGGCGTGTATGTATACAGCCTGAAAGGTTAAAAATCGGTTGACCGGGTGCGCTGCTCTTCAGCGGCAAATGCCTTCTGCAGCGTGTCTAATTTCTGATTAGCCCGTTGGAAGGCATCTGTACCCAGCAACAGATAAAGCGGTGGGTTGGCTTGTTCTGTGATTTGCCGTAAAACGGTCACCGCTTTGTCCGGATCACCGGCTTGCAGTCCGCTCATCTGTTGATAGCGGGTATGACTGTTCCGGATAGCCGTATAACTGTCAATCGGATGGCGGGCCAGTACAAGCGAATCCGGGGTCAGGAAGCTGGTCCGAAAGGCGCCGGGCACAACAACGGTAACATGTATGTTGAATTCCTGTACGTCTGCGAGCAAGACTTCCGACAGCGCATTAACAGCTGCTTTAGTGGCGGCATAGACTGACCAGCCTGTTGCACCCGCAAAGCCTGCGATCGATGAGATATTGATAATGTGGCCCGACTGCTGTTGCCGGAGATACGGCATCGCCTGCCGGATGACGTTCAGGGTTCCGAAGACATTGACATCAAACGCAGCACGTGTTTCCTCGTCTGTGAGTTCTTCAATGCTACCCCCGATGCCGTAGCCGGCATTATTCACGATAACATCAAGCCGGCCAAAAGTTTTATGGGCTTCCTGCATTGCTGCTGCCACGGAACTGTCATCGGCCAGATTAACCGTCAACGGCAGCAGCCAGCCGTTATGACTGCCAATCGCTTCCGTTAAAGCACGGGTATTGCGCGACGTGGCAGCTACCTGATGTCCGTCTCTTACTAACTGCCTGACTAACTGAAGGCCTAAGCCTTTGGAGGCTCCCGTTACAAACCATACTTTTTTGTTGTCCATAATCCTGTCTGTTTACAGGCACAAAAGTAGCTGTTGCACGGGGGGCAGTGGTTGCCGGTAACAAACCAATACTTGCGAAATTCAAACCTTGCGGTAGGATGAAGGAGTCTGACTGGTTTGCTTTTTAAAGAAGTGATTGAAATGGGCTGGTTCGTCGAAACCAAGGCAATAACCGATTTCGGCAATATTCCAGTCGGTATGCTTTAATAAGGCCATTGCCTCACTAGCCATCCGTTCGGCGATGTGATCCGTTGTGGTTTTGCCGGTTGTAGTGCGGACAGACCGGTTCAGATAATTGACGTGAACGGCCAGCTGACGGGCAAAATCACCCGCCGACCGCATCGAAAACCGCTGAGCCGGGGTTTCAATCGGAAATTGCCGTTCGAGCAGTTCTGTAAAAACTGCCGTCAGGCGTGATTGCGCATTCGGGTGCTGGTGTAACGTTTCTTCCGGCTCCTGTTTGAGGGCAAAATGGATTAGCTCAGCAACGTAATTCCGCAGTAAATCAAATTTGAACGGATAATCGGTGTTTATTTCCGCAATCATTTTTTGAAAAAGTGCGTGTACCTGTTCGTATTGGGCCTCATTCAGGACATAGGCAGGTCTGCCACCGGGCCTGAACATGGGCAGATCGTGTAGCCAGTTGCGGCTGTGTTCGGCGAAAAAAGCATCGCGGAAAATACAGAACGAAATTTCCATTTCTTCCGACAAGGCTTCCCATGTATACGGCACCTGCGGATTGAAAAAGATCAGGGTTGCCCCGTTAATATCAATACTGCGATCAGCATAATGGTACCGGTTATACCCTTTAATCAAACTGATCTTGTAAAAATCCCGGCGACTGTAATAGACAGGTGTACTTCGCCCTTTCTGATAATTACTGAACTGAAAAACATTGAAGTGCCCCAGATCCTGCTGTAGATTACCCGGTAACCAATTGAATTTCTGCTGGTAGAAATCCTCAAGTGTTTCTGTTTTAGCCATCGGTCAAAATTATACAATTCAACTCTTTTCTGAAACGCTTTTTGCGCCGCTGAAGGAGTATCAATAAAAAATACGAGCTTTGTCCGGTACCATTAGCAGGTTAATGGTCGCTACTCAGTGTCAACACATGGATTCATTGATCAGAATTGTACGCATGACCTTTCAGGAAGATAAAATGGAGGCATTCATGGCTATTTTCGGGCAATCGAAAGAAAAGATCCGGTCGTTTCCCGGATGCCTGCATCTGGAACTGCTCTGCGATCTGGATAAACCCAACGTCCGGATGACCTACAGCCATTGGGAGTCGGCCGAAGCGCTGGAACGTTACCGCCAAAGTGAACTGTTCCGGACTACTTGGGCAGCCACGAAGCAGTTGTTTGCTGATAAACCGGTGGCCTTTTCGGCCGGTCAACTGGAGGTACTTTAATTTAGCCGTATGTTAACAACTCCGCGATTACACCTCGTTCCGGCAGATTTACCGATACTGGACGCATTGATTCAGAAGCGCAGTGAGCTGACCACGCCGGTTGCCTGCCGGATTCCCGAAGACTGGACAGAGTTTCCGGAAGTCCTCGAACCAACTTATCAGTTGCTGAAGGGAAAGCCTTCGCTGTCGCCCTGGTGGATGTACATTTTTGTGCACCGCGCCGATCAGGTGTTGATTGGCAGCGGCGGATTCAAGGGGCTACCC
>NZ_CAMFHL010000405.1 GCF_945952095.1 uncultured Arsenicibacter sp. | reverse complement strand
GTCCTGCACGGTATACGGGCAGCCTGAACAGTTACCGGTGACGGAACTGACACCACGCCTGCCGGCAGAGTCGCCTTATGGCAATACTAAGGCGATGGGCGAAGACATCATCCGCGATTCGGTCCGTGCAAAGATGCCGGTGAAGGCTATTGCGTTACGTTATTTTAACCCGGTCGGCGCCCATCCTAGCGCCGTTATCGGTGAGCTGCCCCGCGGCGTACCGAGCAATCTGGTCCCGTTCCTGACACAGGCTGCTGCCGGATTGCGGGATAAGCTGACTGTTTTCGGCGACGACTACAACACGCCCGATGGCAGCTGCATCCGTGATTTTATCCATGTCATGGACCTTGCCGAGGCGCATGTGCAGGCCCTTCGGCTGCTCGATCAGCAGGCGGAAACGTCGTTCTACGATATGTTCAATATCGGAACGGGGCAGGGTGCTTCTGTGCTGGAATTGATCCATACCTTTGAAGACGCAACCGGCGTGAAGCTGAATTATACCATCGGGCCGCGCCGTCCGGGGGATGTTGAGCAGATTTATGCCAATGTTGATAAAGCCACTAACGTCCTGGGCTGGCAGGCTAAACGCTCGCTGTCAGAATCGCTGAGCGATGCCTGGCGCTGGCAGCAGAAGCTTCAGGCGAAGTAATACCGTATTCTATTCATTTTCTGCGGAGCATATCCGTACATAACCAGTTCAGGCTATTGCCTGACTACACCGGTGTTTCCCGCAAACACCATTTCAACTGACTTATATAACTGACCATCATGAAGAAGATTGTCATAACAGGAGGTGCAGGGTTTATCGGGTCGCATGTTGTGCGGCTATTCGTTACCAAATATCCTGAATACCAGATCATCAACCTCGACAAGTTGACGTATGCCGGTAACCTGGCAAACCTGAAAGATATTGAACATGCACCAAACTACATGTTCGTTAAAGGCGATATTACGGATGCTGCCTTCCTGGACGGCCTGTTTACAGAACTACAGCCGGATGGTGTCATTCACCTGGCGGCTGAATCGCACGTAGACCGGTCGATTACCGATCCGATGTCCTTTGTAATGACCAACGTGGTCGGTACGGTAAACCTGCTCAATGCGGCTAAAAATGCCTGGAAAGCGGGCGAAACCGGTTTTGATGGCAAACGCTTCTACCATGTTTCGACGGATGAGGTATACGGCTCCCTGCATAACCCGGAAGATTTCTTTACGGAAGAAACATCGTATGACCCGCAGTCGCCGTATTCGGCATCAAAAGCGGCGTCTGACCATTTTGTACGGGCCTACGGCAATACCTACAAAATGCCGGTTGTGCTGTCGAACTGCTCCAACAACTACGGCCCGAATCATTTCCCTGAGAAGCTGATTCCGCTGATGATTCACAACATCTGCAACAATAAGCCGCTGCCGGTATATGGCAAAGGCGAAAACGTACGCGACTGGCTGTTCGTTGTTGACCACGCCCGTGCCATTGATACGATTTTCCATACCGGAAAAGACGGCGAGACCTACAACATCGGCGGCCATAATGAATGGAAGAATATTGATCTGGTACACTTATTGTGTAACATCATGGACCGGAAGCTGGATCGTCCGAAAGGTACATCGGCAGGGCTGATTGCCTACGTAACCGACCGCGCCGGCCACGATCTGCGCTATGCGATTGACGCGGCCAAAATCCGGAGCGAACTGGGCTGGGAGCCTTCGCTGCAATTTGAAGAAGGTCTGGAAAAAACGGTCGACTGGTTCCTGAACAATCAGGACTGGCTCGATAACGTTACCTCCGGTGCCTACCAGAGTTATTATTCAGACATGTACGAAAACAGATAATTAATTGTGATTGAGTGACTGAATGAGTGACAGCGCCATTGGCCCACTCAATCATTCAGTCACTCAATCACTCAATCCTAATGAAAGGTATTATCCTTGCGGGGGGCTCAGGCACCCGGTTGCACCCACTGACGCTTGCAGTTTCGAAACAGCTGATGCCTGTTTACGACAAGCCGATGATCTATTACCCGCTGTCGATTCTGATGCTGGCGGGCATTAAAGACATCCTGATTATCTCAACCCCACACGACCTGCCGCACTTCGAGAAGCTGCTGGGCGATGGGTCACGGATTGGCTGCTCGTTCAGCTATGCCGTACAGCCAAGTCCGGACGGGCTGGCTCAGGCATTTATCATCGGTGCCGATTTTATCGGGGATGATAAGGTTGCGCTGGTGTTGGGCGACAATATCTTCTACGGTTCCGGCCTGTCGAAACTGTTGCAGTCGAACAACGATCCGGAGGGCGGCGTGGTGTTTGCCTATCAGGTACATGACCCTGAGCGTTACGGTGTCGTTGAATTTGACAGCGATCACAATGTCGTGTCTATTGAAGAAAAGCCAACGGAGCCGAAGTCGAACTATGCGGTACCGGGCCTGTACTTCTACGACAACAATGTGGTAGAGATTGCGAAAAACATTAAACCGTCGCCGCGGGGCGAACTGGAAATTACGGATATTAACCGTGTGTATCTGGAGCAGGGCCGCCTGAAAGTAGGCGTACTTGACCGTGGTACGGCATGGCTCGATACCGGTACATTCCAGTCGCTGATGCAGGCCGGGCAGTTTGTTCAGGTGATTGAAGAGCGTCAGGGACTCAAAATCGGATGTATTGAAGAGATTGCCTACCGAATGGGCTTTATCGACAGCGACCAGCTTTGCGAAATTGCTAAGCCGCTGGTTAAAAGCGGTTATGGTCAGTATTTGCTGGGTCTGGTAAAATAGGTCCGGCATGGAACTTGTTCAATAGTTTATTACTTTTATAGCTATAAACACTGATTTACAAAACGCTGAGACCATGAACCGTCGTTTCATCATACTGGCAGCCTTTATTTTTTCTGTTGTCGGCCTGTTTTCGTTCCGCCAGGCGCAGGAGCCTAAACCTGCGGAAAAGAAAATTCACTGGATGTCGATTAAAGAAGCATTCGAGGCAAGTCAGAAAAAACCGAAAAAGTTTGTGATCGATGTATACACAGACTGGTGCGGCTGGTGTAAGGTGATGGACCGGCAGACGTTTACGCAACCGGCAATTATTGACTATGTCAACGAAAACTACTACGCTGTGAAGCTGAACGCCGAGCAGAAAGAAGACATCGTGCTGGGGCAGCGGACGTTTAAAACGCAGGGTAATAACCATGAACTGGCCATTGCCCTGCTGAACGGTCAGATGAGCTATCCGACAACGGTGTTCCTGAACGAAAAAATGGAAATGATCCAGCCGGTGCCGGGCTACCTGGAACCACGGGTTTTCCACCAGATTTCAACGTATTTCGGCGGCGGTCATAACCAGAAAGAATCGTTTGATCAGTATAAGGCGGGTACGTACGTAAAACAATACCAGCCGGCGATGCCAACCACGGCCCAGGCAGGTCAATAGCGTTTGACCAATAACGATAGTTCAAAGGGTTTAAAGCATTTCAGTCTACCATGTAGATGGAGTGTTTTAAACCCTTTGTTTTTAGTGTAACTTTACAGAGAATATTAAATCACGTTCATCACAACGTAACTATCCCCCGGCTAAAGCAAGGGAGCTTTAATCCTCACCGTTGGCAGGTGTAAGCACAAACCAACGGGGAATTTTCAGGACGAGTTACAACGACGCCCCCGACT
>NZ_CAMFHL010000404.1 GCF_945952095.1 uncultured Arsenicibacter sp. | reverse complement strand
CGGTTGTGGTCTTGACCAAACAAAATTTGCTTTACACAAAATTAAGATGAAAACGAAACAGGAACGCATCCATCAGTTATTATCAGACTGGACCTCTAATCCGCGCTGGGCCGGTATCGAACGTCCTTACGCTGCCGAAGACGTGGTGCGGCTGAGTGGCTCCTACAACATCGAATACACACTGGGCCGGATCGGTGCGATCCGGTTGTGGAACCTGCTGAACAGCGAGCACTATGTGGCTGGTCTGGGTGCATTAACGGGTAATCAGGCCGTACAGCAGGTACAGGCAGGACTCAAGGCTATTTACCTGAGCGGCTGGCAGGTAGCAGCGGATGCCAATCTGTCGGGGCAGATGTATCCCGATCAGAGCCTGTATCCGTCAGACAGCGTACCGGCCGTGGTTAGCCGCATCAATAGAGCGTTGTTGCGGGCAGATCAGGTGCAGACACTGGCCAATGACGGGGATATACATTGGCTGGCACCGATTGTGGCCGACGCTGAAGCCGGTTTTGGTGGTAACCTGAACGCCTTTGAGCTCATGAAGCAGATGATTGAAGCAGGAGCAGCCGGGGTCCATTTTGAAGATCAGCTGTCATCGGCAAAGAAATGCGGGCATTTAGGCGGTAAGGTACTGGTGCCCACACAGGAGGCCATTAATAAACTGGTGTCGGCACGGTTAGCGGCCGATGTGTTGGGAGTGCCAACAGTATTGGTAGCCCGTACGGATGCGGATGCGGCCAATCTGCTAACGTCAGACATTGACGAGCGTGATCAGGCATTCATGACCGGCGCACGCAGCAGTGAAGGGTTTTATTACGTAAAGGCCGGCCTGGACCAGGCTATTGCCCGTGGTCTGGCTTATGCACCCTTTGCCGATCTGGTCTGGTGCGAGACCTCAACACCGGATTTAGGCCAGGCGGCTGAGTTTGCGGCAGCCATTCGCCGGGAGTACCCTGGCAAGCTGCTGGCTTACAACTGTTCGCCATCGTTCAACTGGGCCGCAAAGCTTCCGGAAGCAGACATGCTGACGTTCCGCGAAAAACTGGCCGATTTGGGATACAAGTTCCAGTTTATCACACTAGCTGGTTTTCATGCCCTTAACACCAGTATGTTTGAGCTGGCGTCAAGCTACCGGCAGTTCGGAATGGCTGGCTATTCGCAGTTGCAGCAGCGGGAATTTGCGTTACAGGCCGAGGGGTTTAAGGCGGTTAAGCACCAGTCGTTTGTCGGAACGGGGTATTTCGATGCCGTGCAGGATGTCGTGACGAGCGGTCTCGCATCAACGGCTGCACTGAAAGGTTCTACTGAGGAAGAACAATTCCACTGACAGGTGGATCGCATTGGTCGGAGCAAAAGCAGGGGAGACGGTTCACCCCTGCTTTTTTATTACTTGATCAGACCAATGGCTTTTGCTTCGTCGAGTGTCAGCCAGTCTTTAAAGTTGTCATTAATTACCCATTCCGGACGGCCGCGGAGTATACGCCATGCTTCCTCCAGACCACATCGTTTCAGCCACACGCCATGCACTTCAACCCGAATGTCATCTGGCTCAGCTTTTGAGATATTTTTCCTGATTTTTTGGATCAATGTCAGGGTATTTTCCTGTGGAGGCAATTCTTCTAAGGAAGAAGTTTCAGGTGAAAGGCTTTGCTGTGCCACCGACTGAATCAGGTTCGCCGTGATGGTTTTACCGGTTTGCTGCGAGGTCTCATTCACCTGTTGCCACACCTTTAACCGTTCGTCCTTGGGGATCGACGACAAAGCATTTGCGTGAGACTCCCGTTCGGGCATCGGGTAAGCAATATCGTTGTCGGAAATTTCCGACACAGCCGGTTGTTGCAGGCTGTTAACAACTTCGGCGGCCCCCATCAGCTCGTAGGCACGCTGTCGCTTGATGCCGAAGCGGTTGCGGCAATAGACCTCAAACGTCCGGTATTTTTCACGGTACAGCTTGGAATGACGGATTTCAATCAAGGCGTTTCCAACGGCCATGAATGTTGCCAGCCCTTCGTCGATAATACGCTCGCAGACGCTCAGCCGTTCCTGTTCGTCAATACTGAGCGGCGACAGTTCGGTGACATCATCCGAGTCGAGTGCACCCAGCACCGACATGTTTACATCCGCAACCGGTTCGCTGTGCAGGTCGGTCAGTAAATTATCAAATGACTTGGCTCGTTTCATGCTGGTTGGTGTATTGTAAAAATTCGTCACAAAAATTCATCAGGTCCTGCGCTCCCCGTGAATTAGGTGCGTAGTCGAAAATGCTTTGGCCGAAGGCCGTACATTCCATCAGGCTGATATCCTGCCGGATTGAGGCGCTGAAAACCCGTACTGCCGGATTAGCCGACAGCTTCTGATAAACACTCTGGCCAAACTTTGTCCGCAGGTCGAATTTATTCATCAGAATACCGGCCAGCTTAATCTCCGGATTAATCCGGCGGCGTACTTTGGCGGCACACTGCAAAATCTCGTCAAGCCCGATATAGGCGAAGTTCTCTCCCTGCATCGGAACAATAAACCAGTCGGTAGCGCTGAGAGCACCAAACGTCAGGGCACCGAGGCTCGGCGGGCAGTCGATGATTACGTAGTCATACGGCCGGTTTTCCAGCTGTTCACGCAGCAGATAGCCGCTATCCGGTTCGGCGTTTAGGCGGTGCTCATAGCTGAGCAGCATGCGGCTGGCTGGTATCAGGTGTACGGTCGGGCCTGTAATCAGGGTTTCTTCCCACGAAGCTTCGTCCATCAGCAATTCGCCCGCGTGGTGGCGGGGTTGCCGGCAGCCGGTGGCAAGTGTCAGGTTACCCTGTGCATCAAGGTCGATAAGCAGCACACGGAAGCCCTTTTTCTGCAAGGCAGCTCCCAGATTCAGGGCCGTGGTTGTTTTGCCGGTTCCGCCTTTGTTGTTCGTTATTGAAATTGTAATCGGTCTCTTTGACATATCAAGGAGTTCTGTACGGCGACAGTATTTTTTCTGCTGAGAACGTTGCTGTAAATTTAACAGCTTTTTAAGCAGTGGCTAATACAAAAAAATAAACTTAGTGCGTCTTTCTGATAGCATTTGTTGTCTTGTTGCCTTATCGTACGTTCTTATCCTAACATGAAAAACCAATACAGTCGCCTGCGTGTATGCCTTCTTCTTGTTTTGCAAGTCATTGGCATTCAGTTTTTATGGGCACAATCTTTGCCTCATTACAGCACCAGCCAGAAGGCTACGCTGAAGACACTTCAGAAACAACTTCAGGACAATCAACAAAAGAATTACGAACGGGCAAGAACGCAGGCGCTTACGCTTGGCCGCCCACTGACGGGGAATCTGGGCAACGGCCGGACATTTGCCCTTGATGGCGTTGATGAAGCCGGTAACCTGCTCTATGTCGCCAGTAACAGCGCCACAAAAGCCGGGGTCACTACCCGTACCAACAGCCTGTATACAGGTGGAAGTCTCGGGGTGAGCCTGTCGGGTAATGGCTCAGCGGTCCGTGACCGGATGGGTATGTGGGAAGTACGTGGCAAGCCAAGAGCATCTCACGTAGAGTTTGGTACCCGCCTGATTCAGCGCGATACACCGGCCAGTACTGATGCTACCGGAAACCAGCATTCTACGCACGTATCAGGGATTCTGATGGCGTCCGGCAGAAATCCGCTGGTACGCGGCATGGCATACGG
>NZ_CAMFHL010000403.1 GCF_945952095.1 uncultured Arsenicibacter sp. | reverse complement strand
GAAAATTCCCCGTTGGTTTGTGCTTACCCCTGCCAACGGTGAGGATTAAAGCCCCCTTGCTTTAGCTGGGGGATAGTTACGTACTGCTGAATTTATACGCTCACAAGCCTGTTTTTTCCCGTAACCGGCTGGCAAGGTAGCTAATTCCTGACGGATTTGCGGGACAATAGGCGGTCAACTTAGGCAATGGAAGTAATCTGTCCACGCTATAAAGGCATGCCTGCCACGGGTCAGCCGCCGCGGTCTGCCGTATGCCGGACAAAAATAGTTTACAGCAATTTGATCGAAACCGAGGTCTCGCCCGTCCCAACCGAAACCTGGCAGTCTTTAAAGGAAGGCGCCGACACCACCGGCCGGTAATTATTACTGAAGCCGTACGGTTCTTTAGGAATACCGAACAGTTTTTTGTCTAACTTCCCATTGTCGTTAACGTCATGATAGACAGCAACGGCATACTCGCCGGGATCAACATCAAATGAAACCTGTATGCGATTTTTTTTAACGTCAATGCGTTTTCCTTCTACAGGCTTACAGTCGGGGAATTTTTCACAGGGCTTAAAAATGGCAACACTGATATTGCCGGTGAGTTCCCTGATGTTGTGAACATCAACGGTTAAGCTACTTTTAACAGGTGCCTGAGCCGGTGTTCCGAAGACGCTGACATAGCAGGCCATGAGTTGAAAAAAAAGCATACAGCGAGACAGTTTCTTTAAAAACGATATTACTTTGCCAATATGATTGCACAGCCGGAACCTAAGCGTAAACGTTGGATAAAACGTCAGCTCCCTGACACGCCGGAACAGCAGGCGTTTATGCAGCACCTTGTGCAGACGCTCGGTATCAGTCCGGTTCTGGCCGGACTGCTGGTACAGCGGGGCGTTTATTCGTTCGACGAAGCCCGGCTTTTTTTCAGGCCCGACATCAGCCACCTCCACGATCCGTTTCTGATGAAAGACATGGACCGCGCGGTGCAGCGGCTGACCATGGCCATTGTGCGGCAGGAGAAAATCCTCGTCTACGGTGACTACGACGTTGACGGCACCACCTCCGTGGCCCTGTTTTACGGTTTTCTCCGCACGTTCTACACCAATACCGACTTCTACATTCCGGACCGCTACAAAGAAGGCTACGGCATCTCACAGGCCGGTGTACAATGGGCAGCCGAAAACGACTTTTCCCTGATTGTTGCCCTTGACTGCGGCATCAAGTCGGTCGATCGGGTGGCCGAAGCCAAAGCCCTTGGCATCGACTTTATTATTTGCGACCACCACCGGCCCGGCAATGAGTTGCCGGATGCAGCAGCAGTGCTTGACCCCAAACGTGAGGATTGCTCCTATCCGTACAGCGAACTGACCGGCTGCGGCGTCGGCTTTAAACTCTTACAAGCTTACTGCATTTTTAAAGATATTCCGGCGGAGAAGTTATATAATTTTTTGGACTTGCTGGCGGTAAGCATCGCCGCTGATATTGTACCCATTACGGGTGAAAACCGCGTGCTGGCTTATTACGGGCTTAAAGTGCTGAATAAAACCAGCCGACCTGGGCTGAAGGCGCTGATCAAAATCGCCGGTCTGAGCCGCGAACTCGACATCAACAGTGTGGTCTTCGGTATCGGTCCGCGGATTAATGCGGCCGGACGGATTAAACACGCCAAAGCCGCCGTGCAATTGCTACTGGCCGAAACCGACGAAGCAGCTGAACAGGCCGCTTTTGAGATTAACGAAAACAACAACAGCCGCCGGCAATACGATAGCAGCATGACCGAACAGGCCCTGGCCATGATTCGCGGTAGTGAACAGCTGGTTCATGCCAAAAGTACAGTGCTGTATGATGCTACCTGGCACAAAGGCGTTATCGGTATTGTAGCCTCACGGTGTATTGAGCATTTCCACCGCCCGACCGTTATTCTTACGCAGTCGCACAACAAGCTGGCGGGATCGGCGCGGTCGGTGCCGGGTTTTGATGTGTACGAAGCCATTGAAGAGTGTGCGGATTTACTCGAACAGTTTGGCGGCCACACCTTTGCGGCCGGCCTGACGCTGTCGGAAGAAAACCTGCCTGCTTTTCAGAAGCGGTTTGAGGAAGTGGTATCCCAACGCATTGACGAGGAGATGCTGACGCCGATGATCAACATTGACCTGACCATTGATCTGGAGCAGATTGACGGCAAGTTCTACCGGATTCTGAAGCAGATGGCCCCCTTCGGGCCGCAGAACCTGCAACCGGTTTTTACGACCGAAGCGGTGTATCTGGCCCAACAGCCGATTATCATGAAGGAAAAGCACCTGAAACTGATGCTGCGTCAGCAGGGTTCTGACAATACTTACACGGCAGTAGGATTCGGGATGGCCCATTTCGCGCCGCAGCTGTCCTCACAGCAACCGTTTTCAATCTGTTATCAGCTCGATGAGAACACCTACAACGGCAATACCACGTTGCAGCTGATGCTGAAAGACATACGGGTCGCGGAGTCTTAATGACATTCATTCCGGACAGTAATACGGTAATTTGACAATAAAATGTCTGCCTGACTCCGTGAAAGAGTGCATCTTTGCAGGAATAAAACGTTTATCGTTAAAAAAGATTAAGAAACGATTGTGTACGAGGTCTGTATCAATTGATATGGTAATTTGCCCAACCCAATGAATACGATATGCTTCGTGATAACAACAAAAGCTGAATGATACTACGAACCGAAAATCTGATCAAAAAATACGGCGCCCGCCTCGTCAATAACAACGTTTCCTACCAGGTCGGACAGGGCGAAATCGTCGGACTGTTAGGCCCGAACGGAGCCGGTAAAACCACATCATTTTACATGGCCACCGGCCTGATCAAACCCAATAGCGGCAAAGTTTACATTGATGATCAGGACATTACCTCCCTGCCTATGTATAAGCGCGCCCGGCTGGGTGTCGGCTATCTGGCACAGGAAGCGTCTGTTTTCCGGGATTTATCGGTAGAGGAAAATATCCTTGCCGTACTCGAAATGACTAACTCGCCCAAAGCAGAACGCAAGGTCAAAGTGCAGGAACTGCTCGATGAATTCAGTCTGAATCACGTCCGGAAAAGCAAAGGGAAAGTACTGTCAGGCGGGGAACGCCGGCGGACGGAAATTGCCCGCGCGCTGGCCGTTGATCCGAAATTTATCCTGCTCGATGAGCCGTTTGCCGGGGTTGACCCGATTGCGGTTGAAGATATACAGAGTATTGTGGCGAAGCTGAAACACCGGAACATCGGTATCCTGATCACCGACCACAACGTAAACGAAACCCTGTCGATTACCGACCGTGCCTACCTCCTGTTTGAGGGCCGGATTCTGAAACAGGGCTCCGCCGAAGAACTGGCAAGCGACCCCGAAGTACGCCGCCTGTATCTGGGCCAGCACTTTGAGTTGAAACGTAAAATTTAAGCGCTTAATCCCCGACGATTAAGCCGGACCTGCACTGCCCAACCCACCGGCCTCATTCTGGTACAGTTAACCGGTTGGCAGTGCATAAATTGCCGTTGCAGATGAAAATACTGGTCATTGAGGATGAAGTGCGCATGGTGCAGCTTATCCGGCAGGGTCTGGAAGAGCACCAGTGGGAGGTCGATATTGCATATGACGGCACTATGGGTTTTCAACTGGCCACACGATCTGTCTCTTATACACATCTCCGAGCCCACGAGACAAGAGGCAATCACGTA
>NZ_CAMFHL010000402.1 GCF_945952095.1 uncultured Arsenicibacter sp. | reverse complement strand
CTTCCAGGAAGTTACCTGCCCGACTGTTGCTTCCTTCTATAGTACTAATTTTACTTCTTCTGCTTCGCCAGTTCCTCTTCGCGCAGCGGCCGGCGCAGGATTTTACCCACGTTCGACTTCGGCAATTCGCTCCGGAATTCGATCTGTTTCGGCACTTTGTAGGCCGTCAGGTTTTCGCGGCAATAGGCTTTGATCTCATCTTCGGTCAAACTTTCGTCCTTTTTCACGACAAAAACCTTTACTGCCTCATTCGACCGCGCATCCGGCACACCGATACAGGCAATTTCCAGCACGCCCGGGCATTTCGCAACTACATCTTCAATTTCGTTTGGATACACGTTGAAGCCGGACACCAGAATCATGTCCTTTTTACGGTCAACGATCCGGAAATAGCCATCGGCATCTACCACGCCGATATCGCCGGTTTTAAACCAGTCGCCTTCCATCACCTTCGCCGTTTCGTCGGGGCGGTTGTAGTACCCTTTGAATACCTGCGGACCACGGGCCCAGATTTCACCAGGTTCGCCCAGAGCGGCTTCGGTGCCGTCGTCTTTCATCAGCTTCAGCTGTGTACTTGGCCACGGGATACCGATTGTCCCGATCCGCGCATTGCCATCGACCGGGTTTGAGGACAGAACCGGCGATGTTTCCGAGAGTCCGTACCCTTCCGCCGGTTTGCAGCCCGTCAGCGCCTCCCAGCGTTCGGCTACTGCTGTTTGCAGGGCCATACCACCAGCTGAGGTGATTTTCAGGTGGCTGAAATCAACTTCCTTGATCCGCGGATGATTCAGCAGCCCGTTATACAGCGTATTCACGCCCGTCATGGTCGTGATTTCGTATTTCTTGAGGTCGTCGATAAACGCATTCAGGTCGCGCGGATTGGTAATCAGCAGGTTCATCGCCCCCGACTTCAACGCCGCTAATGCATTTACTGTCAGTGCATAAACGTGATATAACGGTAACGCCGCAACCAACACCTCACACTTGCCTTCCACCGTTGCCGGTTTCATCCAGGCATCCTGCGCCTCTACGTTGGAAATAATATTCCGGTGAGTGAGCATGGCGCCTTTCGACACGCCGGTTGTTCCACCAGTATACTGGATAAACGCCAGATCCTGACCATTTACCGATACCTGTTTCATCGGATGGCTGCTGCCTTTGGAAAGTGCGTCGTTAAACGAAACAGCTCCCGGCAGCGTAAACGCAGGCACCATCTTTTTCACGTATTTCACCACCGCATTGACAATCAGCTTTTTCGGGAATCCGAGCATATCGCCGATCTGGGTCACAATCACGTGTTTAATATCTGTCTGAGCCAGAATTTTCTCCAGATTGCTACCGAAGTTAGCCAGGATCACGATGGCAGTTGCTCCCGAGTCCTTGAACTGGTGCTGCATCTCGCGGGGCGTATAGAGCGGGTTAGTGTTCACCACAACCAGCCCGGCCCGCAAGGCACCAAACATGGCAACCGGATATTGCAGCAGGTTGGGCATCTGAATGGCCAGGCGGTCGCCCTTTTTCAGACCAAGGTCATGCTGCAGGAACGACGCAAAATTTTTCGATAACGTATCCAGCTCACCGAACGTAATTTTTTTGCCCATGCAGGCATATGCAGGCTGATCGCGGAAACGCTGGCAGCCTTCTTCGATCAGGCCAATCAGCGATGGATAAGCATCGGGATTGATTTCATAGGGAACCCCCTCTGGGTAAAAGCGTAGCCAGGGGTAGGTCTTTGCCGAAGTTTGTGACTCCATGTCTGTGAGCTTTTGTATGTTATAAAGCAAAAATAAAACGAAATCATGACAGGTATAGTTTTATTTCCTAAAATATCCGGACCGTTCATACGAATAATCCGGCCTATGACTAAAAGTCGTTACGTGGCTAAATTTCTCTAACTTTTACACCATCCGTCTGTTTATCAGGCAATGAAGATGCAACGGATTTTTGGTTTATTAACCTGCTTTACACTACTCTTACTGGCCATTGGTTGTAAAAAAGTAAAACCGCAGCCGCCTAAGGCTGAAGGTTTTGACCCGGCCATCCCCGATCAGATCTCGTATCTGGCCGGGCCGATATCGTTTCGCCTGTCTGAACTGGAGAAAAAAATAAATGAATCACTGGATCCCGTCCTGATCAGTCAGGAATCAAAGAAAGGGAAAAAGGGTGGTTTGCTGCCCTTACGCGTTGAACGCATGGGGTCGGTAACCATCAACTACGTGGGCGAACGGGTAAGTTTTTCGGCCCCGATTCAGGTATGGCTGATTAACCCGCTGAAGTCTGAAGAAAAACAGACCGATCAGGCGTTTTGCCAGTTACATGTCAATTTCAACAGCACCCTGACCGTAACGCCTAACTGGCGGCTGCTCACCAAGGTAAAATTTGCCGATTACAAATGGATCAAAAAACCAGGCATTAAGCTGTTCGGCAAAGAGATCGAACTGACCAAATTTGCCGACGATTTGCTCAAAAGCCAGCAGGCCCGCATCGAAAGCGCCATCGACTCGGCCGTGTATCAGGAACTGCGGCTTGATAAAATGGTAAAACCCATCTGGAAAGACCTGCAAAAGCCACTGCGCCTGAGCAAGGAATACGGGTTGTGGCTGTTGCCAAAACCGATCAGCGTGGCGGCAGCAACCATCAGAGGCGACAGCCAGTCTATCACCATTCCGCTCCGGATTGCCTTACGCACGAAAACAGCCCTCGGCGAACAGCCCGAAGTATTCCCTGATTCGATATTACCCAACCTGCAAAAGCGCCCTGACGTACCGGAGCGCTCGGATTTACACGTCATGAGTTTTGTCCGCTACGAATCCATTAACCAGTTGCTGGCCAAAACCTTACATAAAAAGAAATTTTCACTGGCCAGCGGTATGCTGACGATCCGGAAGGCGTCGGTCTATGGCGGGCAGCGAGCCATTATTGTAAAGGCCGATGTGGGCGGGCTGGTGCGGGGCACGCTGTATTTCCGTGGCCGGCCGGTCTATGATACGCTGACGAACACCCTTCGGATTGAAAAGCTCGGGTTTGACGCTAATACCGAGCAGGTACTGGTAAACAACGCGGCCAGGCTGCTGGAAGACCACCTGCTCGACTCGCTCCAGCATGTCCTGACGTTTCCGCTCCACGACCAGATCGAGGCCTTGCCACGCAAGATTGGCCGGGCGTTTGAACAATCGAACGCCGGCCGCACAGCCGACCTGGCGATTCCCTATCCCCGGTCTGCCCCCCGGCGCGTCGCTGTCCGCCCCGACGGCATCCAGACGCTTATCAACGTACAGTCGCGGGTAGAGGTGCGGGTGCAGGAGTTGTGAGGACCAAAAACAAAAAAGGCTAATCAGTTGATTTTGAGCTTTTTTGCTCGCAAACTGATTAGCCTTAATTAGATTGTTGTGCTCCCGAAGGGAGCCAATAGATATACTGGTTACCAGATACTTAAAGGCTAAAAGTGTCAACTGTATCAAAATAGTATCACAATAAACAGGTCTTTTATTAATTTTGAAAGCCGCACCTAGGCCTGCCTTTTTTAGGAGGGGAGGCTATACTGTGACAAAGGATTCTTACGAATCGAAATGTTCCATCAAACCTGTTAGTAACCTATTAAGGGAGAACCTTAACCTACATAAACGTAAGTTAGATCTCCTCTTTTGCCCAGTTTAGAATGTGTTTGGGAATTGCTTACGTCTTATAAATCAATGTGTTGTAACATA
>NZ_CAMFHL010000401.1 GCF_945952095.1 uncultured Arsenicibacter sp. | reverse complement strand
CTCACTGACCAGGGCGGGCCGGATGTAGGCAATCTGGTGCTGATAAACCACCCAGCTCGTCTTAAACTCACGGAACATCTGCCCGGGATTAAAATCATAGAGCTTTGCCACCTGATCTTCCCGCGCATTAAAGTAATAATCAAAGTATTTGGCATTATTCAGGTGCTGAAGCGGGTCACAATCCTGAAACCGGATGATCATTCGGGACTCGGTTTCGGTAGGGTAACTTTTATATGGATCGCGTTTGAACATGATTTACTGCTGTTTTTTCGTCTAACAAAATTGAGCGAAAAGTATTTATCAATGTAATCTGCATTCAGATATTTGCGTTAGTTCAATACTTTCAACTAAAAACCACAGATTTTATCATGAAACAGACCATCCAGGTTTTTGTATTCCTCTTCCTGCTAACAACCATTTCAGCATATGCCCAGAAAGGCAACCCCGATGCTATTGTCGGGACCTGGCTCAACGGCACCAAAAAAGGACACATCCAGCTTTATAAACAAGGTGATAAGTATTTCGGCAAAATAGCCTGGCTGAAGGAGCCCAATGACCCCGAAACCGGCAAGCCAAAACTCGACACCAAAAACGAAAATGCCGCCAATCACTCCCGCCCGATTCTGGGTATGGTAAACCTGACCAACTTCGAGTATGACGGGGGCAATGTCTGGGATGAAGGCAAAATCTACAATCCGGAAGACGGCAAGACCTATTCGTGTAAGCTGACCCTCAAAGACGCGAATACCCCCCATGTACGCGGGTTTGTCCGCACCTCGCTTATTGGTAAAACACAAACCTGGACACGGGTAAAATGAGTGAAACGCAACCCATACGCTGCGAAACATTAATCATCGGGGCAGGCCCGGCCGGATTAGCCATGGCCGGGCAGCTGGCCCATTATAAGCTGCCCTTTACCATCATCGAAGCCTCTGAACACATTGGTTTCTCGTGGCGGACTCATTATGACCGGCTGCATCTGCATACGGTAAAGGAGCATTCGGGCCTCCCCCATTTCCCGTTTCCCGACGATACCCCGGTCTACCCCTCGCGGCTGGACGTGGTCGATTATCTCGAAGACTACGCGGCGCATTTCGGCATAGCCCCACTGTTTAACCAGCAGGTGCAACACATCCGGCGGCAGGCAGACGGTCAGTGGCAGGTGCAGACCGGCACCGATTCGTTTCTGGCCCGACAGGTGATCGTGGCTACGGGGTATAACCGCGTTCCGAACCAGCCGGAGCTGCCCGGGCAGTTAAGCTTTCGCGGCATTATCTGGCACAGCCGCGACTACCGCAACGGCTCGCCTTTTCGGGACGAGAACGTACTGGTTGTCGGGATGGGCAATACGGGTGCTGAACTGGCCCTGGATCTATACGAGTATGGTGTGCGGCCCGTTATTTCGGTCCGGAATCCGGTAAATATCGTTAAACGCGATACCTTCGGCCGGCCCGCACAACCGAGTGCCATCTTCCTCAGTAAATTCCCCGACTGGCTTTATGACCTCGCCTCCGGACTGTCGCAACGGGTCGGCGGCCTCGGCGACTTGTCGGCCTACGGGCTGAAAAAGCCTCCTTACCCGCCTTCGTACCAGATCCGGAAGCTGGGCAAAATTCCCGTTATCGACATCGGGACGGTAGATGCCATTAAGGCGGGGCATATTGGCGTGAAGCCCGGCATTCAGCAAATCAATCGCGAAACTGTTACGTTTACCGACGGCAGCGAACTGCCGTTCGACGCCATTATCCTGGCAACCGGCTACCGTCCGGGCCTGCAAACGCTCCTCGGCAACGACCTGTCGGCGCAGGTGCTGAACGAAAAAGGCTATGCCCGACAGCTTTGGTTTGATCAGCCCGCCGCAAAAGGGCTTTATTTTCTGGGCTTTGCCACGCCCCTGACCGGCATTTTGCGCGGCGTGCGGCTGGATTCAGAAAAAATCATCAGTCACCTGCTCAGGTCTGTGAAAAACGGCGGGAACTAAGGGGTTAACAACCCA
The DNA here is from genome assembly GCF_945952095.1 of uncultured Arsenicibacter sp. Lineage (GTDB taxonomy): Bacteria > Bacteroidota > Bacteroidia > Cytophagales > Spirosomataceae > Arsenicibacter. Next base: position 1,816 of record NZ_CAMFHL010000401.1, on the reverse strand, counting down.
TAACAGCTAAATCAGCCCGGCTATCGGGAGTATTGGTAACTTTTCCGGATTATTTGCTGTTACCCTTCCGAATCGACCTCTACCTGCTGCCCGTGAACGAAGAAAAAAAGAGCGGTCAAATATTTGATCTTGTTACCTTACGTCGTCTTTACGCATTTATACGGCCTTATCAGCGCCAGTTTTATTTTCTTGTCTTTGTCATTCTGCTGGGAGCCTGCCTGTCGCCTCTGACGCCGCTGCTCATTCGGTACACGATTGACAATCAGGTAGTAGCCGGCGACTATGCCGGTCTGACCCGTATGCTCCTGATCATGGTGACCGTACTTGCCTTATCAGCGATGGTGCAGTTTACAAGCACCTATATGTCAGGCTGGCTGGGCCAGTACATCATCCGCGACATCCGGATCCAGCTTTACCGCAAAATATTAAGCCTGCGCCTTAAGTTTTTCGACAACACGCCCATCGGCCGGCTGGTCACCCGAACTATTTCAGATATCGAAACGCTGGCCGACGTCTTCAGCGAAGGCATGGCTGCGGTTGCCGGTGATATTCTCCAGCTCGTCCTGATCATCGGGGTTATGTTCTGGACCGACTGGCGGCTGGCCACGATCAGCCTGTCGATGGTGCCGCTCATGCTGTTCAGTACGTATATCTTCAAGGAAAAAATTAAGGACTCGTTCAATGAAGTACGGGCAGCGGTCTCAAATCTGAACTCGTTTGTGCAGGAGCACATTACGGGCATGAGTATCGTCCAGATATTCAGCAGTGAAAAAATTGAAGCCGACAAATTCAGGGCCATCAACAACGAGCACCGCAAAGCCAACATCCGTTCTATCTGGTACTACTCGATTTATTTCCCCGTCGCCGATATCCTGTCGGCTGCCGGTACGGGGCTTGTGGTCTGGTACGGGGCGCGGGAAATTCTGAACGAGCAGGTAACGTTCGGGACAGTGACCGCCTTTGTGATGTTCATCAACCTGTTTTTCCGCCCGATCCGGATGCTGGCCGACCGCTTCAATACCCTGCAAATGGGCATTGTCAGTACCGACCGTATCCTGACCCTCCTCGACAGCACAGATTATACCGTCAACAATGGTTCATACACGCCCGAGCATCTGCGGGGCAACGTGACATTCGACAACGTCTGGTTTGCGTATAATGAAGAGAACTACGTGCTGAAGGATATTTCCTTTGCTGTGAAAGAAGGCGAAACCGTTGCGTTCGTCGGTGCGACGGGTGCCGGTAAATCATCGATCATCAACCTGCTGAGCCGTTTTTACGACATCAACCAGGGCCATATCACCGTCGATGGCGTAGACCTGCACGAGTATGAACTCGGGGCGCTCCGCCGCAACATCGGGGTAGTGTTGCAGGATGTGTTCCTGTTTTCGGATACCATCGAAAACAACATTACGTTGGGCGACAAGAGCATCAGCCGCGAGAAAATGGTCGAGGCCGCCAAACTGGTGGGCGTCCATGACTTTATTGAGCGGTTGCCGGGGGGGTACAGCTACAATGTTATGGAGCGCGGTGCGACGCTTTCCGTTGGCCAGCGTCAGCTGATTTCGTTTGTCCGGGCCATGGTGCAGGACCCGAAAATTATTGTCCTTGACGAAGCCACCTCATCAGTTGATACCGAGACGGAAGAGCTGATTCAGGAAGCTATCGGCAAGCTCATGAAAGGCCGGACAGCCATTGTGATTGCTCACCGGCTGTCGACCATTCAGAAAGCGCATAATATTATTGTTGTTGACAAAGGCCGGATCATGGAGCAGGGCACGCATGACGACCTGCTCCAACACGAAGGCTTTTACGC
>NZ_CAMFHL010000400.1 GCF_945952095.1 uncultured Arsenicibacter sp. | reverse complement strand
GCGATACTCCTAAAGACCCTCACTCTCCGCATAACTCAACGAACGTGTTTCAGATGATGTGGAAGACCAAAGATATTTATAATGCCGTTTTACACCGCCGTGCTCCCGTTGCCAGACAGTTTGATCGCAATTACCCGCACTGGACCCTGATCGAGAAAATCGGTGATTCATGGGTTTCACGGGTTGCCTGGGGCACGCTGTATTCCCTGTTCTACATTTTTGCGTACCTGTATCTGGATATGCACTGGGCATTCTTCTTCCTGCTGCCGATTCACTTCCTGATGGGCCCTATCCACGGTGCTATCGTTAACTGGAGCGGTCACAAGTACGGTTACCAGAATTTCGATAACCACGACAAATCACGTAACTCGCTGATTTTTGACTTGCTGATGTTGGGAGAGCTGTTCCAGAACAACCACCACAAGCGTCCGAACGATGCGAACTTCGGTGCCCGCTGGTGGGAGTTTGATCCGACATATCCGGTAATCCGCGTGCTGGACAAACTGCAGATCATCCGTATTGCGCCTGAAAAAGGAAAAGAACATGAGCGCGAAGTTGGTCACGAGCGCGTTGTTGATGCGCAATAAGCTAACGACAGAATATACTAACAAAAAAAGGCGGATCATCGATACGCCTTTTTTTGTTATCAGCAACTAACGTAAGTATGCCTCAATCTCCGGCCACGTATTAAACCGGCGGAAGTCCTGATTGGTCCGGTTGTGGACCGCCGAGAACAGCAGACCTTCTCCCTGGAAAGTAACCAGGTTACGGGGCAGATCATCAATCAGGTAGTCCGTGTTCAGGACGCTTTTATCGCCCATAAAAATGATATTACGCCAATGAATTGACGGGAAGTGTTCTGCCAGCCAGTCGTATTTATCGCGGAACGAATTCGGAAACTCCATAGCCGCCGTAGCAACAAAAATGTCGTACCGCTCCGATAACTGCTCTATGGCCGCCTGAGCGCCGGGCATCACCCGGATGTCGCGGAAGAAGCCCGGTTCATACACATGCTGTAGCAGGGCATTGAATTCGTGCTCATCCAGCAGTTCGTGGAACGATTGGGTTTTCAGCTCATCCAGTGTGTAGCGGGGCGCGTCTCCTGCCAGATAAATATCGATGAATTTGCCGTTGGTGTCGGCCAAGACATCGTCCATGTCAATAGCAATCCGTTTTCTTTTCATAAACAGTGATCAGACGTCTGGGTCTTGTGTGCTGCAAAACGATTAAAACTGCCGGTTAATGTCAAACTGCTCCAGATAATCGGCGACGCGGCGTACAAACCGGCCTCCGAGCGAACCGTCTACAACGCGGTGGTCGTAGGAGTGGCTCAGGAACATCATCTGGCGGATACCAATCAGATCGCCCTGCGGGGTTTCGATTACGGCCGGTTTTTTAACGATGGCGCCAAAAGCCATAATTGCTACCTGCGGCTGCATAATGATCGGCGTCCCCATCAGGTTACCAAACGTGCCGATGTTGGATACCGTGTAGGTGCCGTTCGACAGGTCGTCGGCAGTTAATTTGTTTTCGCGCGCGCGGTTCGAAAGTTCATTTACTTTCTTCGCCAGCCCGACGAGGTTGTACTGATCGGCATTGTGAATGACGGGTACAATCAGGTTACCGCTTGGCAAAGCAACCGCCATCCCGACATTGATTGCCTTTTTAACGATGATGTTGTCGCCATCGACCGAAATGTTGATCATCGGAAAGTCCTTGATGGCTTTTACGATGGCTTCGATCAGGATCGGGGTGTAGGTGAGGCCTTCACCGGTTTGTTTCCGGAATACGTCTTTCACCTTATTGCGCCACTGCACGACGGGTGTCATATCGGCCTCAACAAAGGACGATACGTGGGGCGAAATCTGCTTCGACTCAACCATCCGCTGCGCAATCATTTTCCGCATCCGGTCCATCTGGATAATATTCGACTGACCGCTCAGTGAGGTTGTGTGTACTTTAGGCGGCTGAACAGGAGCCGGAGCAGGCGCGGGGGCCGATGCTGCAACAGGCGTAGCCGAAGCCTGTACCGGTTGCCGGTTCTGCACATAATCCAGCATGTCCTGTTTTGTTACCCGGCCTTCGGCACCGGTACCCGGCACACGGTCAAGCTCTTCGCGGCTGATGCCTTCCTGTCTGGCAATGTTTTGCACCAGCGGGGAATAAAACCGGTTGGCAAAGACCGGACTATCGGCAAGGGGAGTCGCAGCGGCAGGGGCGGGGCGGGTGCTCATAGCCAGAATGCTCGCTTCAAGGTCTTGCGCGGCCGCTTCTGCCGATGGCTCCGCTTCGGGTTGAGCCGGCGCGGGCTGGTTCGCCGGTACATCGGAGACCTCCTCAGCGCTGGTTTCGATGCGGGCAATGGTAGCCCCGATAGCGATGACATCACCATCGGTAAACAGTACTTCCTTCAGAATGCCGGAAAAGGCGGCGGGCACTTCAGTATCTACTTTATCGGTAGCAACTTCCAGAATTGATTCGTCGGCTTCAACACGGTCGCCTGGTTTTTTAAGCCAGGTAATGACCGTACACTCCATAATGCTTTCGCCCATTTGGGGCATCACCATGTCAACGAGGGCCATAGGTTATTGGTTTGTTCGTTTGTTTATAAGCTTAACAGTTCTTCGCGCAGCAGGTTCAGGACATACATCGTCGTCAGCTGAATATTCTGTTCGCGATAAGGTCCCAGTTTCAGGAGCCGGGTAACGGTACGCTGACCGGTGGCGCAGGCGATCCAGATGGTGCCGACCGGTTTTTCGTCGGTGCCACCCCCCGGACCGGCGATACCGCTCGTAGCAAGCCCGACGTCTGTACCCAATGCACGGCGGACGCCTTCGGCCATTTCAATGATAGTCTGCTCGCTGACGGCCCCGAAATTGTCCAGTGTTGCCTGACTGACGCCCAGCTGATTTACTTTGACCATATTGCTGTAGCTGACGATACTGCCCCAGAAACAGGCAGAAACGCCCGGCACTTTGGTAATTGTCGCCGATACATGGCCGCCGGTGCAGCTTTCGGCAATGCCCAGGCTCAGGTTATGCTCCTGCAGCATCCGGCCGACGACGGCTTCGATTTCGTCGTCACCATAACCATAGACATGCTTTTCGATCAGCGGTAATACGTTGGCCGTCTGCGCTTCCAGTTGCTGGTCAAGCAGGGCTTCATCGGTGCCGGTTGCCGTCAGACGCAGTTTCACACCACCGAAAGAGGGGAGGTAAGCCAGCCGGATATGGGCAGGAAGCGCATCCTCCCAGGCCTCAATTCGTTCGGCGAGAAACGATTCACCGATCCCGACCGTCCGGATAATTTTGTGTTTGATTACCGGCGGGTTAAAGTAGTCCTTTAACCGGGGCAGAATCGCATGCGACATGAGATTTTTCATCTCAAACGGAACGCCCGGTAATGATACGTAAACCCGCCCTTCGTGCTCGATCCACATACCAGGGGCGGTTCCCCAGTTGTTTTCGATATAGGTAGCATTGGCCGGCAGAAAAGCCTGGGTACGGTTGATGTCGGTCAGGGTACGGCCGCGGCGTTCAAAGAACGCCGTTACGAAGGCAAGTGCCCGCTCGTTCAGGACCAGTTCCGTGTTAAAATACCGGCAAAGCGTTTGTTTGGTAATATCGTCTTTGGTAGGCCCCAGACCACCGGTCAGAATGATGATGTCTGCCCGTTGATGGGCTTCGGCCAGAATGGCCAGAATGGCCTCTGCCTGATCCCCGACCGACGCCTTGCGGGTGACCCGGACGCCAATGTTTGTGAGCTCGGTTCCGATCCATTGGGTGTTTGTATCCGTGATCTGACCGAATAAAATTTCGTCGCCTATCGTTATAACTTCGGCGCGTATGCTAGCCGCCATGTGTAATTAAC
>NZ_CAMFHL010000399.1 GCF_945952095.1 uncultured Arsenicibacter sp. | reverse complement strand
CCAGCCAGCCGCAGTACCATCGTATTGGCATAGGGCGAATCGTAGCGGCGGCGTTCAAAATAAATATCGGCCGGACCAACGGGATAGGTGTGGCCATTGACAGAGACGGGATACTGTTGTTCAGGATCTTTCAGCAGGGCAAGCAGCTCGTCCGGATCGGTGGTTTCGGGCTGCCAGCCGAGCAGACCTGCAACAATAGCGCGGTCGGTACCGTGGCCTTTTCCGGTAGCACTTAGCGAGCCAAACAGCAGGATATCAATACGGTTTGCGCTGGCAAGCGTTTCGTCCGGTAATTCGCCGATGCGGGTGCGAAAGTCAAATGCTGCTTTCATAGGGCCGATCGTGTGTGAACTCGACGGGCCGGGGCCTACTTTAAATAAGTCAAAAACAGACGTTGTGATGGCTAAGGTACTCATAAAAACTCCGCCGTTAGGTTGATGAAGGAGGCCAAAAATACAAAAAGAAATGCCAGGCAATAAACCCGGCATTTCTTTTTGAGGGGTACTCAGAAATCAGATGTATAGACTAAAGCTCACATCAGTGTATTACTTACAACTGAGCTGCTAATTTTTGCTCCAGAATGTTTTTCGGAACAGCACCGACGATTTTGTCTACCTGCTGGCCATTTTTAAAGATAAGCAGTGTCGGGATGCTGCGGATACCGAATTTAGCAGGTGTAGCTGAGTTTGCATCAACATCCATCTTGGCAACGACTGCCTGACCCTCGTACTGACCGGCTAAATCTTCAACAACCGGGCCAATCATTTTACATGGTCCACACCACTCAGCCCAGAAATCAACCAGTACCGGTTTATCCGAATTAATCAGTTCATTAAAGTTAGCATCCGTTGCTTCCAGGGCATATTTGGTCTCTGCCATAGCTGTAATTGTTTATGTTTCTATTTGTTTAATGGCATAATATTTTTCAATTGGATTAAGTTCCCGATCCATTGGTGAGTCTATCGTTTGCACGATTTAACAAGTTCGTTTGCGCTGATTCTGCCGGAGTTGTGTTATTTTGCGGTCTGGTACTTACTTTATTTCATGCAATCTATCAAAGCATTTCTGTTTGATCTTGATGGCGTAATTGTTGATACAGCCATTTACCATTATCAAGCCTGGCGCCGGATGGCCAATGAGCTGGGTTTCGATATTTCCGAAGAATTTAATGAAGGACTGAAAGGCGTCAGCCGGATGGATTCACTGGAACTGATTCTGGAACACGGCCATGTACAGCTTCCGGAAGAAAAAAAGCTGGAACTGGCTACCCTGAAAAATGAATGGTATCTGGAACTGGTGAGCCGGATGACGCCGAACGATATTTTATCGGGCGTGCCGGCATTTTTCGCGCAGGTGCGGGAGGCCGGCCTGAAAACGGCGCTTGGGTCGGTCAGTAAAAATGCCGGTCTGATTCTGGAGCGCAACGGGATGACCGATCAGTTTGATGCCATTATCGACGGGAATAAAATCGCCAAAGGCAAACCCGATCCGGAGGTTTTTCTCAAGGGAGCAGCAGAGCTGGGCGTAAATCCGGCAGAGTGTGTGGTCTTTGAAGATGCCGTGGCAGGGATTGAATCAGCAGTCCGGGCGGGTTCCCGGTCGGTTGGTATTGGGTCACCGGATGTCCTGACAAAGGCTGATATGGTGTTCCCGTCGCTGGAAAATGTTACGGTTTCGCAAATTTTAGCTCGTTTATAATCCATGCAAAAGCTCGAAACTGCCCGGCAGCTACAAGAGCGTCTATCGGCGGTATTAACGATCATTGATCAGGAATTCCGTCCGCTGACAGCTGAGCTGCTGAGCCATAAACCGGCACCCGATAAATGGAGTATGATTGAATGCCTGCAACACCTGAATCTGGCCGAACGGTTTTACATCCGGAACATCCAGCATAAGGTTGATCAGCTGGGGCTGATTCAGCACCAGCCGGCAGATCAGGAACTCAAATCCGGCTGGGTAGGACGAGCGTTGCGTTGGGCCGTTGACCCGAATACGAAGATGAAGTTGCCGGCCCCGTCGTTTATCAAACCCCGGAAAACGCAGGAGCTCGATGTGGCGGATGTATTGCAGCAATTTGTTGATTTGCAGCAAACGTTACATGCACAGATCGACAAGGCCATCTATCTAGACTGGAACACCACCAAACTGGCTACCTTATTCGGCAACAGCATTAAACTTCGTCTGGGTGACGCCCTGCTGATGCTGGTGGCCCACACTGAACGCCACATTAATCAGGCGCTGCGGGCAAAAGAAACAATAAACTAAGAAAGAAAGATATTTCGCAGTACCCACTTATGAGACCCATGCATGCGTAATCGGTAAATCCCTATTTTCGCATGCTATTTTTACCTCTGATGAAACAATATCTTATCAATGATCCCTGGTGTATAGTCGAAGAAGGCTTCCACCGTGACTACAATGAAATAACGGAAAGCGCCATGAGCCTCGGCAACGGCCGGATGGGGCAGCGTGGTAATTTCGAAGAACAGTTTACCGGCAAAACCTTGCAGGGCAATTACGTCGCCGGGGTATATTATCCCGACAAAACCCGCGTGGGCTGGTGGAAAAACGGCTACCCTGAGTATTTCGCCAAGGTACTGAACGCGGCCAACTGGATTGGTATCAACATCGACGTCGAGTACGAAAGTCTCGACCTGAACCACTGCGATGTCCGTGACTTCCGCCGCGTGCTGAACATGCAGGAAGGCTATCTGGAGCGTTCGTTTGTGGCGATACTGAAAAGCGGTAAAGAACTGAAGGTAATTGCTAAACGCTTCTGCTCAATTGTCGATGACGAGGCCGGTGTGATCCGGTACGCCATTACTCCGCTGAATTTTGACGGTAAGATTACGATCACCCCTTACATCGACGGCGACATCCGGAATAAGGATGCCAATTACGATGAGAAGTTCTGGGACGAAGTGCGCAAGGAGACCGCTTACGGAGAAGCCTATATCGAACTGCGGACCCGTAAAACCGGCTTTCACGTTGCCACGGGTATGTGCGTTGAGATTGAGCAGAACGGCAGCCGGATTGATTACCAGTCGCAGCCGATAAAATACGAGAAATACGTAGCCAACCGCATAACACTCGACTGTGAGCGCGGGCAGGAAACGGCGATTTATAAGTACGCGGTTAACCTGTCGTCGCTCAACTACGACCCTGATCACCTGCTGGCCGACGCCCGTCAGTATATTCAGCGGATTACCCGTAAGGGATTCGACAAGATGTTGTTTGAACAAAAGCAGGCGTGGGCCGACAAATGGAAAATGAACGACATTACCATCGACGGTGATGTGGCGGCGCAGCAAGGCATCCGGTTCAATATTTTCCAGCTCGAACAGACGTATACCGGCGAAGACGAACGACTGAACATTGGTCCGAAAGGCTTCACCGGCGAGAAATACGGCGGATCGACCTACTGGGATACCGAAGCTTACTGCTTACCGTTTTATCTGGCTACGGCCGATCAGAAAGTGGCCCGGAACCTGCTGGTCTATCGCCATAAGCAGCTGGGCAAAGCCATCGAAAACGCGCAGAAGCTTGGCTTTAAGGCCGGTGCGGCGCTTTATCCGATGGTGACCATGAACGGTGAAGAATGCCATAACGAATGGGAAATCACCTTTGAGGAGATTCACCGGAACGGGGCCATTGCCTATGCCATTTACGATTATGTACGGTATACCGGCGATGAGCAGTACCTGGCCGAATTTGGTCTGGAGGTACTGATTGCCATCAGCCGTTTCTGGAGTCAGCGGGTCAACTGGTCGGCTGCCAAACAGCAGTATGTGATGCTGGGAGTAACCGGTCCGAACGAATACGAAAATAACGTTAACAATAACTGGTATACCAACTATATTGCCGCCTGGAC
>NZ_CAMFHL010000398.1 GCF_945952095.1 uncultured Arsenicibacter sp. | reverse complement strand
GAGAGTATCCTGAGTACGATTCCGTCGGTTGTTTCGGGCCTTACCGGCATGCTGGCCGGCCGGCTGCTGCTGACCCCATTAAATCCGCACGTTAAAGTGAATTACCTCATGACTGCCGGGCTATTATCGGCCGCCGCTGGCTATTTCTGGGGGCTGATTTTTCCGGTCAACGAAAATCTATGGACAAGCTCCTTTGTGCTGGTAACCTCAGGATTCGCGGCCCTAGTGCTGGGAGCCATGTATTTCAGCGTCGATCTGCTGGGGTATAAACGGGGAACGGCGCCGGGCATTATCTTCGGGGCCAATGCTATTGCCGTGTATGTGATCGGAGATCTGCTGGGCGTAATTTTTTACCGGTTACCGGTGGGTGGTCTTGCCCTGAACCAGCAGTTCCAGCTGGCGCTGACCAGTGTAGGTCTTGCCCCTAAATTTGTCAGTATGCTCTACGGACTGCTGTTTGTCGGCATCAACTTTGTTCCGGCCTGGTGGCTGTATAAGAAGAAGATGTTTATAAAACTATAAATACTGATTACGGGTACAATTTATATGCCTGTCTGTTAATGAAATGTATTATAAGGCTATTGTTAGCTGGAAGTATCAATTAAAAACGGAAAATAACGCCAAGTTTCAACAGGAAATCGAGGGCTATGAGATTAATAGTCAGATAGTTAATAGCGAATATGTTACTGAAGTTTATTGTTTATATATTAATATAGTGTAATGTTTGGCATGGTTTTGGCGACTATAGGTCTTAATAAAACACCTATAGTTAATAAATGAAACTATATTATTTTTCTCTCGCAAAAGAGAAAAACTTGCTTATTCTGACTAAAAGACAAAAGGAGATTAACGTTAACAGGCTAGTGGCTACACTAGTCTTGCTCCTGACATTTGGTTTAGGGCAGGTTTTTGCTCAGGTTTCCGGTCGTGTTTACCGGGAGTTTAACATGAATGGCAAGGCCGACGCCGCCGTTTCCAACACATTCAGGGATCAGGCGAGTGCAAACGCGACGACCATTCAGACTCGATTCGCTGAGGTGGGAATACCCGGCGCAACCATTACCGTTTACGGGGATAATGAACAAATCCTTGGTACGGCTACCACAAACGCAACAGGTAGCTGGACGGTAACGGTTCCCGTAAGTTATACCGCCACCAACGTCATTGTGGAGTGTCAGCCACCGGCCAGTCTTGCTTTTTTACAGTCGGGTCCTTTTGGTAATGACAATTCAACGACAGTCGCCCGGGTGGCGAAGACGGCCACGAATGTTAACTTTACGTTTGGACTGGGCTCTGAGCATGCCCAGGACAATCCGGATCTGGCCTTAGCCTGTTTTGCGTTGCCTAACCCATCTAATACGACGGGTAATCCGGGCTCTTCAGAGCCAATGGTAATCCGGTTTCCGTATATAAGCGGCGGACCTCTGGTAAACGGGACGCGGGCAGCGACGACAGGAACCGGCCAGAACTATTATTCGGCAACCGGCTACCCTCCGCTTGCTACCAAACAGGTATTGACAACATTCGGCCAAACCGGTACAGTATACGGAGTAGCGTATGACAAGCGCCGTAACCGGTTATTTACCAGTGCTTTTGAGCGCGCCTATACGGGTATCGGGGCAAACGGAGCTGGTGGTGAAGGGAAAATTTATGTAACAACGCTGGCCACCAGCGGTTCGGCAGTATCAACAGCTGCCTGGCTAGATCTGGAAACGGCCTTATCCGCCGACGTTGCCGGTACTGATCCGGCAATAACTAGCGGGTTATCGTTTGTGTCAGCAACACCGAAAACTATTTCCCGCTTTGAGCATAATAAAATTGGTCACATCAGCCTCGGTGATCTGGAAGTGTCACCGGATGGAAAAACGGTCTATGTCGTAAACCTCTACTCGAAACAAATTTATAGTATCCCGATCAATGCCGACGGGACACCTAACACGGCGGCTATCAAAACATTTACACCGCCCTCGCCTTGTGCGCCGGGTAGCTTTACAACGGACCCGGCAACACCGGCCGGTGTACGACCCTACAATGCAATATTAGGTCTTGGTGTTCATCCGGAAACAGGTAAGGTATACTGTACAGTAACCTGTACTGGACCTGCTGCAACCAGCTTAACCGGAACCGTATATTCGTTTGATCCTGCTGCATCGACGACACAATTTACTACAGAGCTGCAGATTCCGCTGAATATAAGCTTTCAGACGGGTAACGATGGAACGGAAGGTAGTTATGCCACCACAACGAATGACCCGTGGGCAACGATTGCGAATAACACTGATGTAACCGATACGTATTCGGATCATGCATGGATGGCAGATATTGCTTTTGACATTGAGCCTGATGGCACCACCTTTATGATTGTCGGCGGGCGTAACCGCTTTATGGATGCCACCTCCGGCAGCCGGATTACCCACGGTCAGGGGCTCTGGCTCGCCGCACAGAACGGGAGTAACTGGACGCTGGAAAGTGGTGGGACAGCCGGTGACCGGACGACAGCCAATGCCCTGACGCTTCCATGGTTTTCCGCCCGGAGTGGTAATGGTGTCTTTTTTAACGTACACGGTTCGGAAGGAACGAACGGTACCGGAAACATCGCTGCTATCCCTGGCTTTACTGAAGTCGCCCTCGCGGCCGTCGATAACGTAAAGTCGGCTGGTAACAGTGGGATTATGTTGATGAAGCGGAGAGATGGTTCGCGGATCCGTGATATTCTGTTGCTGGGTAGCCTGGCAAACGGCGGGACAGCCCCTCGTGGCGAGGTATACAAAGCAAACCTCTGGGGCGAAGTTGAGGCACTACTGGAGCCGGCACCGCTTGAAATCGGTAACTATGTATTTGAAGACGTTAATAAAAACGGTATTCAGGACCCGTCTGATCTGCCGCTTGCCGGCGTGACGGTGAGCCTTATCAAGGATACGAATAATGACGGTCTGCCTAATGAGACACCGATTGCCTCGACCACTACCAATGCCAGCGGTCAGTATTATTTTGACCGGACAGACGGCCTTGATTTTGAGACGCAATACATTGTTGCCGTCAGCAAGGCAACCGATTATTCGACTGGCGTGCTGAAAAACAAACTGGTGACTACTGCCGATGTAAGCAGTAATGCAATCGATTCGCGGGACTCGGATGGTAAGCTCGTTAGCGGCTATACCGGTGCGTATGCTATTGTTGTAACCGGAATTCCGGGTGAAAACAATCATAAAATCGACTTCGGATTTATTTCGGATGTAGCGACCATCACTGTTACTTCGACCAATGTTTGTTCGGGCGGAACGGCCTTGCTGAATGCGACAGGTTGTTCTGGTACCGTGACGTGGTCAAACGGTACGACAGGTACCAGCCTGACGACACCGGCCCTGACACAGTTGACAAACTATACCGCGACCTGTACAACCGCAGGTGGTTCGACGACCTTTGCTGTCGGTACGGTCAGCGTTTCTCAGTTACCGGTAGTCACTATTCAGGCAAGCGCCACGAACGTGAACGTAAACACACCGGTCAGCCTGACCGCTTCGGGATGTGCCGATGGCACATTACAGTGGTCAACGGCATCTTCTTTGTCGGTTATCAGTGTGACACCAACGAATCCGTCAAATACGTATTCGGCAACCTGTATTACCGGACAAGGCTGTAAAGGTTCGGCAACGATTACGATTACAACCGGTCCTCCGGCGGCTATTACTGTTAATTCGGCCACAATCTGTTATGGTACCACGGCCACGTTAAGCAGTACAGGCTGTCTGGGAGCAATAATGTGGTCGACAGGCGCGACAACCTCCTCAATAACGACACCGGCTCTGACGCAGAACGCCAGTTATACCGCGACCTGTACAACATCAACCTCTTCCACGTTTGTGGTCGCTACGGTAACAGTGATGCCGCAGCCGGTGCTGAGTCTACAGGCTTCATCAACCAACGTAACGGTGG
>NZ_CAMFHL010000397.1 GCF_945952095.1 uncultured Arsenicibacter sp. | reverse complement strand
GGAGTGCGGGTGGATGAGGGAGCGGGGCGGGACATTTGAGGGAGGAATTGAGCAGCGGATGAAACACCTGAGTATCGCGTCGATGGGCGCCGACATGGCCGACATCAACAACGACGGCTATCAGGAAATATTTACGACCGAAATGCTGCCCCGCGACGAAAAGCGGCTGAAAACGACCACCTCATTTGAGACCTTTTACCTGGCCAAACTCAAACGCGACCGGGGCTTTTACAATCAGTTGCAGCAAAACTGCCTGCAGCTCAACAACCAGGACGGAACATTCAGCGAGATTGCCAACTATGCCGATGTGGCAGCCAGTGACTGGAGCTGGGGCGCGCTCATGTTCGACGCCGATAATGACGGCTACAATGATATTTATGTCTGCAACGGCATTTACCACGACGTTATCGACCAGGACTTTATCGACTTTTTTGCCAATGACCTTGCCCAGACCATGGCCATGTCAGGCGAAAAAAAGCAGTTTGACGAAATTGTCAAAAACATGCCGTCACGGCCGATTCCGAACAACTTTTTCCATAACGGGAAAAACCTGCGGTTCTCGGAGGAAGGGGAACAGTTTGGTTTTGCCGACCCGTCATTTTCTAACGGTGCCGCCTATGCCGACCTTGACAACGACGGCGATCTGGATCTGGTGGTCAACAACGTCAATCAGCCGTGCTTTGTGTACCAGAACCATTCCGAACGAAACGCGGAAAACAACCACTATATCAAAGTTAACCTGAAAGGTGACGGAAAAAATACCTATGCCATCGGTTCCAAAATCGAGTTGTTTGCCCCGAATCAGATTTTCAGCCGGTACATTGCCCCGGCACGCGGCTTTCAGTCAAGCACCGAATACATGCAGACCGTTGGCTTAGGCTCCTTAACGCAGCTTGATTCGGTACGGGTTACGTGGTATGACGGCCGCATGACCGTTGTGAAGCGGCCTAAAGCCGGCAGTACCCTTACCCTTTCGGTTAACGACGGCAAAACCGGTGTCAGGCCTTCTGCTGCCCCGGTAGCTAACCCGCTGCTGTTGTCCGTGAGCAGCCCGTTTACACCCCATGTTGAAAACAGTTATGAAGACTTTTTCAACGAGCGGAATGTGCCGATGAAGCTCTCCAACGAAGGCCCTAAGGCTGCAATCGGCGACGTTAACGGTGACGGCAGACCCGATATTTACATTTGCGGAGCTAAAATGCAACCAAAGCAGCTGTATATCCAGACGGCCACCGGCTTTACCGCGACGGATCAGGAGGTATTCAAAAACTTTACCGGTTTTGAAGATACAGCCGCTGAGTTTTTCGATGCCGATAAAGACGGGGATCTGGATTTATACGTGGGCAGCGGTGGTAATGAGGCGGCTATGGGCTCCCGCGAGCTGATGGACCGCCTGTACACCAACGACGGCAAAGGCAACTTCTCGATCAACGCGCGTGCCCTGCCGCCCAATACGATGAATACCGCAGTTGTGCGGCCGTATGATTTCGACAACGACGGCGACCTTGACCTGTTTGTCGGCAGCCGGAGCTATCCGGGGCAGTATGGCCTGAGCCCGCAGAGTTTCCTGTATGAAAACAACGGCACCGGTGAATTCCGCGATGTGACCCGGCAACTGGCCCCTGCCCTGCTCGAAGCAGGGATGGTGCGGGATGCTGCCTGGGCCGACCTCAACGGCGACCGGAAAAAAGAACTTGTCGTGGCAGGCGACTGGATGGCGCCGCAGGTCTATCGCTTCGAAAACCGTCAACTCACTAAAACCGACAGCAAACTCGGCGACCTGAACGGTTTCTGGGGCAGTGTCGGCGTGCTGGATGTTGACGGCGATAAAGACCTCGACCTCGTTCTGGGTAATATCGGCGATAATTTCTCGCTGAAAGCCACGCCCGATGCGCCGTTAAAACTGTGGATCAACGATTTCGAGAAGAACGGAACCCTTGATAAAGTGATGACCAAAACCCTTAACGGTAAAGACGTGCCGGTGTTCCTCAAACGCGAAATGGCTGAACAGTTTCCGTTCCTGAAAACGAAAATTCTGAAGCATACGGATTATGCCACCAAGACCCTGCAAGACCTCTTTCCGTCTGATGTCCTGAATGCGTGTCAGGTGAAAACGGTGAATTATAAAAAGTCTGTCATCGCCATTAACGACGGCAAGGGTAATTTTACGGTACAGGAGCTGCCTGATGCCGTACAGCTGTCGTGCATCAATGCCATTGCCTGCGAAGACCTCAATGCCGATGGCCGGAAGGATCTGATTATGGGCGGAAACTTCTCGGAGTTTCTGCCGCAGTTAGGTATGATTGATGCCTGCCGTGGCCTTGTGTTGCTGAGTCAGCCCGGGGGTAGATTTACCGTTGTACCGAACCGGCGAAGCGGATATGTGGCTAATGGCGAAGTAAAGCAGATCAGTCCCATTACGATCAATAAACAGAAATACCTGATCACGCTGGTGAACAACGCAGCCCCGGAGCTGTCTAAACTGGCCAACTAATATGCAACGAATCAGCCAATTACTGGTATCCATACTGCTGCTGACCGGCCTTTTCAGCTGTCAGCAACCGAAAAATACGACGGCCATGTTCCGGCGGCTTGATGCCGAACAAACCGGACTGGCCTTTTCGAACGACCTGAAGCCAACCAAAGACCTTAACATCTTCAGTTACATGTATTTTTACAATGGCAGCGGGGTTGGTGCAGGTGACTTTAACAACGACGGGCTGGTTGATCTGGTTTTTACGGCCAACCTGCAGGAAAACCGGCTATACCTGAACCGGGGGAAACTGAAATTTGACGATGTAACGCCGAAAACAAACATCAATCAGGGTAAGGGATGGGCAAACGGCGTGTCGGTGGTTGATATTAATCAGGACGGTAAGCTGGATTTATACATCAGCCAGGTTGGTGGTTTTGCGGATTTCAAAGGGCATAATCTCCTGTTTATCTGTAAGGAAATCACCAAAGAAGGGGTACCGGTTTACGAAGAACAGTCAAAGGCCTATGGCCTCGATCTGGTCGGGCTGGGTACGCAGGCTGCTTTTCTGGACTATGATCTGGATGGGGATCTGGATATGTTCCAGCTGAATCATTCGGTGCATCAGAACGGTACGTTCGGATTCCGTCAGGCCTTTCAGGGCAAAACCCATCCCACGGCCGGCGACCGCTTTTTCCGGAATGATAACGGTAAGTTTACCGAAATCACCGCACAGGCCGGTATTATCAGTGATGTACTGGGCTATGGCCTCGGTGTTGGTGTCGGCGATGTAAATTTCGACGGCTACCCTGACATGTACATCGGGAACGATTTTCACGAAAACGACTACCTGTATATTAACCAGCCGGGTGCCGGTGGCAGGACGTTTAAAGAAGATCTGACGAACGAAATGGCACACACCAGCCAGTTTTCGATGGGTATCGACATTGCAGACCTTAACAACGACCTCTACCCCGAAATCATCTCCCTTGACATGCTGCCCGCCGACCGCGAGATCCTGAAACGGTCGGAGGGTGAAGATTCGTACAACATTTTTAAGTACAAAATCCGGCAGGGCTATAACTACCAGTTTGCCCGTAACAACCTCCAGCTCAACAACGGCGACAATACATTCTCGGAGATCGGGATGTATGCCGGTGTACACGCAACCGACTGGTCGTGGTCGCCGCTGCTGATGGATTTTGATAACGACGGGCGTAAGGACATTTTCATTTCCAACGGGATTCCGAAGCGGATGAACGACATCGACTACATCCAGTTTGTGTCAAACGAAGACATTCAGCAGCGGCTTGAGCGCAAGGAAATGGACGAAAATGACGAGTCGCTGATTGACAAGCTGCCGGAGATCAAACTGCCGAACAAATTCTTCCGCAACCAGGCTGACCTGTATTTTCAGGATTTGCAGGATGCCATCGAAAACGATAAACCGTCCTATTCGAACGGAGCCATCTAGGCGGATCTCGACTACGACGGCGACCTTGATG
>NZ_CAMFHL010000396.1 GCF_945952095.1 uncultured Arsenicibacter sp. | reverse complement strand
TAATTAATATTGATTGTCAGGAGGCATTCAAATGTGTATTGCAAACTCATCTATATGGCTGAAAATGGAACATAGATTTGAGAGATAGGAATTTGAGACTGTCTTCTATTCAAAAAAGTATAAAATTAAAGTTCAGCATGGGTTTCACAAAACGGGCGTTTAAAAAGACGGACAAGTCACACACACACATACATTGATTTTAATCACCAGGAAGCAATCCACTACAGACTTGCTTCCTGGTGTTCTTTTAGAGCGGCTTTCCATACGTCGCGAGCGGCATCGGCGTTCATCAGGGCGATACCCAAGCCCACAACTAAATCCGGCCAGGCGGATGAATACCAGGTTGTAACAGAGCCCGTACCAATAATGGCCACATTAGCCAGCGTATCGTTCCGGGCGGACAGAAAAGCGGCTTTGACAAGGCTTCCACTGTGATGACGATAGCGGGTCAGCAGGAAAGCACACGTCAGGTTGACCAGCAATGCGCCTAGTCCAGCTAATGATAACGGGGTCACGGCTGGTGGAAAGGGTTGAAGAAATTTCTGCCAGACAGCCCAGAGTGTAGCCAAACCCGGAATCAATAAAATGCCCGCCAGAGCCATGCCAATTCGTGCCCGTTGACGGGCCGGCCGGAATAGGGGCATTACAATCAGCAGATTCACCGCAGCGTCTTCTAAAAAGTCGATACTATCGGCAAACAACGATACCGAGCCAATCCAGCGGGCCACCGCAAATTCGACCCCGAAATAGGTCAGGTTGAGCAGGGCAACTAAACCTACTACCTGATGTAACTTTCTGTTACGTGTGTTAACTTTCATGGCGATAACCGGTTATAGGGTCAGCTTGAAACCACCGTTATAGATAAACCCATCCGTCGGTGCCCAGATATCAACAAAGCGCGGATTCTGAATCGTGCCTGTATACATCGGCTCGAACCGGCTTTGACGCACATCAAGGAAGTTTTCAAAGTTGACAAACAGACTAAAATGCTTCCAGCGCCGCTCTGCCGACAGGCCCATCATCCAGTAGGACGGCTTTTTACTTCCATCCCTGATTGTTTGACTGCCCACATAGAATAACTCGTAACCTATCCTTAATTTCTCATCAATTTCATATAAGATCGTCGTGTATAGCCGGTTCCGGGACGTGAACGGGTTCTGCCGAATATCAGCGCTTTGGGAGGCAGGGCTGTAATTGGTTTTGGCATCTATAAAAGTGTATCCCAGATAAAGCGAAAAATCATCATAGGAGAGCTTCGCATTGGTTTCCATTCCTCTTGAAACCAATTTCCCTGCCGCATTATAAAAATGGTAAAGGCCATCTGTGGAAGGATTGTCTGTTAGTAATAACGCGTGACTCAACCGGGTGTAGAAAAACAGGTGGTTGATCGAAAGGTTGATTTCATCCGAAAGCTGCGTCCGGTAATTGATGTCCATACTGCCGCCCAAAGAGGTTTCGTTTTGGGTAGCAGCTGTGTTAATGGGTTGGATTGCGCGAAAAGCTTGCTCTTCGGCCTGGTCTGTGAAGATTGTTGGGGCTTTGTACCCCATTCCACCTGTGGCCCTGATAGTGATGCCGGGAGATATCTTATACAGTGCCGACAAGCGGGGCAATACAAATGCTTTGCCCCGGCTGAGATAGTCGATTCTTAATCCGCTTTCCAGCACAAACTTCTCAAATGGCTTCCAGTTAGTTTGCGCAAACACCCCCACTGTGTTAAGCGTATAATCCAAGGGCAGGCCCTGGGGAGAGTTTTGGTGAAACTGGTCGGTCCATAAGTTGGCGCCCAGCACCCATTCAAATATCGGGTTGGGATGGCTATATGTCAACTCGGAATACGTAGCTAGCTGGTGCCCGCCAAAGCGGTAATCGGGCCGTGTCAAATCACGGGCAAAATAGCCGATACTGTTTTTCAGGGTGAGCACGTCCTTGCTCGCATACGTTTTGTCGAATCGCAACTGGGTGGACAGCCTGTCTGTTTTGTTCCCTTCATAATATTGATGGGTACTGTCCGCGCTACCTTTAATGACCTGCATATCCCCGCCCCGCCGGTCTTCAAAGCTGGTATTGATACCCAAACTTAATTTTGTTGAAGAGTTTAGATACCAAAACCACTTAGGGCTGACCGTGTACCTTGTATAGCGGGGCAGGTCTGAAAAGCTATCTTTGTTGACATCATATGCAACCTGGCTGTTGCGGGAAGCATATAGTGTAAAGCCCGTTTTGCCGAACTTTTGGCTATAAAAACTGCTCAAATCGACCGCGCCTGTTTGGTTTACGTTGGCCAAGAAGGAAAGCTCCCGTTCTGCGGTGGGTTCCTTGGTAACCAGGTTGACAAGGCCTGCAATAGCGCCGCCTCCATAAAGGGTTGACGATGATCCTTTAACGAGCTCGATCCGTTTTAAATTTAAGGGAGGGATTTGCAGAAGGCTCAGGCCGCTCGCAAACCCGGAGTAAAGCGAAAATCCATCCTGCAACAACTGGGTATAACGTCCATCGAGCCCCTGGATACGAATGGTAGTATTGGCGGACGTAGGTGAAGTTTGCTGGGTTTGGATACCCGTGCTCTCCGACAAGGCCATGCGGATATTACTGGGTTGCATACTCGCCTTTTCGTCGAGTTCCCCTGCTGAGATGACCTCTACCCGCGTGGGAATTTCGCTGATAGTCCGGCTGCTCCGGGTTGCCGAAACGGTAACTTCTCCTAATTCTTCTCCGGCAACGGACAGGGCAATTTGAACGGTGTCGGCAGTCGCCAATGGAAATGTCAAATTATTTTGAGCAGTTTTATAGCCCATAAGCCTTGTAGTAACCTGATATGAACCATTGGGGATGTCTGTCAGTACCGCGAGTCCATTAGCGTCGGCGCTGGTACCTTGATTGAGGCTGATAACCTGAACGGTAGCACCTGGCAATGGGGCCAGGGATTGCGCATCCACTATACGGGCGCGCAGCATAGACTGCCCCACAGCCGATGTTGCCATCAGCAGGCAGAAAAAAAGAATAGATTTCATGAAATAGAATTTAGACTGTACAACGGATCTGTCCTTCTGATTTAAGAAGGTAAATGCAGAACTGTTGCCGGCCTAAATCCGCCATTGGCAGCACCGTAGGAAAATCCGGTGTTGCCACAGCCACCGATAGCGGCTGGGGACACTCGTTGACGCTGACCCGAAATGCAGCGTAGCCCGGCGCAGCGAAGTGTTTAGGACCTGAGCACTTAAGACCTGACTCGGGGAAGTGGTTGCGGACGTAAACTGGTCGCGGGTGTATTCGGCGGGTAAATACGTGTCCCAATCATCCCCCCAGCTATTGATAATGCCCACGGTATTCACTTCAAAAATTGAAATGAACATACCCATCATCAGGATAGGTAAGAGCCAGTATCGCCAGCGTAGTTTCACGTGGCAAAAATAAATCTTTTGTAAGTTTTTCAGCAAATATGCTCTCAAAAGCCCGGCGTTTAAAAAGACACCGGCGTTCAATCTGCACACGTACTTTATACTAAAAGCCGGTGAACCTAATCAGGAACACCGGCTTTTGTGTTTCAATCGTTTTACGGGCAACTCCGGTTAACCGTCACCGTCCGGGTTACCGGCGCGCTGGTGCCGCAGCTGTTGATGTAGGTCGCCGTCAGCGTGTACGTGCCTGCCTGTTTTACATTCAGCCCGACTGCCTCATGGGTGGCGCCCTCGCGGTAAACCGTACTGAAGACGTAGTTCCCGGGACCTGTCATCGTAAACGACGTGGCTATACCCCGGCTCGTCAGTCTGACCGGACAGGCCGATTCATCAGCCGTGAAGCTTAAAATCAGCGCAGACGGAGGTAAGATGCCACCAACGGTAAGCTGACCAGTAGCTATGGTTGAACAAATGCCCACGGTACAGGTCGCTGTCAACAGGCTGGTGCTGCTGCCCGCCGTCAGGGTGATCATAGCCGTTGTGGCACCGGTTGACCACAGGATTTGCCCGCTGCAACCGCTGGCAGTGAGGCTCGCCGACTGGCCGGGACAGACGGTAGCCGATGAAACGGTAAACGGCG
>NZ_CAMFHL010000395.1 GCF_945952095.1 uncultured Arsenicibacter sp. | reverse complement strand
AGGCGTAGGCCGGTTCCGTTACGCTGATCTGAATGGTGACGGTAAAATCACGGCTGATGACCGTACGTATCTGGGCAGCCCGGTTCCTAAGTTTACCGGTGGCTTCAACTTTACAGTTCGTTACAAAGGATTCGATCTGAACGCGTATATGTATGCGTCAGTTGGTAACAAAATCTTTAACGTATCGAAATGGTTTACTGATTTCTACCCGTCATTCGCCGGTGCTGCCATCAGCGAGCGTGTAAAACAATCATGGACGCCACAGAATACCGGTGCTACTATTCCGATTTTCGAAACAGCATCGAACTTCAGTACAAACACGCAGGCTAACTCATTCTACGTAGAAGATGGTTCATACCTGCGCTTCCAGAACCTGTCAATCGGTTACAATGTGCCTGCCAATGTATTGGGCAAGCTGAAAGCTAACCGTCTGCGTATCTCGGCTTCGGTGAACAACCTGGCTACCATTACGAAATACCAGGGTCTGGATCCTGCCGTTGGTGGTAATGCCGATACGCAGTTCGGTGTTGACGTAGGAAACTATCCGTTGACCCGAAGCTGGAACCTTGGTATCAACCTCGGCTTTTAATTAAACACTTAACCGTTTTATCATAAAAGAAATCTTATGAACATGTCATTAAAAACAAAAGCGGTGGTGGCCTCACTCTCTCTAGCAGCCATTGTTTTTGCTTGTAAAGATTCATTCCTTGACGTTCCGCCAACGGGACAAATCAGTAATGCTCAGTTAACGTCCAAAAAAGGTCTGGAAGGCTCCCTGATTTCAGTGTATAGCCACCTGAATGGCCGGGAATGGCGGATGGCGTCAGCTACTAACTGGGTTTGGGGAAGTATCCGGGGTGGTGATGCAAATAAAGGTACTGACCCTGGTGATTTCAGTGATATCAACCCGATTCAGCGTTTTGAGTACCTGTCAACTCAAGGTGTATTACTGGAAGCATGGCGGGGTAGCTACGAAGGTATTGCCCGGGCAAACAGCCTCCTGGCGCTGATGCCGAAGGCTGCTGCCGATGTATCAGCTGCCGATAAAACCCGTATGAGTGCGGAAGCACGTTTCCTGCGCGGCCATTACTACTTCCAGCTGAAACGCAACTTTGGCAATACCCCGTATGTAGACGAGTCTGTAGACTACGGTACAGGTATCGAAAAAGTTAAAAATGATGCTGACCTGTGGCCGAAAATCGAAGCTGACCTGAAATTTGCGTATGATAACCTGCCGGAAACACAGTCGGCGGTTGGCCGCGCAAACAAATGGGCTGCTGCGGCTTATCTGGCAAAAGCCTATTTGTATCAGAAAAAATACAGCGAAGCGAAAACGCTGTTTGACCTGATTATCGCTAACGGTAAAACATCGGGTGGTAAAAAGTATGCACTGGTTGCTAAATACGGTGATGTCTTCAAGGCGTCGAATGACAACAACGAAGAGTCAATCTTTGCTATCCAGAACGCGGCTAATACTGGCTCAGTGAACAATGCGTTCCCTGAATTTGACCTGAACTATCCGTACAACACAGGTCCTAACGGTCCTGGTAACTGCTGCGGTTTCTTCCAGCCCAGCTTCGAACTGGCGAACTCATACCGGACAAACGCAAACGGTCTGCCTTTACTGGATGGTTCTTACAACAGTGCCGCCAATGCACTGAAAACAGACATGGGTCTGGATTCAAAAACTGCCTTTACACCGGATGCCGGTAACGTTGACCCGCGCCTTGACTGGGCAGTTGGCCGTCGTGGTATTCCGTTCCTTGACTGGCAGGATCACCCGGGTGCTGACTGGATTCGTAACCAGCCAAACGGTGGACCATATTCTCCTAAGAAATATACGTACTACAAATCTGATGTAGGTTCACTGCAGGATAACAGCTCATGGACACCTGGTTATACCGCGCAAAACTTTACAATCATCCGTTTTGCTGACGTCTTACTAATGGCAGCTGAGTGTGAAGTCGAAGTTGGCTCGCTGGCAAAGGCACTGGAATATGTAAATACGGTTCGTAAGCGGGCGGCCAATACTGCGGGTTTTGTAACGAAAGCTGGTGCGCCTGCTGCTAAGTATGTGATCAGCGAATATACTGCGTTTGCTGACAAAGCTACTGCCCGTACGGCTGTTTACTTCGAGCGCAAGCTTGAATTATCAGGCGAAGGTCACCGCTTCTATGATCTTGTTCGTTGGGGTATTGCTAATACGGAAGTTAATAACTACCTGACCTACGAAAGCAAACTGCTGACCGGTGCTTTAGGTGGTGCTAAATTCACTGCCGGTAAAAACGAACTGCTTCCAATCCCACAAGATCAGATTGACTTGTTAGGTAAGGATATTCTGAAGCAAAACCCTGGTTACTAATCCGGATCCGGATTCAGGGTAGTCAATCAGTAAATGGGTTGTCGGGTGATTACCGCCTGATAACCCATTTTGTTTTTTTATGAGGTCACCACTTGTTTATTTGAAAATGAGCCGATACTTTTGATCCGTCATGAAACGCGCTGTCCAACATATTGTCTGTTTGCTAATGGCCTGCATTGTACTGATCAGCAGTACAGGGTTTGGCCTGCTGGAGCATACCTGCCAGATGCGCGGAAAAAAAGTCCAGCTCATCGGACTGCATGATCCGGCCTGCAAAGGGTGCCCGGCAGACCGGACAGCTCAATCAGACGGCAAAACCATTGTTAAAAAAGCGGACTGCTGTAAGGAAGAAACCCGGTATGAGAATGTAGATATTACATCGTCGTTCAGCCAGCTTTTCGCGAAATTTATCAAAGCAGTTGCCCAAGCGATAACCGTTGCGGTTGTTTCTGTCATAACCTGGGTATTCAGCTGGATTTATGACCGTGATGCTGAAGCGGTCCTTAGTTTACCGAATGCCCCTCCACCTGCCTATGGCCGTGCCTTATTAGCCATTGTGCAGCGTTTCCTGCTATAAACCGATAAGTTTCTGTCAGACTGCCGATACCGATCAGGTATGGGCTTTACTCATTGTTTTACAGTTTACTTATCAACATGCGTTTCCTCATAATATTTCTTTGCCTGAGCGCAACCGGTGCGTTCGGTCAGCTGGTTCGTGGACGTGTCAGCGAAACAGTTAATAACCGTAAAGTTCCTTTAACCGGTGCTACCCTTCAATGGGCTGGCACGTCTTCCGGTGCTGTAACGGATTCCGCCGGAAACTTTTCCGTACACAAACACGGCGAAACAAACAAGCTGATTGTGAGCTATATCGGCTATCGTACTGATACCGTCAACGTAACGTCACCGGAGCAGTTTCTGGAAATAACCCTTCGCCAGGAAGCGACCCTTCAGGAAGTAACGGTTTCCGGTGGTTCGACCATTATTGACCAGATAAATCCGATCCATACGGAAGTACTGACAACCCGCACGCTGGCCAAAGCGGCCTGCTGTAACCTGTCTGAAACCTTTGAAACAAATGCGTCCGTGAGTGTTTCATACGCCGATGCCGTGACAGGCGCCAAACAAATCCAGTTTCTGGGGCTTGGCGGGCAATATGTGCAGACAAACGTTGAAAATATACCGGCAATCCGCGGTCTCGGAACGACGTTCGGCCTTAATTATGTGCCTGGTACCTGGATTACATCCATTGATGTCGGCAAGGGTATTGGTTCGGTCGTAAACGGATACGAAGGGATGACGGGTGCGTTGAATGTCGAACTCCAGAAGCCTGATTTTCGTGCCGAAACGCATACGTCGCAATGGTTGCTGAATGGCTATGTCAATTCATTTGGCAGGGGAGAAGGCAATGTTAATTTTTCCAGAGCCCTGACCGATAAATGGAGCGTCGGGGTTCTTGGCCATGTAAGTGCCCTGCAGGCCAAAATAGATCAGAACGGTGATAATTTCATGGACCTGCCACTGTACCGGCAATACAACGGAATTAACCGCTGGAAATACACCAGTGACCGCTGGATGGCCCAGTTCGGCGTAAAAGCGTTGTATGAAGACCGGACCGGCGGGCAGCTTACGGCACAAAACGGTAACCCACTTTACCGCTTTACCAACGAAACCAAACGGCTTGAGGC
>NZ_CAMFHL010000394.1 GCF_945952095.1 uncultured Arsenicibacter sp. | reverse complement strand
CAGCTGGGCTATAAACCCGAGCGGGAAACCAAAGGCGGTTTAGAATTCTGGTACGCGTCGCCGTTCCGACCGGAAAAAGCACCCTCGTTTCATACCAGCTTCATCGGCGGCAAATGGATATGGAACGACTTCGGCGACATTGGCGGCACGGTGATTGATTTCGTCATGCGTCACCAGGGCTTCACCCGCGTCAGTGACGCACTGCGGTTTCTGGACGGGATGAATCAGGGCCAAACAAACCTGATGGAATCCAGTCAGCAGACAACACCCCGCAGCCCTGATCTTTTTTCTTTTCACCAGCAGGAAGCCGACCGCGAAGCGGTCGAAAATTTTTTGCCGGATCGCCAGTTAGAATTTCTTCAGGCCCTGCCGTTGCGCAGCCAAACCATCCTGACCTATCTGGCTCAGGAACGGGGCATACCGGCCCCGATAGCCCAGCGGTATTTGCAGCTGGTGCGCTATCGGAATCTCAACAACGGGCGGGATTATTTCGCTTTCGGCATGCCCAACCAGGCCGGAGGGTATGAGATCCGCGTAGCGTCGAACCAATACAGTTTTAAATCGGCACTTCTTGCGCGGGATATTACCGTTATCCCCGGCACATCTCCCGAGCGTAAAAACGTGCATGTGTTCGAAGGGATGACGGACTTTCTTTCGTTTCTGGTGCTGAACGGGGTGCATCAGGCCCCCGACGACTGCATCATCATGCACTCGCTTTCTTCCTTTCATCGTGCCGTGTCGCACATCCGGAGCCAGCACTATCAGGCAATCAAAACGTATCTGGATAATGATAAGGCTGGCCAGCAGGGGACGGAAAAGTTTAAGGCGGAGTTCGGGGCAATCCTCTTGCCCCAGGGCGAGGCATTCGCCCCGCACCACGATTTAAACGATATGCTACGGGCACGGATCACTTCCGGAGAACAGGGCAAGAGACGTTGTTGAACACTTTGTCTCATCTTCTTGCCATATGGCTATATGCTTCGTTCTGGGCCTGATTGATCGGAGAGCATGTGCGCGAACATGAAATGGAAAT
Organism: uncultured Arsenicibacter sp.; assembly: GCF_945952095.1. Lineage (GTDB taxonomy): Bacteria > Bacteroidota > Bacteroidia > Cytophagales > Spirosomataceae > Arsenicibacter. Next base: position 3,061 of record NZ_CAMFHL010000394.1, on the reverse strand, counting down.
TAGCAGATACGAGGAATTGTTTGCGCCAGCTGGTAATGATGTTTTTGCTGTGTGAGCGGGTAGATCGTTGTGATCGGGTTGTGGTTTCTGAACCTGAATATGAACCCCTGACGGACATACGGAGCCGTTTCAGCGATTTTCTTCTTTTCACTCCTGATTTGCAGGGAGCCGATTTAGCCCGTGATCCTTCCCCCATGCGAGATGTTTCACTGTGAAATTTCTGCCGAATCTTCGCTCTTTAAGTAAGTTTTTGGCTGTTGACGATAGAATCAAGATGGAAATAGCGTGTGCAATGAGCATATTGGCAGTTTCATATTCTAATCTTATCTATGACACCGTTAAGCAAGGCGATTGCAAGCCTTTCTATTGTTAATCCGCTATTGTTTCGGGGAATGTATATTCCCTATAGCCTGGAAGGCTATGATCCGGATTATGATGAATTAAGTCTGGTCATCATTGGGACAGGAGCAGAAGGGCAATACGCGTTTACCCTATGCATTCAGCCATGCGTCATGCCATTAACAGTTCAGGCGTTTTATCTGGTAGAAGTCAGTTATTTCGGGCAAATGCAGTGCTCCAGAGCGATTCCGGAACATCTGATTCTCGACTTTCTTTTGCACGCCAAATTGTATGTAGCGACAAAACAGGAAATGATGCTTTTTGAGTATCCGGACATGAATTAGCCCGGACGTGGCAGCAGAATAGAAAAGCGCCTTCAAGCTGAAGGCGCTTTTATCACAACACAGGAAGGTTCGCCGAACGAACCAGATCCGGCAAAGGTACTACAAAGGCATTCCGGCGCCACAGAGCCGCAGTTTTATTTTTCTGTCTCTCAGCGCGTAAGCAAAAAACAACCCGCCAGCAACGAGGCCAACGGGTTGTCACTACTTTGTCCTACTGATAATGCACTGACGCATTCGGTAAGGCTCGCTTATTTATGACTTTGAATACACCCCAAGGTAACTCCCATTCTCAAAATCTTCATCGTATTTTCTTATTTAAAATCGTTGATTCAGATTACAATGAAGTGATGACCGATCCATCCGCACAGATTATTCCGTTTCCCTTTCAGGTTCGGGACGAAAAAACGCCCGTCAGTGATATGAGCGAAGCGGAAGCCGTGTGGGTTGCGCGACAGGAAGCGGCCTGGTTACTGAATCAGGTAGCCATCGGGCGCATTGCCGAAATACCGGAGTCATCGCGTCAGTGTCTCCGTGAGATCAATGCTTTTTGCATCAAATATGGATACCCGCCCATCGACTGTGATTTGTAGAGATTTATGATTAGTTTCAGGAAGGCAAACGCTTTTCTGACATGGCATCAAAACGAATTGAAGAGCTGATGAAACATGCATCGGCAAAGGATCAGGCGGCATTTAAAGAATCCGTGCAGACATTGCGGGAGAATAATGTTCAGCTGAAGCCAGATAACTACGGGCCGCAGACGCCCCCCCGCCGCGCTGAACAGATCCGAACGGCAGAACCAACGCTGAACGATACGGTTTTCCCCCATCAGCCAAAAGCCGGTCAGCTCCGGCGGGGAGCGGAAAAGATCGGACAGGCCCGCAGTGAGACGCAGAGTAAAACCGCACAGCCTGAGAAAGCTCATTCCGGAAAAGAGCAGGACATAGACCGTTGACAGTTTTGGCAGCAATCACCTGAAACAAAAAAGCATCCGTCAATATGACGAATGCTTTCCTAAGTAACGTTTAGGTAATCCGCTGTCACGGACCATTGAAATCAAATATACAAAAAAGTGGACGCGGAACCTTCTCGAAATTAAATAAGACAATATGATAAAATGCATAGGCAGTTTCTATTCAGAAACGATATGGCCGCTGAAAGACAGCGTTTGCAACCTTCTGCAAAAGAGCTTTATCTTTGGGCATACTGCGTGCAGTGGAAAAATGGTGTGGATATATAGTTGATCGAAAGCCTGCCCTCATTGAAGGCAGGCTTTTCTATTATACTATTGCTCACAAACGACTCTTATTCCGCTGCCAGGAAGAGCTCGGGCTAAATATTCGGGTGAAGACTGGTTTTCCAGTATTCAATGATGATGCTTAGTGTTCGTTTTATGTCTTCATAGCCATAAGGCTTTTTATAAAACCCCTGCACCATGTATTCAAAGGCGAGATCCACGGTGACTGTGTCCGGCTGAGTCGTGAAAAAGATAAACGGGGTCGTCTGTTTCACCAGGTCCTTTCGCTGTATAATCTCCCTTCGCAGCGCAATCCCATTCATGAGAGGCATATTAATGTCACACAGGATTAGAAACGGCTTTGTTTTATTCTGTATCAGGTAATCAAGCGCTTCCTGTCCGTTGCGGAGCTGCACCAGCGGGTTCAGGATCTCTAATTCGCGAAGAGCTGTACTAACGAGTAAGTGATCATCTTCGTCATCGTCGATATAAATAATTGGTCTGTTTAATGGCATATTAGGGTTAGGGAGGAAATTTCTGGAAAGGCTAAAGATAAGAAGTCTTCTACCAATTGATACTAAAGGTATGTTTAGGTTACTTTAGCGGAGCTGATCTATTCCGCTGCCTTTTCGAACGGGCTGGCAATGGTCAGGGCTGAAATCACGGGTTGCCCTGCTTCCGGCTCCTGATCCTGATGGGGGTGAAATTCCCGCAGCTCCTTTACCCGTTCGCGTAGTAACGCCTGTTCGACGCGGTGCAGGTTTTTTCCCGTCAGGGTGAATACATGCGTTGTGGTTTGAATAGAGAGCGTTTCAGGGGGTGTGTAGAACCACCCCAGTAGGTAGGCATAGCCACACCCATAGATACGCCCCTGCCGGTCGATTATGTGGAATCTGGGGGCATTGCCCCGCTTCTCCCTGTACTCGACTAAAGCGCGGTATCGGTTATCCTCCGTTTCTTCGGTTTCGTCCGGTTCCGCGTTCGGGGCCGGTTTGACCAGGGCGGGGAAGGATTGCCGCGTGTATTTCCGGAGAAGTTCGTTTTTATCGTTCGAAGCCGCCCCGCTCGTGTTCCCGTTCGTCGTTTCCATAGAAGCTGTCTCTTATACACATCTGACGCTGCCGACGACTCCTTACGTGTA
>NZ_CAMFHL010000393.1 GCF_945952095.1 uncultured Arsenicibacter sp. | reverse complement strand
GAATGCGGCGTTGCAGGCGGGGCAGTTTTATGACATGCGGACGCCGACGCTCGAAAGCCAGTCGTTCGATGTGGTGCACAATACCGGCGAAATGAACGGCTCGCTGCGACAGGTAGCCGCTGACTTACAGCGTTCACCGGAATACGTAGCGTTGTTCAAAAAAGCCTTTCCGGCCCATCGGGGGGCCATTGAGCCGGCGCAGATTCAGAATGCACTTGCCGGTTATGAGCGGACGCTGCTATCGTTCAACAGCCGGTTTGATCACTACATGCGGGGGAATGACCGGGCGCTGTCGGCCGAAGAAATTTACGGGTTCAACCTGTTTATGGGCAAAGCTAAATGCGGAATCTGCCATTTTATGCCGCTGTTTAACGGGACTGTGCCGCCGGGCTTTACAAAAACCGAGTCGGAAGTGATCGGTGTACCGGCCGGTGCGGATAACAAAACGCTGGATACCGACATCGGGCGGTATGCATACGTAAAGGTCGAACCCTTAAAACATGCGTTTAAAACGCCGACGCTCCGGCATATCGGACAAACCGCTCCCTACATGCACAACGGCATTTACCGGACGCTGGAGCAGGTCGTTGATTTCTACGACAAAGGGGGCGGGACCGGACTGGGGTTTGAACTGGACAATCAGACATTACCCGCAGAACCGCTGAGTCTGACACGGGGCGAGAAAAAGGCATTAATCGCTTTCCTGAAAGCGCTTTAAGGCTTCGGCCGGGAATTGTCCGGAGGAGGCCCGGCGGTAGTAACCTCTTTGGGTTGAGAGTCATCCGGCAATGAATTACGCAGCTCTTCCAGAAACTTCTTGATGTTGACCAGCTTGTTAATCATCTGTTTGTTCTCGTCGTGGCGGGTATTTTTGGTCCGGAGATGGGCTTTAACGGCCGCCAGCTTCATACCTTTTTCGGTGGTCAGATGGATGATTTCGGCGATGTGGTCAATGTCGCTCTGGGAGTACATCCGCTCGCCGGAGCGGTTTTTCTGTGGTTTTAAACTCGGAAATTCTTTTTCATAGTAGCGCAGTTTCGAGGCATTAACTCCAAACTGTTCGGCTACTTCCTGAATGCCAAAAAAACGTTTCCCGGACGAATCCATACTAAATCAAGGGGGAATTATGCAATTGCTTGCCGGTGAGCAAGGATTGTTTCGTATCAAACGATGAAAATAACGTAAATTTGCGACAAAGATGCCGGACCGACAGACATTATGCGACAGACTCGTTATTGATACGGCCGGCGTTACCAATTCACGTTTCTGAGTCTGCCGTCCGATTTTTATGACATCTTCCGAGATTCGCCAGCATTTTCTGGACTTTTTCCGTAGCAAAGATCACCTCATTGTACCGTCGGCGCCACTGGTAGCCAAGAATGACCCAACGCTGATGTTTAATAACTCAGGGATGGCGCAGTTTAAAGACTTTTTCCTGGGCAACGGCACACCACCGTCGAAGCGCGTCGCGGATACGCAGAAGTGTCTTCGGGTGTCCGGCAAACACAATGACCTTGAAGATGTAGGCTTTGATACCTACCACCACACCATGTTCGAAATGCTGGGTAACTGGTCGTTTGGTGATTATTTCAAGAAGGAAGCCATCGAATGGGCGTGGGAGCTGCTGACCGAAGTCTACAAACTGCCGAAAGACCGGTTGTATGTGTCGGTGTTTAAAGGCGACGAAAAAGACAATGTGCCGTTCGATCAGGAAGCGTGGGATCTGTGGAGCCCGATTGTTGGTGAAGAGCGGATTATCCTCGGCAATAAAAAAGATAACTTCTGGGAAATGGGCGATACCGGCCCGTGTGGTCCGTGTTCGGAAATCCACGTCGATCTGCGCCCGCAGGCCGATGTAGACGCACAGCCGGGTAAAGAGCTGGTTAACGCTGATCACCCGCAGGTGGTTGAAATCTGGAACCTGGTCTTTATGCAGTTCCAGCGGATGGCAAACGGTTCGCTCGAACCGCTGCCGGCACGCCACGTCGATACAGGTATGGGCTTTGAACGCCTGTGTATGGCGATTCAGGCGAAAATGTCGAACTACGACACCGACGTATTTACTAACACCATCAAGGTCATTGAAGAGCTGAGCGGAAAAACCTACGGCGGCACACCGCGCGAATACGCTGATGTGGCTATGCGCGTGATTGCCGACCATATCCGTGCGGTTTCGTTTGCGATTGCCGACGGGCTGGTGCCGTCGAACGCGAAGGCCGGTTATGTAATCCGCCGGATTCTGCGCCGTGCCGTTCGCTATGGCTACTCGTATCTGGGCTTTACCGAGCCGTTTATGACGAAGCTCGTGCCGACGCTGGCGAAGCAGTTCGACGGGGTGTTCCCGGAACTGATTGCCCAGCAGGACTTTGTGGCTACGGTGATTTGTGAAGAAGAGGCAGCTTTCCTGCGTACGCTGGAAAACGGCCTGAAACTTCTGGATAAAATTACGGCTGAACTGACCGACAAAAACGAGACGATCATCAACGGCGAAACCGTTTTTGAACTGAACGATACCTTCGGCTTTCCGGTCGATTTGACGGCCCTGATTGCCCGCGAGAAAGGCTTCCGGATTGATGAAGAAGGGTATCAGAATGCCTTACAGGCGCAGAAGCAGCGTTCCCGTAAAGATGCCGCTTCGTCGGCCGGTGACTGGGTTGAACTCGTTGACGACAACGACGGCGTAAGCTTTGTCGGTTACGACCAGACCGAAGCTGATGCCCAGATCATTAAGTACCGTAAAGTACAGAATAAACAAGGAACGCAGTACCAGATTGTGATTGACCCGACGCCGTTCTACGCCGAATCAGGCGGGCAGATCGGTGATACCGGTACGCTGACGCTGACCGTCGGCGGTGAAACGAAGGTCATCAACATCTCGGATACGAAAAAGGAAAACGACCTGTCGATCCTGATTTCCAGTGATAAAAACATCGACGAGGCGTTGCAGCAGGCCACGGCAGTATCGGCGCAGGTCGATGCCCACCGCCGGACACTGACCAGCAGCAACCACTCGGCCACGCACCTGCTGCACGCCGCCCTGCGGGATGTATTGGGTACGCACGTGGCGCAGAAAGGCTCATACGTTGGTCCGGACGCCCTGCGGTTTGACTTCAGCCACTTTACCAAGGTGACCGACGAAGAACTGGCGAAAGTAGAAGAGATCGTAAACGCTAAAATCCGCGAAAACATCCTGCTCGACGAGCGCCGGAATGTTCCGATTGATCAGGCGAAGGCGCTGGGTGCCATGGCTTTGTTCGGGGAGAAGTACGGCGATTTTGTCCGCGTTATCGTGTTTGATCCGGCTTATTCGGTTGAACTCTGCGGGGGCACGCACGTGTCGGCAACGGGCCAGATCGGTCTGTTTAAGTTCACGTCAGAAGGGTCCGTATCGACCGGTGTACGCCGTATTGAAGCGGTTACGTCGGAGCGGGCACTGGCCATGCTGAACGAGCAGCAGGCCATTCTTGACCAGCTGAAAGAACTGCTGAAAGCCCCGAAAGACATTGTCAAAGCGGTGGAAAGCCTGTTGCAGGAACGCAGTCAGCTGCAAAAGAAAATCGAGGGTTTCGAAAACGAAAAAGTACAGCAGCTGAAAGAGCAGTTGCTGACAAAAGTAAGCCAGACCGCTACGGGTCATTCCCTGATCGTGGAGCGTGTTGACGTTCCGTCGGCTGATGCACTGAAGCAGCTGGCCTACGACCTGAAAGCGAAAATTGATGATCTGGCCCTGGTGCTCGGTGCCGACGTGAACGGTAAGCCTCAACTTGCCGTAATGCTGCCGGATAGCCTGATTCAGGGCAAGAAGCTACAGGCCGGCCAGATCGTGAAAGAACTCGCCCGCGAGATTAAAGGCGGTGGCGGCGGTCAGCCGTTTTTTGCCACAGCCGGTGGTTCTGACGCAAGCGGCCTTGATGCTGCCCTTGCCAAAGGCCGCGAGGTGCTGGCGTAAGGGGACTGACTTTCGTACCGTTAAATGTCAAAAGGCGCCATCGGCGCCTTTTGACATTTAACGGATAATGCTACTTTTTGTGAACGTCTTCGCCAAAAAGGACCCCCATGAATGAATGGTGCCAATCCTCTACCTGCTCCGGACTTTTCAGTTCATCCAGCTTCGCAACACGGTGCGTCAGGTG
>NZ_CAMFHL010000392.1 GCF_945952095.1 uncultured Arsenicibacter sp. | reverse complement strand
GCCAAACTCAAATTCGAAGGCGGTGCCGGCCATTTCGTGATCGGTGAAACATCAACGGACCTTATTAAGGCGGAAACGAAACAGACATTCGGCGTCTATAAAATGGAAGTTGAGCGCGACCCGACAACCCGCACGCCGACAATCGTTCTGACCCCTAACGAAGGTAATGTAAAGATAAAGGACGGTGAGCTGAAAAATAAGGTTGACATCAGGCTGAACCCGAATCCGGTCTGGGACATTGATATCGACATGGGTGCCGGTGAAGGCGACTTCGATCTGAGTGCGTTTCAGGTAAGGCAGGTATCGGTCGATGCCGGTGCAGCCGACGTGGACCTGAAACTAGGCGACAAAGCGGCGCAGACCGATGTTAAAGTAAGTGCCGGTGTAGCCTCTGTTGTCATCCGGGTCCCGGCTCAGGTCGGTTGCCGGATTGAAAAGGATGGTGCGCTGAATATCAACGAACTCGAAGACTTCCAGAACACCGGCAACGGCGTCTATCTAAGTCCGGAGTATGATAAGGCGACGAAGAAAATAAACATCCGGTTCGACGGCGGGATTTCGCGGTTTAAAGTCGAACGCTATTAATAGCAAAGCCCGCTCAATGGTTGTTGAGCGGGCTTCTTCATGTATGGGTTAGTGTTAATTTTTTAACTGCTCGAGAAGCATTTTACTGAACGTCCGTTCGGTGTTGTACAGTTCATTCAGCTGCTTGGGCGAAATCACTTTCAGAAACTTCTTCGAGTAATCTTCGTCCAGATTTGCCAGCTGCTGTTTGAGTTCGTTAATTTCCTTGATGTTGCTGAGTGCTTTTTCGTCTGTCAGGTTCTGGCCACCATTCAGCTGGCGGATTTTCCGGCGAATATCCGACCGTTTATCGTCGTATTCGTTATAAATCGCCCAGAAGCCAGGTGCCTGGTCAGCGGTCAGGTTAAGCCGGTTGGTAATCAAACCAATCTTGGCACTTTCAATTTGCTGTCTCCCTCCTCCTCCTTGCGCCAGTGCTACCCCGCCAGATAACAGCAACCAAACTAAACAAAAGCCTATAAGTCGTCGCATGGTAATCATTACTGTGTGTTTCAAGAACCAAATTCCATTGTTTGTGGGTCGTACAATTCGTGTTTGTCAAGGTGTTGCCGAACATCTTCCGGCCGAACGTCCAGATATCGGAACAACGTTGAGTCACTACTAACTGCCGGTTGTCGGACAGCATTGTCTAACAGATCATCTACTGTCACACCTTCTTCGTCCAGGTAACTCAGAATTGCCTCATTGCTAACCCCGCTCAGGGATTCATTATCGAGCGCTTCCTGCCGGGCGGGCCAGGTTATCCAAACCAAAGCCGCCACTAAACCCGCTCCTGCCATTGATGCAACCGAACGTTGCCATGACCAACTGACGGAAAAACCGTGTTGTTTTTTGGCAACCCGAGCCTGAACGCGAGAAGGCAGCGTGTCAAAATACCCCTCCGGCACGCTGGAAGCATTGCTTTCAAAGGGGTGCTGTCTGAGCGGATGCCCAGCCTTCAGCTCGTCCAGCGATATGTATTTCTTCTCATTCATAGCCATTTGCTTATTTGACAGGGCTCAATGGATAAGGTTTACTCGCCGTTAAGAAATTCTTCAATTTTTTTCACCGCTAAATGGTAAGACGCTTTGAGTGCCCCCACCGACGTTCCCGTAATTTCCGAAATTTCTTCGTACTTCATATCATCGAAGTACTTCATATTAAATACCAGCCGTTGCTTATCCGGCAATTTCAACAAGGCTTTCTGTAGCTTCAACTGAATTTCTTCACCGCTGACATCTCCTCCTGAGGTTACAAAGTCTGAATTTTCTTCCAGTTTTTCCAGCAGCTCTCCTTCCACATCACCGATAGGGAGAAAAAACTTACGCCGTTTTTTATTCAGAAAGTTGAGGCACTCGTTCGTAGCAATGCGGTAAATCCAGGTATATAACTGACTATCACCCCGAAAGTGTTCCAGACTCGACCACACTTTGATAAATGTTTCCTGCACCAGATCATCCGCATCGTCATGGTCGATAACCATTTTACGAATATGCCAATAAATTTTCTGCTGATACTTACGCACCAGCAAATTAAAGGCATAATTCCGGCTTGCCGGGTCACGGTATTTTTCGAGGAGTTCCTGGTCAGTCATTTTATATCAGTAGAGACGCAAGCTATTGCGTCTCTAGTCTACGTCAGTTCATCAAACTATTTTACGTCTCGTTGCCTCAGGTATTCCCGAAACCTCCGGAAGAGGAGACGCAAGATGTTGCATCTCTACGTTACGCGGCTTTGCGCTGCATGGCTTTCTTAACAGCCTCAACAATTTTGTCGGCAGTCAGGCCATATTTTTCCATCAGCTGGGCCGGAGTACCGCTTTCGCCGAAGGTATCATGCACGCCGATCATTTCCAGCGGTGCCGGATAATTACGGGCCAGCACCTGGGCAACGCTGTCGCCCAGACCACCGTTCAGCATGTGTTCTTCCGCCGAAACGGCACATCCTGTTTTCTTCACCGAAGCCAGAATTGCCTCTTCATCTAACGGTTTAATCGTATGAATATTGATGATATTGGCTTCAATTCCTTCTTCGGCCAGCTTCTCACCCGCCAGAATAGCTTCCCAAACCAGGTGACCGGTTGCAAAAATCGACACGTCCGGACCTTCGTTCAGGATAACGGCCTTACCGATTTCGAATTTCTGATCAGCCGGGGTAAAAATCGGTACCACCGGACGGCCGAAACGCAGATATACCGGACCTTCATGCTCCGCAATGGCGATGGTAGCGGCCTTGGTCTGGTTGAAATCGCATGGGTTGATGACGGTCATGTTCGGCAACATTTTCATCATACCGAGGTCTTCCAGAATCTGGTGCGTTGCTCCGTCTTCACCCAATGTCAAACCGGCGTGTGATGCACAAATTTTAACATTTTTGTTAGAGTAACAAACTGACTGACGGATTTGATCATATACGCGGCCGGTGGCAAAGTTGGCAAACGTTGTCGCAAACGGAATTTTACCGCCAATGGTGAGGCCGGCAGCCACCCCGATCATGTTTGCTTCGGCAATACCGCACTGCACATAGCGCTCCGGAAATTCTTTGATAAAGCCTTCCAGTTTCAGGGAGCCTGCCAGGTCGGCAGTCATCGCCACAACATCCGGGTTTGTCCGGCCCAGCTCCAGAATCCCTGCGCCAAAGCCTGAACGAGTATCTTTCTTTTCGGTAAACGTGTATTTTTTCATGTCTGTTATCCGGCTGCCGAAGCGAGCCGTTGCAATTTAGTTAAAAAGTATCGTGCCGACGGGCAATTCGGGTGGGCCGCCGCCCGTTCAGGCGTAAAGCCGTATTTTAACATTCGGTTTACCAGAATGGCTTTACCACCAACTCCACGCCCTGTTTTTTGTAAAAAGAGATCTTTCAGGTACTCAAATGGTATTGGTATTTTTTCGGGTTCTCCGCAGTAGAAACCGGTATCATTCAACAGGTTTTGCAAGGTTTCAGTATCGCTCAAGAACCAGGCTTCAATCTGCTTTACCGCTACTGTAACATGTTGATTTGGCAACGCATTGATTCGTTGCCGCGTCAGCGTAACACATAAATCATCATCTGAATCGGTCAGGATCACAATGTGCTGAGCTCCGCGCAGGGCTAGTTCCTTTGTAATGAGCCCGATATTATGCGGTAATAAATTACCGCCGCCTTTAGCATCAATAACCTCAAAAACGCACTCAATCCGGTTTTGATACAACCAGGTTTGAAAGGCAGCTGACTCAATGATCGCTTTTTCGGTTTTGCCTTCACAAATAAAGCCAACCTTTACCACGGCAGCCCACCTCCAAGAGCATTTGTGAGCCACGCTTCGTCCATTCGCCAGCCTGACAGGTCATCGCTTTTAAATTGCCTAATTCTCGTGGAGCCATGCTTTTTATCAACCACAACCAGCTCTTCCGGACGGACCCGCGACGCCATTGTCTGTGAGTGTGTATTGAGCCAGATATAATGTCCGCGCTCTTCACACATCGTACGAAAGAAATCGATAAGCTCACCGGCGACCTGCGGGTGTAACCCGTTTTCAGGCTCTTCAATGCACAGAAACTGAGGTTTATCGTCGCTTTGGTAAACAGCTGTCAGCAGAGCCAGAATGTTGTATGTAC
>NZ_CAMFHL010000391.1 GCF_945952095.1 uncultured Arsenicibacter sp. | reverse complement strand
GGAAGTAATTCACACCCAGCTGGCCGTTTCCGGTAACGCCGTTGATAAAGATCGGTGCCGGCTGCGGACTGAATGAGCCGTTGGCATTGCTTACCACGAAATTCACACTCGACAGTGACCCGTTCGTCACGTTACACGTAAAGCTGGTAATCGTCAGACTCGACGGCGTCGGAGTTGGTGGTACCGGCGGCGTTGTCGTATTGGCACAGGCCTGACGGAAGTTCCACACGAAATACGTTGACCGCGTGGCCTGATCCTGTACTGTCAGTGTGCTTTGGTTGTTGTCGAATGGCAGGAAGTAATTCACACCCAGCTGGCCGTTTCCGGTAACGCCGTTGATAAAGATCGGCGCCGGCTGCGGGCTGAACGTACCGTTGGCATTGCCCACTACGAAGTTGACACTTGAGAGAACCGAGTTTGTCACATTACAGGTAAAGCTGGTGATCGTCAGGCTCGACGGCGTCGGGGTTGGCGTGGCATTATCCTTGATTGTAATGGTTGTATTGGTTTGGGCCGGATCCGGGTCGTAGTCGTCCTTATCAATCAGGTTAATGATCACGGTTTCGTCGCCTTCATCTTCTACATCGTCCGGAAGCGGATCTAACTCAACTAGAATCTCAGATTCGCCTTCAGCAAAGGTTAATGAGCCCGGCAAGTTCTGGAAGTCAACGCCCGGCGTAGCAGTCCCGCCCAGGGAGTAATACACCACGAGTGTTCCGACGGTTGTGCTGCGGGTAAAGCTGATAATACCCGGATCAATGTCTTCAGCAGCGGAAGCCTTCACACCCTGACTGTTTTTGGCCATCGCCGGATTTTTAGCCGAACCGGTTTTGGCTTCACCTGCTACCGGATCCGGGCTATTTACTTTCACCACCGGTGTTGCGCCCGTTGCCCCTACAGTAACCTTGAACGTTGCCGTTACGGTCTGGGCGGTTGGGAGGGTACTGTCGGTAACCTTCACCGTCAGGTTGTGTTCCCCCGCTGACATTTCAGTATAAGTTACGCGGTTGCCAAGGGTTGAAATTCCGGCACCGGCATCGGTACTAAAATCATAGGAATACGGTGGCCGTCCGCCCGAAACCGTCGCTGTGCCGGATGTTGATCCGTTGGCCGGAATACTTGTCGGCGACGCCACGAGATTTACCACCAGCGGTACCGCCGCTCCGGGGTTAATCGTAATGGTAAAGGTAGCTGATGCAGTGGCGCTGGCCGGGTCAGCCGCGGTAACCGTTACGGTTGATGTACCCAACGCATTCGGCGTTCCGCTGATGGTCCGCGTGGCTGCATTGAACGATAGATTGGCCGGCAAACCGGTTGCCGAATAACTCAACGGCTGATTTTCCGGATCGGTGAAGGCCGGTACAACAAACGAGAACGGCGCATCCAGCGTACCGGTCTGATTGGCGATAGTAGCGGCTACCGGCGGCTGGTTGTTCGGATCAATAATCGTAAAATTGCTGTTCGAAATATCGAAGAAGATATTATTGCTGGCCTGCACCTTAATCCGTGCCTGACTGGTGGTCACATTCGGTAACGTCACCGGCTCGCTGCCGTCATTCGGTGTATTCGCGAGCAGCGTCGTCGGGAAAGTCTGCCCGCCGTCGGTCGACAGGAGAATATCCACGTTCTGGCAGTTTACCGGCCCGTTATTGGTATTGGCTACGCTCCAGGTAATGGTCTGCTGGGTACTGCCCTGATAGCGGCCGGACAGATTGGTCGTTTCCAGGAATGGCCCCGAATTACCGTCGATGGTGACGGTAACGGTCTGGTAGGTCAGGCCACCGGCATTGTCCCGGACGGTCATCCGGTGGGTGGTTGCAATACCGACCGACGGCAGTTTATCGCCACGGGCATTATTGGAGCCGTTCAGAATCGCCTCCAGACGCGGATAAGTCCGCGTACCGGTTGCTACCGGCGGATAGCTCCGGAAAAACGGCGGCTGGGCGGTGTTCAGGAAAACCGACGGATCCGGTACAATCACACCGATATTCGTTCCTTCCCATGAATACGTCAGGTTATCACCGGTATTCGCATCCGTTGCTGAACCGGTCAGGGCAAACGGCGTTGATTTCGGAATCGTTGTATTCGACGGGAATCTATTGATCACCGGAACGGCGTTCGTCAGGGCCGATGAGCTGTAACACGACTGCGTATTGATGTAGTTTACTGCCTGTTCATAACTGGCCGTGTGGAAGTTCAGGAACGGCTGGTACGTCGACTCATAGTCATCGTTACCCGTGTTATTGCTACAGGTGTATCCGTAACTCATAATGGTCGTTCCTGAACCCGGCTCTACCGACGTTTTGGCCTCACGCGTCGTACAAACCGGGATACTGCTGTTGAAAGTATGGCTCATCCCGAACTGGTGGCCTACTTCATGACTGATCAGCTGGTCATCGAAAACAGCAGCAAAAGACCCGTCGCCTACTCCCGAAACGCCCTGTCCCTTAACATCAGCCTTACACACTGATTCGGAAGCCGCAATGCCGCCACCCGAGCCCCCTTCGGCACCAAGCACGTGGCCCACATCATATTTATCGTTGCCGATTACCTTATCCAGATTCTGCTGGTTTTCGGTCAGCATAGCCGTTTGATTGGCATTGGTGTAAGGGTCCGTATTCGGATTCGGGTAGATTGTATTTTCACCCGAAACGAGCGTAAAGGCAACACTCAGTTCAGTGCGGTAAACGGCATTCATCCGGTTTACGTAGGTCACTACTGCATTGTACGCATTGGTGACATTGCCCCCGCCCTTCCGCTGGGTAAATTCACCGGTTGCGGCAATCGCCAGCCGGAAGGTCCGCAAGGACGTTCCGGTATTATTGGCCAGAGCGGCTTCACGCGCAGCTCCGTTGACGCTGGCGTTTTTCAGATCAATCTCCGGCGTTACGGCACCGCATTTGCCAACCTGCCCGAATGCCTTTACAGCATCCTGTCGTCTTGCTTCTTTAGCCGAAAAAACAAGGTAATCCTGATCCGTAGCGAGTGCCGTTTTTTTGGAGATGTAGACCGCATCAGTACCCGCACCAAGAATAATGGCATCGAAGCCGCTGCTGGTCAGACTAAGCCGGATCTGATAACCGGGGTTGTTAATACCTCTTCCGGTATATGTTTTAATGGAAGGGTACTTCGCGGCAAGTGCCGGTGACAGCACCGGCGATTCCAGCATGGCAAAGGGCTCTACCCGGCCATCCGGCAACGGGATGTCGAGTTGCAGCGGAATAGGCCGGAACTTCGATTCAAGCGGGGCTCTCAGCAGGTACGTCCGCAGTGACTGCGTTTTCAGCTGATAGGTACGGACGCCTGCCGGACCGTCTGTCATAAGAGATGCATTCCGGGTTGGCTGGCTTTCGACCGCAGAAAAATAATTCTTCTGCGCAAATGCCTTACCGGAAAGCATGCCTGCCACGAGCATCAGACTGACTGATTTGACGTAGAGTTTTAGTCGCATAACATAGAGATGTAGAATGATTAGAACTTGGTTAGCTGTCCGGTGATAAGCGAATTTCAGAAAATTGACTTATCCGGAGATTAACTTTCACCGGAACTGCGTCAAAGCTATTCCATTCATCTGCATTTTCCCCTACCCATATGGGTAGTTTTTGGGTCTGAAAGCAAAAAACTACCCATATGGGTAGTCATTTTTTTGTCAGCCACTGCTAGTTTTGACCAGATAGCCTCTCACCCCATGTAAATGTGTCCGTTATGGTACCTTATGTTCAGTTGTTCTTTCTGCTCACACTATTTCTGCTAACCTATGTTGGCAACGTATCACCGTCAGCCCGGCAGCCGGATGACTCCCCGCTGTTTACCGGTAATGACTCTCAGGAATACCAGCGCCGCAACAACGTACAGGATTATGTCCGGAAACACGACCTGCCCTTAAGCGGTATCGACGAAAAGGGCTCCTATTTTTTTCTGCACCATATCGATCCGGATAATAAACCGGTTTATGTCCGGACGACCCATCAGCCCGGCGCCAAAGCCGGTTACCGGCATCAGAATCTTTATCTGGCCAGCCTGCACAAATCCTACCGGCCGGAGACAACCTGGACTGCCGCCCCGAATATGCTCAGTTTCCGGAAGGTTAATACCGAAATCATTGTCCTGCGCAGTACGCAGCCCATGTCCATGATTACCATTGTGAATACAGAGGGAAAGCTGGTTCTCCGCCACGAAGAGGACCTCAACGATACGGTTACGC
>NZ_CAMFHL010000390.1 GCF_945952095.1 uncultured Arsenicibacter sp. | reverse complement strand
GAAGCCAGGAATAAAACCGTCTTGGCTATTTCATCCGGCGTACCGATCCGCTGAAGTGCCGTCGATGCCGCTAAATGCGGTTTCGCTTCCGGGGGTACGACAGAATCTAGGCCCGGCGTCTGGATGGGACCCGGACTAACAATATTTACCCGGATCTTTCTGTCGGCTAGTTCATTGGCGGCAATTTGTGCAATCTTATTTAAGGCACCTTTCGTAGCCGAATATACGCTGGTACCAATTCCGGCGGCCGTAGCCACAACCGACGAGGTAAGGATGACCGACGCTCCATCGGCCAGATGAGGCATCAGCTTTTGAAGTGTAAAGTAAGGCCCTTTCACGTTGGTACTGAACTGGGCATCAAAATCGGCTTCCGTGGTCTGCGCTATCGGGCCAAAGGTGGCAATGGCCGCATTGAGAAACAGTACATCCAGCTTAATTCCGTTTTCGGCTACAACGTTTGCTAACGCTGCAATACCTTCCAGGCTTGATGTATCAGATACAATGGTTTTTAGTTGGGAACTGTTAATTTCATCCGCCGCCTTTTGCAGGTTACCGGCACTTCGTCCGGTTATCCATACAGTTGCTCCTGCATGGATAAAGGCTTTCGCGGTTGCTAATCCTATTCCGGTACTACCCCCGGTTATTACGACATGTTTATTGGCAAAGCTCATTGGTCAAACATTTATTTTGTGTTGCTGCAAACTTAGCCTGATCTGGTTTATTTTTGTAACTTCATAGCTAAAAGTAACAGTAACTTTCGGGTAACCAGGTAACGTATGACAGACGCAAAATGCCACAAAAAGGATATCATGGCCATTCACGATGCCATGGACATATTGAGCGGGAGATGGAAAATTTCCATTATTTCCTCACTTTGCTATTACAACAAGCGACGGTTTTCGGAAATCCTGAATGACCTTTCCGGCATTTCGAATAAACAGCTGAGCAAGGAATTAAAAGAACTGGAGCAGAATAAGCTCATTAAACGGACAGTGCTGGACACCCAGCCTGTGTCGGTTCACTATAACCTGACGGAATACGGCTGGACATTACAGGACCTGATTCATGGTCTTGCAGATTGGGGTACCAGGCATCGGGAGGTAATTTTCAGTGAACCGTAACGGCGGCCGTCCGGCTGTATACAGGAACGTGTTCGTTTACCGGATGGTAGCCGGTACCGCTGCTGAACTAATCCAGCCAGCATGCATCAGTCCGTTACCATGCTATTGGCTGCCTTACCGGCTGGTAATGTGAGCACCAGCAGGCCCATTACAAACAGCGTCAGCAGGTTGGCTGCCGAACCGAACAGGAAGGCTGTCTGGTAGTTGCTTTTCTCCAGGACAGAGAAAAATAAACCGCCTGTTGCCGCTATCCCGAAGGCACCGGCAGCCTGTTGAGCCGTGGAATAGATCCCTGCCGATGCACCGGCAAAGGGAGCCGGTACACTGCGCAGGGTAACATTCAGCAGGGTTGAATACGTAAAACCAGCCCCGGCTCCGTGGAGTAGCAAGACCAGCCCGATAACCATAAGTGAAGGGGTTGAACCCGTAAAGAAAACTAATTGCAAAGCAGTTGAAACAGCCATCAGAAAAACCCCCGCCAATACCGTCTGTTTACCGTTCCGGCTCACCAGCTTCATGGACCATAGGGAGCAAAGCAGCATACACCCTCCCCACAGCACGAAGCAGCCGCCGGAAACGAGCGGAGAAAAACCGTATCCATTCTGAAAGAGCAGTGCCGACATCAGCAGAAAGGAACTATGCATGATAAAGCAGCAGATGACTGCTCCGATACCCCTCGTAAAGTCAGGAATCAGAAACAGATCCATATCAATGAGGGGCTGTTGCATTCGTTTCTTTTTTACCTGCTGATGCCGATAGAATGCTACAAATAAGCCAGCCGAAACCAACAGCAGGAGCATACACCAGACTGGCCAGCCAAGCTCGCGCCCCTGAATTAAGGGAACAATAAAGCAAATAAGGGCACCGGTCAGCAGAAGTACCCCTTCCAGATCAAACGCCTGTTTATGCTCCGGCCTGGTTTCCGGTAAATACCGAAAGCCCAATACGACTGCCGTCAGGCCAATCGGTACATTGATAAAGAAGATTAACCGCCAGCCATCAACCCAAAACTGAAAAGAGGTCAGGAACCCGCCCAGGAATTGACCCAGCATACTGGCCAGTCCCAGGGTAATGCCATACCAGCCGATGGCCTTTGTCCGTTCGTTGGCATCGGGGAATAATACCTGAATAAACGCGATCGTCTGAGGCACCATGAAGGCGGCAGTTATACCCTGGAGAAAACGGGCCGTGTTCAGAAAGAACGGTGTGTGTGCGAGGCCACACAAGGCGGATGCCAGCGAAAACCCAAGCATTCCGGCCAGGAAGACCTTTTTCCGGCCAAAATAATCTCCGCTGCGTCCGCCTGTGACAAGCAGACAGGCGTATGCCAGCAGGTAGAGGGCAATCACCAGCTGCAGCTGCGCTTCGGAGGCATGAATGCCTTTCCGGATTGCCGGTATAGCCACATTGATGATGAATACATCAATCACCGACAGGAGTGGCGCTGTCAGGACCAGTAACAATGAAATCCATCTGGAGTTGTTTTTCATGGCTGACGGAAATCAGGGCTTGGCAACAATGTAAATAATCATTCCGGACCGGGTAACAAAGCCCATCTGCTCATAAATCCGGTAGGCCCGGGCGTTATCGGCCCGGACATGGAGGTAGGGGATTTTGCCGTCTGCCCGGATCCGGCAAATCTGGTTGTTGATTAACCGGCGGGCATAACCCTTGCCGGTATGATCAGGGTGCGTGCAGACGGCACTAATCTCGACATGGGTACCATTATCAAACCGGCGACCTGCCATAGCGACCAGCTCGTCACCATCAAAAATGCCCTGATAGCCCCCGAACTCAATGGTTTGCGGGAGAAAAGGTCCCGGCGGACTGAGCCTGGTCAGCGCCAGCATGGCGGGAACATCGGCCCGGGTTAAGTCTGTCAGGCTGTCTTCCTCTGCCGGCACTGGTCCCTCATACAGCATCTGAAAGCCGTCAATGCGGTTAACAAGCACCCAGGGCCAAGGGTCGGGCAGGGGCTCATGCGTAAACAGGGCAACCGGCTGCTCATACGGAATGATATCCCGTAGGGCCTCAAAATGGCCTCGGGTATGGCCGGCAACCCCCACAAAAGGTGCGACCTGCGGGGGGTAATATTTCGCCTGGTCACTGCCCAGCGCAATGGATTGGTTACCCGATGTCAGGGCTGACCAAACCGGATTATCCAGTGGATGACTCATAGAGGTAGTGATCTGATAATTTGATTGGTATAGTGCTTACTCATGACGTCTCAGGTTCTCCTGAATGCGCCGGATTGTGCCTTCTTTATCCTGCTGCAATGCAGATAACAGTTGCGTGTTCAGGCCTGGTGGGTTGTAGACCGACCCCCACAGACCGATTTCAATAATTACGGGTACCAGCGAAATGCCCTTTTCGGTCAGCCGGTACAAAAACTTAGATTTTTTATCGGCAGCGACCTGTTTGGTTACAAACCCATAGGCTTCCAGCATACCGAGCCGGTCTGCGAGGATATTGGTGGCAATCTGCTCTTCAGAGTTCAGAAACTCACCGTACGTTGATTTATTATTCAGGGCCATGTCCCGTATGATTAGCAGTGACCATTTGTCACCAATAAAGTCCAGTCCATAACTCAGCGGGCATGCCGACCGTGGCTTAATGTCTTTCATAAAAATTATTAATTTCACTTGCGAATTGCAAGTATAATGCGCTACCTTTGTTCACTTGCAATTCGCAAGTGAAATTAACACTAAAAATAACATAAACAAAACAATGTCATTAGTAAAGGCCTTTGAGTGGCGCTATGCCACCAAACTATATGATACATCCAGACAACCGGAGAAGGATGAGGTGGATGACCTGTTGCGTGCGGTTCAGTTAGCCCCCTCGTCGTATGCTCTTCAGCCTTATCAGTTTATTACAGTCGCAGACCCGGCTAAACTGGAGCAGATCAGCAAGGCTGCCTTTGGCCAGCCTCAGATTACAACCGCATCCCGGATTCTGGTTGTGGCCGTGGAAACCAATATCGGCGAGGCTACTGTAAAGGCATATATTGATAAAGCTGCCATCGTCCGGAGAACAGAACGCACGAATCTGGAAGCCCGCGAACAATTCGTTAATTCAAAACTTA
>NZ_CAMFHL010000389.1 GCF_945952095.1 uncultured Arsenicibacter sp. | reverse complement strand
GCTTCTGTTACTACGCCGGATGCCCGTACGATTGCCATCAAACCGTTCGAACGCAAAATGATCGGTGAACTGGAAAAAGCAATCCGTAACAGCAACCTGGGACTGGCACCTTCCAACGACGGTGAAGTAATCCGGTTAAGCATTCCGGTACTGACCGAAGAACGCCGCCGCGATCTGGTGAAAAAAGTAAAGCAGGAAATCGAAGTCGCTAAGGTAAACGTCCGGAACATCCGGAAAGACACCAACGAATCGATCCGTAAACTGACGAAAGAAGGTGTTTCGGAAGATGAGGTGAAACTGGGCGAAGAACGCGTTCAGAAGCTGACCGATGGTTTTATTGCCCGTGTTGACGAGGCGTTCGTCGCTAAGGAAAAAGATATTATGTCGGTGTAGTATTAACCGGCGTTAACGGGTTATGATTCTGATTTGCAGGCCTGTAAATCAGAATCATAACCCGTTTTTTTTAATTCTGATAGAACACCACCAGCCCGTCTTTACCGGCAACAATTATATCTTTCTTACCATTCTGCCGTAAATCGGCCACACTCAGGTAAATGCCGGTGCCTTTCCCCGTTCCCGCCGGCCCGAAGGCAATGGTCTGCTTCTGAAACTGTTTGCCATCCCAATGAAACAAGTAAATGCCCACCGGATCGTCTGAGCCGGGGTCATTGTCATTGTGCGCCCGGTACCGTTTGCCCGTCAGGAGTTCTGATTTACCATCGCCATCGATATCGAGCCATTCCATGACGTGGTACTGGGAGTTTTTGTCATCAATCGTGTGCTTTATCCACTGCCGTTTTCCCTGCACGGGAGCCTGCTGCTCATACCAGTGCAGCCCGTAGCCGTGGCCCTGCCCGACAATCAGGTCATTACGCCCGTCGCCGTTGACATCCACCACCAGAATCGGAACGCTGGCCGACCCGAGGGAAAAGTCCTTGTGTAATGTCCAGGGGCCACTCTCCCGGTTAGCCGGGGCCTCAAGCCAGCCATCACTCACGATAAAATCGCCGCGCCCGTCGCCGTTGACATCGCCGAAGCCTAAGCC
This sequence comes from uncultured Arsenicibacter sp., assembly GCF_945952095.1. GTDB lineage: Bacteria > Bacteroidota > Bacteroidia > Cytophagales > Spirosomataceae > Arsenicibacter. The sequence continues at coordinate 3,171 of NZ_CAMFHL010000389.1, read as the reverse complement.
GTGGCCCTGGGTGGGGGCTACATCAATTTGCCTGAACTGGCCGGGCGAAGTCAGTTTGAAATATTTCAGTGGTTTACCGGGGTTGTTGGGCACAATCTCAGGGGTGCCGTCGCCATCGACATCCCACGGGCGGGTGGTTTCAATATTGCCGGTTTTAGCAAACTCGTGCGCAGACCAGGGTTGTTTAGGGTCCGCAGGATTTTCGACCCAGCGCAGGCTCTCGCCCCACCAGCCTCCGGTAATAAAATCGGTACGGCCGTCGCCGTTGACATCCATCGGGATGGTTGAAAAATCATCGTAATACTGGTCATGCCGCTTCTGATTGCCGATGAGGTAGCGCTGCCGGAAGGATGGACCCGCATACCAGAAATCGCCCGAGACCAGATCCGGCTTGCCATCGCGGTTTACGTCGAATACACCTACCGATTCAAAGCTTTCGGCGGCCACAAAATAACGGGTGAAAGACGGTTGCTTCACGGGTGGGATTTCGGTCATCGCCGCAAACGCCAGCGAAAGAGGCAGGAGGAAGGGAATCGTCATGGGCTAACGTGTTAAGTACTGTATTTGCGTTTACAAATAAGTCTGTATTTTTGAACATGAATGCAGCAATAAGGTTTACCGGTTCTGACTACCGGTTATACCCGAAAGCTGGTTTCCACCAAAACATAACTACCACTTTTTATCCATTTATGATGCACACCGCAAGGAAGCTTTTTTCCGGCATCGGCCTGATGCTGTTGGTTTTTAGTGCGCCTGCCACACTCGCGCAAACATTTTTTTCAAAAGGAGCCATCATTACCGCACCCGGCGATACCATCAGGGGGGAAATTCGCTTTCGCAACAATACCGTCGTTCAGTTTAAATCAGATCAGGGTAAGAGCGATACCTATGATGTAACGCAGTTGCCCGGCTTCGTGATCGAAAATACACCGTATGTGTCTGCTACATGGCTGGAGCGGGACTCAACAAAGCGGGCATTTGTCCGCGAGTTGTTAAAAGGACACATGGGCTTATACGGACTCTGGCAGCCTGACGGAGAACTTTCCTATCTCCTCCGGTTGCCGGATCAGACCTTTGTGCCGTTGCGGGGGAAAACCTCGTGGAATATGCTGCAGCAATACATGGGCGATTGCGAAAAGCCAGCGTTCCGGACGAGGATGGAGTCGTCGCAGTATCGGTACGCGTACCCTTATTTCGAAACGATTGTCAACGCCTATAACCGGTGTGTAGCGCCGCAGGCAAAAAGTGAGCGGAAGCGCAGGCCGGTTCAGGTTGAGGCAGGGATACTTGGAGGTGCCGCAGTAACACAATGGATTTACGGGGCGGTTGAAGACCGCTTTCAGCCAATAGTTCAGCCCAACGGAATCTATCCGGCTTACAAGGCAATAACCTATGGTGGCTATCTGACGATTATGCCGCAGAAACGGTTGTCGCTGGTTATTGAAGGATATTATGGCAAATACAAGGGTGCCAGGGATATTGAAATTTATAGTCCGACAACCAATGAACTGCTCAAAGTCTGGCGGTATTCATTCGAAAAATCGTATGTCGCAATACCTGTTTCTGCCCGCTACAAACTGATCGACAAAAAAGCAAAATTGTATCTTAAAGCCGGGGTGAGCATTGTTAAAGATCTGTCAATGAACGGTCATGTCCGTTCATTGAGTAATGATTATGTTGACTATGATCTGGCCATGATTAAAACATTCAGCATCGGGTATCTGGCAGGTATTGGTGGCCTGTTCCCGATAACGCCGTCATACGGTATCGGACTTGAACTAAGGACAAGCCCGCATATTATTAAAACAGGTGGTGTAACGCGTGTGGGTGATCTTCGCGCCTTTCAGGTGGTAGTGAACGTGCCGTTACTGACCCCGAAAAAATAAACTTTTGCTTTCTGTCACAAAAAGCGTCCTCGCCGGTCTTTGCTGAAAACTGATGTTCAACACTGATTTTTCTGCAAATGACAATGCATATACCCGTAAAACAGTGGCACTACATTTCGGGAGTGACCTTATCCGTATTTATTTTTTTTCACATCACCAATCACCTGGTATCGCTGACCGGCATGGACAACTACATGGCTGTTATGGATGCGTTCCGGCGGGTGTACCGGCACCCGGTTGCGGAATGCATCCTGCTGGCGGCTTCTCTGTCGCAGGTAGTCTCGGGCGTTAAATTGCTTTTTGTCAGGAAGAAACGGAGCTTGCCGGAGAAAATACAGCTTTATTCAGGGGCCTATATGGCGTATTTTCTGGTCGTACACATTGTTGCCGTTATGTATTGCCGGTATGGGTACCAGCTGGATTCTAATGTAAATCTGGGTGCGGTCGGCGTAAATTATTTTCCGGCCGGTCTCTACTTCTTTCCATACTATTTTGCTGCCGTGGCGGGCATTTCCTGGCATGTTGCCGCGATTCACTACCGGAAGACCGGCAACCGGAATATGGCGCTGATTATTGGGCTGACAGGGACAATCGTGTCGGTACTGATTATTCTGGGCCTTACCGATTTTCTGCGTTTCCGGAGCATACCGGAGGAATACCAGCAGGTCATTGCACCGTTTCAGGGAAAGGGATTATAACTGTAAATGCAGGAAAAATGAGTTTGTTGACTGGCTATGCTGCGCACAAGCCGATGCTATTTTTGATTGCCTATAAAATGACCAAAAACGTGATGGACGCCGAAGACATTCTTCAGGATTTGTACATTTCGCTTTCGGACAAAGACGATCAGCCGATCCGGCAGGTTGAGCATTACCTCACTAAAGCGGTGATGAATAAGTGCCTGACGCTGATTGAGAAGCGGAAACACATCGTTTACGAAGGTATCGACCTGCCGGTGCCGTTGTTACAGGGGCATTTTCCGGATGTCCATCAGCAGGATGTGTCGTATGCCGTGGTCGTTTTGTTGCAGCAACTGAACCCCGTTGAGCGTGCCGTTTTTATCCTGCGGGAAACGCTGGATTACGAGTATGATGAAATTGCGCAGATTGTAGCTCTGAAACCTGATCATTGCCGGAAGCTGTTCCAGCGGGCCAAAGAGAAAATTGCCGCTAAGCCTGCCGCTAAAAGCCCCGAACCGGACGCCTGCCGCCGGTTTACCACTATTTTTCTGGAGGTCTGCGCAAAGGGAGATGTCGAAACGCTGCTGAATTACCTGAAAGACGAT
>NZ_CAMFHL010000388.1 GCF_945952095.1 uncultured Arsenicibacter sp. | reverse complement strand
GGGATATTCAGTTTGCCATCGGCGAACTAAAACAGTTTCTCTCCGCCCGGAGTGGCACAGCTATAAAATCGACCACGGCCGGCGTAACGGCGGCCGGCGTAACGGCAGCCACCATCCGGTATACCGTCCGCTCGGCCGGACAGGAGCTACCGGGTACCGACGAAGCGACCAACGGCAATGCCCGCGAAAAATACAGCCTGACTATCAACCGCAAAGGCATTACGATCGATGCTCAAACGTCAGCCGGACTTTATTACGCCGTTCAGACCATCCGGCAGCTGATTCAGGGACAGGGCGCTTCGGCATCACTGCCATTTGTGTCCATTCAGGACAGCCCTAAACTAGCCTATCGGGGTGTTATGATGGACTTCGCCCACGGTGGTCTGCTTACTGTCGATGAAATCAAACGCCAGATTGATTTTCTGGCCCGCTTCAAAACAAACCAATACTATTTTTACAACGAAGTCAGCATTGAGCTTGACGGTTTTCCGACCCTTAACTACGGTGCGAGCTACACAAAGGCCCAGATCCGCGACATTATCGCCTATGCCCGTCAGCGGCACATGGACGTTATCCCGTTTGTGAATTTCTACGGTCACCTGCACGAGCTGATCCGGAACGAAAAATTTGCATCAATGGCCATCGGTCAGTACGGCCACGAACTTGACCCGCGCGACCCCGCCGTTAAGGCCCTGCTCACGAACTGGATCAAGCAGTACACCACCCTGTTCACCAGCCCGTTTATCCACGTTGGCTTTGATGAAACGTGGGAAACCAAGCGGCTCGCGGCCGACCCTGCCAACAAAATAGATCCGGAAGCATACTATGTCGATCAGCTGGCGTTTGTCAGCGAGGCGTTTAAACCATACGGCAAAACGCTTATGGCCTGGACCGACATGAACCTGTTCTACCCCAATATCCTGCCTAAATTTCCGGCTGATGTCATTCCGGTCATCTGGGAGTATACGCCCGATACAACAGCCATTTATACCTACCTGAACCCCGTTTTACAGGCTAAGAAACCGTTTTTTATCCAGCCGGCCGTGTCGGGCTGGGGGCATATCTACCCGTCGTCAGATTACACGTATACCAACATTGATCTGTGCCTGAAAACCGGTATAAAACACAATACCAGAGGCTTTATTACGTCGGTCTGGACTGACTCCGTCGAACCGTTTGTCAGCGCATCATGGCTTTTTATGGCGTATGGCTGTATCGGGGCCTGGCAGGGCACCGCTCCCGACAAACAGACCTTCACCGGACAGTATTCGCAGGTCGTTTATCCGTCGGTTGCCGCTGAGCTTCGGTCAGCCTTCGATCGTCTGGCTACGGCCGGCAGCTATCTGGAAAAATGCCTGGGCAAGAATACCGGCAGCCTGCCCCGCGGAACACTGGTCGAAAGCTGGTCGAATCCCTTTCAGCCGTATTATCTCACCAACACTGCTGCTCATCTGGCTGATTTTGAGGCCGTCCGCCGGCATACCGAAGAAGCGCAGGGCAACCTGATCGACGCCCTGAAAAAAGCCCGGCCTACGGACAGCAGCTTTGTGTTTTCCATGCTCGTAACGGCGCGGCTGATCAACTATTCAGCCATGCGCTTTCTGTGGGCCAAAGCCATTTGCGACCGCTGGAACGACGCCATGGTGACTAAAAAGAAGGAAGATTACGTCTTTTACGACCTGACCTACCCCTGTCACAGCCTGCTGGTGGATGCGATGGACGAAACCGGTGAGCTCAAAAGCCTGTATGCCAAAGCGTGGCTTTCCGAGAATATGCCGTATCGGCTCAATACCATGCTCGGCCGGTTTGATCTTGATTTCAGCCTCTGGCGCAAGCTGCACCTGAACGTACTGGACGTCAAAATCCAGAAAAAGATCGACCTGGTGAAGCCGTTTGACGTTATGTTTACCCCTGACTTTTAAGCTTATGCCTACCGAATTAGCCTTTATTTTTCCGATAGACGGTGATATGCTGCACGCCCGCGATGGCCTACAAACCGCAGACGCGCTGCAAATTACCGTGCAGCTAACCGCTCCCGCATCGCATTACCTGACCGTCAATGGCATTAGTGCCAGTTATCAAGCAGGTATTTTTTCAGCGACTGTGCCGCTGACCGGTTACCTGAATAAACTGGTTGCCCATGATTACACAACTGGTCAGGAGCAGACCATTACCGTGTACAGACTACCCAGGTTCGCGGGCCATTACCGGCTGTCTATCGACGATAACATCTGGTTTCTGCGCGATATTTACCAGCAGGGCGATCGCTATCTGTCCCTGTTCGATAACCCGTATCTGGGTTTTCTGAAACAGGTACATGAAACGTTCAGGACGAAAATTCACCTCAACCTGTTTTACGAAACCGACAACTTTAATCTGTCACAGTTTCCCGACCGGTTCAAAGCCGAGTGGGAAGCCAACGCGGATTGGCTCCGCCTGAGTTTCCACGCACGGGGCGAGTTCCCTGACATGCCGTACCGGACCGCCGGTTACGAACAGGTCGCCCGTGACTGCGCCGTTGTTCAGGAAGAAATACGCCGGTTTGCCGGTGAGGCACTGATGGGGCCGGTCACCACCCTGCACTGGGGCGAATCGACGGTCGAAGGCTCACGGGCGCTGCGTGACGCGGGCTACACGGGCCAGCTCGGCTATTTCAACGTTGACGACGAACTTCCGGCGGTGTCCTATTACCTGACTCCCGAACAGCGTCGCCACATGAAGCAGCGGTTTGTCTGGCACGATAATGCGGAAGGGATCACCTTTATCCGTAGCAGTATCGTTATTGACAAAACCGAACTGCCCGATATTGTGCCGGCACTCGACCGCTATGCAGCACTGCCCTCCGGTCTGCCGCCGTTTGTTGACCTGCTGGTCCATGAGCAGTATTTCTACCCGTTCTACGAAGCTTAGCCCGATTTCCGGAACCGCATACTGACGGCCGTAAAATGGGCGACCGACAAGGGGTACACCCCTGCGTTTCTGAGTGAATGTATTTTTTGAGCGTACTTACCTCCAACGTAAATCAATATGGAAAACAACCGGAGAAACTTTTTAAAGACGGCGGGCTTAAGTGGTCTGGGCCTGGTAGCGGCCAGTCCGTTTGCGGCGTTTGCCCATAATCAGGATGAACTGGATGCCATCGGCGAACAGGCAAAAAGGGATGCCCCGCGCATTTTTAACATGAGCGGTTATGCGGCCCCGAAACTTGATGTTGTCCGGGTTGGCATTATTGGCATCGGCAACCGTGGAATGGGTGCCGTCGAGCGTCTGAACAAACTCGAAGGGGTCGATATCAAGGCACTGTGTGATCTTCGGGAGTCACAGGTAAATAAGGCAAAAAAACTGGTTGAGGCCTCGGGACATAAACCGGAGGTCTATTCCGGCAGTACTGACATCTGGAAAAAGCTGGCCGAACGGACTGACCTCGACCTGATCTATATCCTGACTCCCTGGGCTTACCATACACCGATGGCCGTTTTCTCCATGACGCATGGCAAGCATGTGTGTGTAGAAGTTCCGGCGGCTAAAACCATTGAGGAAGCCTGGCTGCTGGTCGAAACATCGGAGAAGACGAAAAAACACTGCATGATGGTGGAAAACTGCTGCTACGATTTCACCGAGCTGCTGAACCTGAATCTGGCCCGTCAGGGCTTTTTCGGCGAAGTGGTCCATTGCGAAGCGGCTTATATCCATAATCTGCAGGAGTACATGTTCTCCAAAAACCATTTTTACCAGATGTGGGAGCTGGAAGAGATGTCGAAGCGGGCCGGTAACCTCTACCCGACTCACGGGCTCGGACCGGTTTGCCAGGTATTGAACATTAACCGCGGCGATCAGTTTGACTACCTTAATTCGATGTCAAGCAATGACTTTGTGCTGGGCAATATGGCGAAAGACCTCGCCGCGAAGGATGATTTCTACAAGCCTTATGCCGGCCGGAACTTTAACGGCAACATGAGCACGTCGGTTATTAAAACCAAGAAAGGCAAAACCATTATGGTGCAGTACGATGTGTCTTCGCCACGGCCCTATTCGCGGATTCAGCTGGTGAGCGGCACTAAAGCGGTGGCCCTGAAATACCCCGAACCGGCCCGTTACTCGACCGGCCATGAGTGGATGAGTGAGAAAGAAGTGAAGGCGCTGGAAGAAAAGTATATGCCCCCGATTGTCAAACGGATGGGCGAAATTGCAAAAAAGGTGGGTGGTCACGGCGGCATGGATTTCCTGATGGACTGGCGCACGATTGACTGTCTGCGCAACGGCCTGCCCCTCGATCAGGATGTGTATGATGCAGCAC
>NZ_CAMFHL010000387.1 GCF_945952095.1 uncultured Arsenicibacter sp. | reverse complement strand
GTGCCGATTCCGTAAGCCATACGCTGGATACCACCGAATTTCAGATTTTAGAAGACCGCCAGGGCAGTTTACGGATTGAGCAGGTCGTCAATAATCCGGGGTTTCAGGTTGACACGTATTTTAACCCCAACCGGCGGTCGCATGTCTATTGGGTCAGGCTGCAGCTCCGGAATGCTCTGGACCACCCTGTAAGCCTGTACCTGTGTGATTTTAACAGCAGCTATTTTGACCTTTACCGGCAAACCGGTCCGGGCGGCTGGGAGCATCAGCGAACCGGCCCGCTGGTTCCGCTCAGCTTGATTCCGGCTCACGAAGGTAACCGCGAAACCAACCGGATTCTGGTCACGATTCCGGCGGGGCAAACGTATACCTATTACCAGCGGCTCGCCAATCCGTTCTGGAGACAGCCGATGGTGTACATCTCCCCGCAGATTCAGTCACTGCTCAACCGCAAAGATGCCTTATTTGCCTACTACCGCGCCGAACGCGGCTGGGTAAATGTCTTCGTAGACGGGATTATGATCGGCATTCTGATGCTGGCCATCGCCTACAACATTTTTCTGTTCCTGTCGATCCGCGACCGCACCTACCTGTACTTTGGCATTGCCCTGTTTTTCTTCACGTTAGACCGGAATACGTTCCGCATTCAGTCATTGCTGTTTGAGCAATATCCGTACGCGTTCCGGCTGGCAGCCAATTTTTTCTTTATTGCCTTTTTCCTGTTTTTCCTGCAATCGCTGCGCCGGTTTACCGGCTCCTTGCTCAACAGGACGCGTAATAACCGGCTCATTACCTATTTGCTGGCCTTTACGGCGTTTATTAACCTGATTTTCTTTTTTTCATTCAGCATCCCGGGCGCTCCCGCCGATGAGATACTGTTTCTGGAGGAAATTCTGGTGCGGGTTATTCTGCTGCTTTGGGCCTTAACCGTCTGGAAGCGGCGGGCTGTCGGTTCGGTAAACGCACGGCTGGCCCTGATCGCAACCACTCCTCTCCTGCTGTTCTGGGTTTATACCCTCATTTCCCGGATGCTGGGGCAGTACTTCGGCGTGGTCTTTTCACAAACCGTCAGACAGATAAATGATTATCTGGAAAGTGCGTGTTTCGCCTGGCTGATTATCCTGTTTTCTGGCGCACTGATTAACCGGTATAATCAGGCACGGCAGCTGGTGGCCAAACAAGCGCTGGAACGGGAACAACTGGAAAAAGAGCGCGAAATTGAGCGTAACCGCATCATTGCAGTCCAAAACGAGCGGCTGGAGCAGCAGGTAAAGGAACGCACTGCCCAGCTGGAAGCCTCATTGACCGAACTGAAGGCAACGCAGGCCCAGCTGATTCAGGCCGAAAAAATGGCCTCGCTCGGGGAGCTGACCGCCGGGATTGCCCACGAAATCCAGAATCCGCTCAACTTCGTCAACAACTTTGCGGAGGTCAGCATTGAACTCATTGACGATCTGAAGCTCGATCTGCAGGATGGCCGTTATGACGAGGTACTGTCGATAAGCGGCGATCTGGCGCAGAATCTGGACAAAATCCAGCAGCATGGCCAACGGGCATCCGCCATTGTGCGGGGTATGCTCGACCACAGCCGGACACAGCTGGGGGCGAAAACCGACGTCAATATCAATGAACTGGTCGGCGAAAGTTTAAAACTGGCCTATCACGACATCCGGACCAAAGACAGCCATTTCCGGGCCCGGCTGGTGACCAGTACAGACCGGACCATCCCCCGCCTGAATGTGGTTGCCGGAGACATCAGCCGGACACTGGTCAACCTGTTTACCAATGCCTTTTACGCCCTGCATGAAAAAGCAGACACTGTGGGCCCGATGGCTGGTTTTGAGCCTCAGATCAGGGTCAGTACCGAAGCGGTGGAGGATCACGTGGTGATTAAAATCCGTGACAACGGCACCGGCATTGAGCCCAACATTATCAATAAGGTTTTCCAGCCGTTTTTTACGACCAAACCCACCGGCCAGGGCACCGGCATGGGCCTTTCGCTGAGCTACGACATCATCACCAAAGGCCATGGCGGACAGCTTTCGGTGAACAGCGAAACCGGAAATTTTACAGAATTTACCATACAGCTCCCCCTTGACAATGTGAAGGGATAAAATTGTATATTTATTCCTTTACCGGACCTTTCTTGTAACCTTTGACCAATAACCACATGGCAACCTTGCCAACAAATGAAGAAGCGGCCCTGAAAGCACAGAATGAGCAATTAGAAGAGCTCATTGCCAGACAGGCCGACCAGCTGCAACAGCAGCAGATTGACATTGAGCTTTTGCAGGAAAAGCTGACCGGCTTACAGGAACAGCTGCTGCAACGGGAGAAAATGGCTTCGCTCGGTGAGTTAACCGCCGGGATTGCCCACGAAATCCAGAACCCGCTCAACTTTGTCAATAACTTCGGCGAAGTATCCGCCGAGCTGGTTGACGAACTCCGGGAATTTGCCGTACCCAACCTGCCGGAAGGTGATCAGGAGGAAACAAATGCGATACTGGACGATCTGGCAACCAACCTCGAAAAAATCGTTTTTCATGGTAAGCGGGCCGACTCTATCGTGAAGAGTATGCTCCAGCACTCGCGCACCAATGTTACCCAGAAAGAACCGGTTGACCTCAATGATCTGGCCGATGAATACCTGCGGCTGGCCTATCACGGGTTACGGGCCAAGGACAAGGCCTTCAATGCCCAGCTGGTAACGGACTTTGATCCGGCAGTCGGGAAGGTGACTGTCTTCGGGCAGGACATCGGGCGGGTCTTGCTGAACCTGTATACCAACGCGTTTTATGCCACGCAGCAAAAACAGAAACGGATCGGTAATCCGGATCAATACCGGCCCACAGTCTGGGTGCACACGAAACGCAACGGACCGGCCGAAATCGAAATCTGTATCCGCGATAATGGCACCGGTATTCCGAATGAGGTGATTGACAAGATTTTTCAACCGTTTTTTACAACAAAGCCAACCGGCCAGGGAACGGGTTTAGGGCTCTCGCTCAGTTATGAAATCATCAGTAAAGGCCACGGAGGTACCCTTTCCGTCGAAACGGAAGACAACAGCTTTACGCAGTTTATCATCCGGTTGCCCGTTTAAATATGTAACTTGCCATTATTTGGCACACTCCTGAAGTCTATGAAAATTCTGGTCGTTGACGACGAAACCGACGTAAAAGCCTTATTCGAACAACGATTCCGGCGCGAAATCCGCAGCGGAGACATTTCGTTTGCCTTTGCCCATTCGGGCGAGGCGGCGCTGGAGGTGTTGCAGGACCACGTCTCTGAATTTGTCCTGATTTTATCCGATATCAATATGCCGGGCATGAGCGGGCTCGAATTGCTGCGCCGCATCCGGACGACCTATCCCGTTGCCCCGCCGAAAGTGATGATGCTGACGGCGTATGGCGACGACGAAAACTATAACCAGGCCATGCAATACGGAGCCAATGACTTTCTGACGAAGCCACTGGATTTCTCCCTATTGAAAGAAAAACTTAAAGAAACGCTATGAAGGCCAAAATCCTCGTCGTAGACGATGAAACCGACCTCGAACTCCTGATTAAACAGAAATTCAGACGGCAGATCCGCGAACAGAAATACGAATTTGTTTTTGCGCATAACGGCGTTGAAGCCTTGCAGGAGCTCCAGCGGCACCCCGATATTGACATTGTGCTGAGCGATATCAACATGCCCGAAATGGACGGGCTCACGCTGCTCGTTAAATTAAATGAAGTAAGCCCGCTGGTCAAGGCCATTATTGTGTCGGCCTACGGCGATATGGATAATATCCGGACCGCCATGAACCGCGGGGCGTTTGATTTTATCTGTAAACCGGTCAATTTCAGCGATCTGGAAGTGACGATGCAGAAGACCATCGACCATGTACATCAGCTGCATGAGACCCTGAAAGCGGTAAAGGAAAACAACATTCTCCGGATGTACGTCGATGAATCGGTGCTGAAGTTCATGAACCGGTCGGAGTTTGAAAGCACGTTACTAGCCAACGAAACCGTCGACGGCACGATCGTCTTTATTGATATCTGTGGCTTCACGGCCATTACCGAGCGGCAGCCCGCCGATACGGTCGTGCACCTGATCAACAAGTATTTTGATGTGATGGTGAAGGAAATCATTGCCCAGGGCGGCTACGTCGACAAGTTTATGGGGGATGCCGTGATGGCCGTTTTCCGCGGCGACTACCACCTCGACCGGGCCATTGAAACCGCTCTGGCCGTCCGCCACAGTATCGGTAACATGAAACCGACGGTCAACAACGGGGAAAGGTTTTTTCCTCAGGTCTCCATCGGT
>NZ_CAMFHL010000386.1 GCF_945952095.1 uncultured Arsenicibacter sp. | reverse complement strand
GCCGTAGCACTCAGGTACGCAACCGTTTCTTGCATGCTGGGCGTGACACCGGCAATGTTCAGCGAAGGATCAATGTCCAACAGCAGCTTGCGGATTTTACGGACGGCTAAATCCTCATCTTCAACTATTAATACGTTCATGGTATGCAGGTATTGACGCGTGTAATTAATCGGTTTCGGGTTAAAATTCTGTTAGCAGACCGGCTCCCTTTTCAATCAGCGGCAGAATGACCGTAAACTGGTCGTCTGTTTCCTGAATGACCACATCGGCCTGGGCCAGCAGCCGGTACTTGGCCGAAATATTGGCCAGGCCTACCTTGTTGGAGGCCGTTCGCGAGGCCTTACGCTGTAGGGTATTCTGAACGATCAGACGCCGGTCGGGTGTTGTCCGGATCGAAATATGCAGCGGTTTGTTTGCCATAATGACGTTATGTTTTACGGCATTTTCGACCAGCATCTGCAAGGTCAGCGGCGGCAGGCGTTCATTCATAAACGCGTCATCAATTGTTACCTCCAGCTCAATTCCCTGCCCGTACCGCGTTTTCAGCAAATGGAAATACGAGGTAATAAAGTTGATTTCCGTAGACAGCAGCGTCAGCTCCCGGTCGTTGGTCTGGAGCAGGTAGCGGTACACATTGGCCATTTCGTCCACAAATAACTCAGCCCGTTCGGGTTCATCGTTGATCAGCGACGAGAGCGAATTCAGCGTATTAAACAGGAAATGCGGGTTTACCTGATTTTTCAGGCTTTCGACCTGTCCCTGTAGGGTGGCTTTCCGGAGCTGTTCTTTTTCCAGCATGGTTTCCCGCCATTTCGCCAGCGAGTGCGTGCTCTCCGAAACGGCTACCGACACCACATTTGCCAGTACATTAAAAATCAGGATGTACTTGACCGTCGTCCAGTCGAACGAATAGCCGAACCAGTGAAAATGGTCGTACGTCCAGATACTGCCGAGGATAAAGGAGGGCGTTACGGTCGAAAACATCAGAAAGAGCAGTGTCACCCGTGTTAGCGCCTGACTTAAATCAGGCAGCCACCCGATGATCCGCTTCGTCAGCCAGTCAATCGTCAGCAGACAGGTCAGGGCAATTGCGAAGTTGATCCCCGACACAGACAGAAACGTCGGGATGTCCTGCAAATAAATCCTACCCAGTAACAGATAAGAAATTAACGGTATAAACCACGGAAACAGCAGCATGAAGTGTAGCTTCAGCTGATGGGTCGGTTTAAACCACCGGGGCATTGGTTGATGAATAAGGGCAGTCATAGTTACGGTACTTGAATCGGTTGGGTCAATAAAGGCAATGTAACCGTAAACTGCTGTCCATTATCATAAACGTTTACTTTTTCCATGCTGATCATCTCATATTTTGCCGTCAGGTTCGACAAACCGTTCTGACCGGTCTGCACCCTGACGATGCGTTTTTGCACATTATTACGGATTACCAGTAGCCCATCAGCGGTAAAAATGTCAATCAGTAATGGTTTTTCAACCGAAACCGAGTTGTGTTTCAGCGCATTCTCAATGAGCGTCTGTAGCGTAAGTGGCGGCAAATAACAGTGTAAATATGAAGGATTCACCTCCATATTGATTGAAATGCTTTTTCCGTAGCGTGTCCGGAGTAAAAAGGCGTATGAACCGACAAAGCGGGTTTCAGATTCGAGGGTCGTTGTTTCGCGGTCATTGGCCTGTAACATATACCGGTACACCTTCGCCATTTCATCGACAAACTGCTCGGCCAGTACTTTATCTTCCCCAATCAGCGACGAGAGCGAATTCAGGCAGTTAAATAAAAAGTGCGGATTTACCTGACTCTTAAGCGTATCGAGCTGCGTCTGTAAGGCCATCCGCTTCAGGTATTCGCTTTCGGCCTGATTCTCCTGCCAGCGGCTGTATGTATAAAACAGACTCAGAACTGAGCACAGGCATATGTCGAATACCAGCCCGAGCAGCACAATGGTCCGTACTGTCGGCCAGTTAAAGGGGGTATTAAACACCGGAAACAGGTGGTAGGCTGCTACATCAATACTGGCCAGTACGATGGTTAACAGACCCACGCATACGAACATTACTATCGTCCGCATTACCGTCTGATGGACCTCCGGAAACCGGTTAATGATTTCACGAATGGTGATTGTCAGGGTGATGATCGACAGCCAGTACAGAAAAAAGAGGAGCACCGTCCCGTAAAACAGAACATCCAGTGACTGAAAATAGCGCGGCCCGACCAGAAAATAATTCCCGATCGGAAACAGGATCGGCATCATCAGGATATGATACCAAAGTTCCTGTTTTGTAAAATAGTGATGTATGATACGGGGGGTCACCATTGCCGGCTCTTTTGTAAGAATATTCCAAATTAAGTTACAATCTACTCAATTTGCAGATGAGTCTGTATGGATTGATATTTCCGGCCGCTCAAACCGTAAAATGCAGGGATGAATTGTCAGACCACTTAGCCACCGGTCAGCTCCGGATACGGGTACCTGCCCGGCAGCTCATACCGGTCTTTTCACAGTTCAGACTGTGAAGAACTCACTTCAATGGACTTCGCCTTGTCACACATGCGGGGGGACGGCATTTTTGCTCCGTAAACAACACTTCCTGCTTATGAATACGCAACGTTCCGGTTCACGTACCATACACCACCCTGTTATTAATGACCATGTTACTTTTGTCCGGACAGCGCGGGAAAGCGGCTTCAACCACACGTGGGTTGAGGTGATACTGGCTCCCGGACGCGGCGTCCATTTACATTATCATCAGGGGCATGATGAAACATTTATGTGTCTGGAAGGGCAACTGAGCCTGCAGGTCGGTGTAAAGGAGCTGACGCTGAAACCGGGTCAATATGCGTCGGCAATCGCCGGAAAGCCGCACCGTTTTTTTTAACAATACCGGTCAACCCTGCCGGTTTAAATGCGTTATTTCGCCGGGTAGCCCGGCCTTTGAGCAAACCTTGCAGATCGTTTACGGACTGGCCAACGACGGAAAATGCAGCCCCGGAACCGGCGCACCGGACAACTGGCTGATACGGGCCTATACCTATGCACTGGCCGGCAGCAAGCTTGCCGGACCAATGGCGGTTTTAAATCCGGTTATTCAATGGCTTTATCACCGCGCGGTTTCGACTGGTATTGCCGCCCGGCTTCAGCAGCAATATGTGAAGATTCAGTAGCGTTTCAGAAACCGACGCGTGTGGAGTCGGGCCGGTCTCCGGATACCGTCTGGTCGTCGCGGTTAAAGATTTCGGCGAGGGTCATAGGCACCTCTGTGCGGAAATCAGAGGCCAGATGCTCCAGCAGCCGGTTCGACTTATCAACCGTCAGTTTCCCGAATGCATAATCCACCATCAGTCGGCCTTTTCGTAAAAGAGCTTTATCCAGCAGACTTTTATTTGCATTAAAGGTAGCAATGACCTGAATGTGCATACAATCAGCCAGTAAGCCATCGGTCAGGTTAAGAATATTCGAAACACTGTTGGTATCACCTCCAGCCTCACGGGACTGCAGAATCCGTTCGGCATCTTCGATGATCAGTACCGAGTCCTTGTTTTCGAGCAGAAACGGAATGATTTCCGGCGATGTCAGGTAATTGGTCATGTAAGGCGGCAGAATCAGCATATCCTTTTTGACCATGGCACTCAGGTGTTTGATGTAGGTTGTTTTTCCGGTTCCCGGCTCTCCGTGCAGCAGCATTAAGCCCTTACTCTTCGGCTCCTCAAGCAGCGATACCAGGCGCTCATGAACCGGGATGAAGTCGTCGTTATAGTGCAGATCAAGGTTAATTTCAGGCGGCTTTATTTCAACCCGTTCGGTATGCATACCGCCCATGCCACTCTGAATCAGGTAAATATGCGTCTGATTCTCTTCGTGTTTATACTTATGCTCAAACACATCACTCAGCAGCTTTCTGGTCAGCTCTTCCTGCCCATAATACCCGTGCATCCGGCAAAACCGGTCGCCAAGTAATTCCAGTTTCAGCAGTATTCCGTCAGGGTGCTGAATGATTTGTTCGACTGTCTGCCAGCCTTTTTCGGTCAGCCGCAGTGACGAGTTAATGATTTCGAAGCCCCGGTTAAGCAGCATATCACGCACGCCGGGCCGGAAATCATCACTGAAATAGACATAGTTCGGGTATTGCCCGAATTTCTGAACAAAATACGGAGCAATCGGAAACTCCCGCTCCAGATCGTTCGGAATGTGTAAATTATGGATCCGCTCCCCTACCTCATCATCACGCTTCTTCCAACCGCCGAACATGGTACGCAATTCTGAATTATCTGACTCGTTTTTCAAGGGAGAAATTGCCGTTAGTAATAGCTGAATAT
>NZ_CAMFHL010000385.1 GCF_945952095.1 uncultured Arsenicibacter sp. | reverse complement strand
GCCGACAACAATCACATTCCTGCCTTGAAGGCGCTGGCCGGCCGCGTCGACGTAGTGGCCGTTTGCAGCCGCGATCTGACCAAAGCGCGTGACCTTGCCGACCGGCATGCCATCCCCCACGCCTTCAGCGATGCCGCCGCCATGTATGCGGCGGCCGCCCCGAACCTCGTGGTGATCTGCACGCCCAACAAACTGCACTATCCCTTTGCGCTCCAGGCCCTTGAGCACGGCTGCCACGTCTTCTGTGAAAAGCCACCGACCCTGACCGCACGGGAAGCCCGCCACCTCGCCGACGTAGCCACCGGGGAAGGACTGATGCTGGGCTATAACCTCCAGCTCCGGCAGACCGCCGAATGGCAGCTCTTCAGCCGCTGTAGGGCCGAAGGTCGCCTGGGCGATCTGTACCACATTAAAGCGAACTTCCTGCGCCGGCGCGGCATTCCGGGCTGGGGCTACTTCACCGACAAGGAGATGCAGGGCGGCGGGGCGCTCATGGACCTCGGCGTACACGTACTCGATCTGGCCCTGCTCGCCTTTGATTACGAATTACCGGCGCAGATTCTGGGTAACACCTACGATGTCATCGGCAAAGCGGGCGGCAAAGGACTGATGGGCAGCTGGGACCCTGCCACCTTCGGGGTCGAAGATGCCTGCATGGCCTACCTGTCGTTTGCCGATAAATCGTCGATCATCCTTTCGGCATCGTTTGCGCTGAACCAGCAGGCCGACATTGACCGCAATCTGGAACTGTTCGGCAGTAAGGGCGGGGTCCGGCTCTTTCCGTTTGTGCTCCATACCGAACTGGCCGGCGAACTGGCCGATGTACATTTTCCTTACCTGCCCGACACCGACATTCAGCTCAAAAATACGGAAGCCTTTGTGGACGCCTGCAACGGTAAAGCGTCGAATGTCTGCACCGCAGAACAGGGTGCGCGGCTCATGCAGGTAGTAGAGCAGATTTACGGTCAGGCCTGATTAAGTTTCTGAACGGTCCGCCCATATACTAAATAGTTTACCACATAGACACATAGAAAAACAAAGAGTATAGTTTCTGATGTGCTCTATGTGTCTATGTGGTATAGGAGATAGAGTCACACGCTGGAATGGCTGAACAGTCAGGGTAAAACGGTGGTTTTCCCGGAAATTGTTTCAAGCGTTATGAACAGCAAAACTCTATCCAACTCCTTCCGGCACTGGTCGAAGCCCGCTTCGCTGCCACTGCTCCTGAGTGTGCTGTGCGTCGAAACCGGCTCGGGGCAGTCCGTCCGCGGCCCGGTTCCGGCAGTCAGCCACAACACAGCCATCGCTTCGTCAACCGCATTCCTTGTTGCTAACACCAAAGCAAGCCGGCCAGCCAGCCAGAACGTACTTGCCGACATCACGGTGTCGGGCAAAGTTGTCGATGCGCAGGGCGGCGGATTACCGGGCGTCAGTATTTCCATCAAAGGCACGACACGCGGCACTACGTCGAACGTCGACGGCACCTTCCAGCTCAGCGTTTCTGGCCCCGAAGATGTGCTGGTGTTCAGCTTCATTGGCTACACCACGCAGGAGATCGTGGTCGGCACGCAGACGGTGATTAACATCACAATGGCCGAAGATAACCAGACCCTGAACGAGGTGGTCGTGGTCGGCTACGGCACCCAGCGGAAACGCGACGTGACCGGCTCCATCGCCAGAGTGCAGGGCGAAGACATCATTAAATACCCCGTACAGACGCCGACCCAGGCCATCCAGAGCAAAATGGCGGGGGTGCAGATCATTGCCTCGGGCCAGCCCAACTCCCAGCCCCAGATCCGCGTGCGGGGTACCGGCTCGGCACTCGCGGGGGTTAACCCGCTCTATGTGGTTGACGGGGTACTGACCGACGACATCCGGAACATCAACAACACCGATATCCTCAGCATTGAGGTGCTGAAAGATGCGTCGGCCGCGATCTATGGGGTACGGGCCGCCAACGGGGTGGTGATCATTACGACCCGCAAAGGCAAATCGGGGGCCACGCAGGTGCGCTACGACGCCAATATCGGTTTCCGACAGGCCTCAAACCTGGTGCAGATGGCCAACCGCGATCAGTACATCAGCTACCTGCGCGACGCCGCGCCCAACCAGAACGTCAGCAATCCGCCGCTGACCACCGATCAGACCGTAAACTGGTACGATCTGGTACTACGGAACGCCCCGCAGTCAAGCCACAACATCTCGATTTCGGGCGGTGGCGAACGGAACACCTTCTTTATCAGCGGCGGCTACTTCACCGATTACGGGGTGGTGAATACCAACGACTTCAAGCGGCTGACCTTCCGTGCCAACAACGAAGTTAAGCTCTCAAACAAACTGACGTTCAGCAACCAGCTGTCGTTTTCGCGCGGCAACGAACGGGCCGTTGAGCTGGGCGACACCTACCGCAGCGTATACCGGGCCTCTCCGATTGTGCCGGGCAAAGTCGGCGATAAATACGGCAACCTGTCGGCATTCGGCAACGTGGGTAACCCGCTCCTGGGCATCGAATCGCGGAACCAGCGTATTCTGAATAACCGGTTTCAGGGCAACGTGGCCCTCGACTACAAACCCGTCGAATGGCTGCGGCTGCACTCAGGCTTCAACACCGACCTCGTGTTTAACCGCGACCGGACGTATTTGAGCAGTTTTGAAAACGATGCCAATACCTTTATCACGGCGGGCGGGAACCAGCGCCGGCAGAACAGTCAGCTGAGCCTGACCGATAATAAATCGCTGCGGTATATTTTCGACAACACCGTTACAATCGATAAAACGTTTGGCAAACATGGCGTTACGTTTCTCGTCGGGTCGGTGACGGAGCAGTTTACGTCGGATTTTATCAGCGGCTCACGCATCAATGTACCCAATAACCCCAATCAGTGGTACCTCGGTCTGGGTAATCCCGATCAGCAATCGTCGAACAACAGCGGGGGCGATTTGCAGACGCGGCAGTCGTTTGTGTCGCGCATCAACTACAGCCTCAACGACCGCTACCTGCTCAACGCCTCGATCCGGGCCGACGGCAGCTCTAAATTCCGCGAGCGCTGGGGCTACTTCCCGACGGTGGGTGTCGGCTGGGTTATTTCGGAAGAGAACTTCATGAAAAGCCAGTCGCTCTTTAACTTTATGAAACTGCGGGGCAGCTGGGGGATTCTGGGGAACGATAACATCGAAAGCAGCGCCTATATCCTGACTGCTGCTGTGAACATTCCGTACTTCTTCAACAACGGCCTGACCCTCGGCACCGCCATTCAGGATATTAAGGACCAGCAGCTGAAGTGGGAACGGACTGAGCAGATCGACGCCGGTCTGGAATTTGTGATGCTGGGCAACAAGCTCTCGGGGGAAATTGACTATTACAGCAAAACTACCCGCGACGCCCTCGCCTACCGCATCATCCCGGCCATTTTCGGCGATCCTGACAACCAGTTGCTGACCAACATCGCCTCGTTCCGGAATCGTGGTTTTGAGTTTTCGCTGAACTGGAAAGACGAAATCAAAAAGAGCTTTACCTACAGCATCGGCGGTAACCTGACCTTGAACAAAAATGAACTCGTCGGCCTTAACGGCGGACAGGCACTTCTGGCCGGTTCGGTCGGGCAGCAGGGGCTCGTAACGCGGACCGACAACGGGCAGCCGGTGGGTAGTTTCTACGTGCTGAATGCCATCGGCATTTTCCAGAATCAGGCCGAAATCGACGCCTCGCCGGTATTTGGTACCCGCGCCAACGTTCGCCCGGGCGACCTGAAATACCAGGACATCAACAATGACGGCGTCATCAATACCGACGACCGGATATATGCCGGTTCGTACCAGCCGAAACTTTACTACGGCATCAACCTGAGCCTGAGTTATATGGGTTTTGACCTGGCCGCCGATGTATACGGCAATGCCGGTAATAAAATCTATAACGGCAAGAAGGCTTTCCGCTTCGAAAACACCGATAACATCGAAGCCGCCTATGCCGATGCCCGCTGGCAGCAGGACCGTCCGTCGCAGACCGATCCGCGCATCATCACCTCGGCGACACCGGCATCCACCTACTTTGTGGAATCCGGCTCGTTTGTCCGGCTCAACAACCTCACGCTCGGGTATACGGTCCCGTCGTCGGTGCTGAGCAAGGTAAAGATTCAGACGGCGCGGCTCTACGTGACCTCGCAGAACCTGTTTACGGCCAAAAAATTCAGCGGGTTCAGCCCCGAATTGCAGGGCGGTCCGCTGGAGTCAGGCATCGAACTGAACGCGTATCCGACCACCCGCACATTTGCCGTCGGGCTTAACCTGGGCTTCTAATCCAAAGACATCATCATCGTAACTATCCCCCTGCTAAAGCAAGGGGGCTTTAATCCTCACCGTTGGTAGGTG
>NZ_CAMFHL010000384.1 GCF_945952095.1 uncultured Arsenicibacter sp. | reverse complement strand
GATCCGTTCGTTGCCGACCATGCCGTATGAACCCCTGATTTTCAGGAAGGAAAGCCAGTTGATGCCGCGCATAAATGACTCTTCGGTAAGCGCCCAGCCCGCCGATACCGACGGGAAAAGTGCCCCGCGGTACTGGCTGCTGAACCGCGATGACTGGTCATAGCGCAGATTTCCCTGTATGTAATATTTACTCCTGAAGTCATATTTAAGCCGGCCGAAGACGGATTGCAGGCCCACTTCGCCGGCACTGCCGGCATTATCACGTAATTCAATTGAGCCGGCGTTCAGGTAAGGAAAATCAGTAAGGGCGAAACCGCTGCGGGAAGCACTCAATGACTCCGTTTTGTTGTAGATTTCTTCATACCCGGCCAGCAGGTCAAGCGAGTGACTGCCACCGAATGTTTTCGCATAATTGGCCAGAAACTGACCGGTAAGCATCAGTCCTTCATTCCGGCTTTCGGTGAGCGTCGTCCGCGCCTGATTACTGAAAGCGCTGATGCTGCCGTCGGGATTTGTGAAGGTGATCCGCTTTGAAAAACCTTTGGTTTTGTCCAGATCAACGGTCGGGGAGAGAAGAGCCGTCAGGGTCAGCCCGTCGATGGGTTTGAACGTAAACGACAAGCGGCCCATCAGCTGATTATACGTTCCGCGGTTAGTGCCGCCTTCATTCAGCTGGGCAATCGGGTTCCGGCCATCTTTGCCGAGGGCATACCGGCCGTCGGTATACAGATCATCATAAATCGGCGGCATGACCCGTGCTTCATAGATCGGGTTGGTCACGGGGCTGAGCGTACCCGTACGTTTGTAGGCAACATCCAGATTAACCGCTAGTTTTGCGTTGATCTGAAGGTCATTGTTTACCCGGAACAGATAGCGCTCGTAGTTGTAATTGGTATAAAAGGCATCCTGCTTCGTGTATCCCAGCGAGGCCTTGGTTTTGATTTTGCCGGTCCCCATCGTGAATACCAGATCATGCCGTACGCGCGGGGCATAGGTTCTGGTCATGACCGCTTTCTGCCAGTCGGTATTGGCAAACGGGAATTTGTCGGGCGTTTCGCGGTTGTAGGTGGCAAAATTATCGATGTAGTCCTGCGGGTAAGGACCTGTAGCAGAGCCGTCATTGGTTGCCTGCTCATTAAAAAGACGCATGTAGTCGGGGGCACTGACGTAAGCCGGCAGGGCGGTCGCTTTCTGAACGCCGTATTCTGCGTTATACTCGAAGCTGCTGTTACTGTCCTTCGCCCGTTTGGTGGTGATCAGTACAACCCCGGCCGCCCCGCGGGAACCGTAAATCGCTGCGGAGGCTGCATCTTTTAATACGGTAATGTTTTCGACATCGTTGGGATTGACATTATCGATGGAACTCACCGGCACGCCATCCAGAATAATAAGCGGGCTGTTCGTACCAAGTGTGGTGATGCCCCGGATCAGAATGGAGGAGCCGGCTCCGGGTGCACCACTACTGCGGGTAACGGATACCCCGGCAATACTTCCCTGCAACGCTTCCGATACCTGCACGGTCTGACGACCGCCTATATCTTTCGACTCAATGGTCGACAAGGCACCGGTCAGGTCTTTTTTCTTTTGTGTGCCATAACCGACAACGACCACCTCTTCCAGTGAGTGCTCATCGGGCTTCATGGTAACGTTAAGGGTTGACTGCCCGTTCAGGGTAATATCGACCGGCTGATAACCGACAAAGGAGAAGGTCAGTACCACCTGACCGGCGTCCGGCGCACTTAGCCGGTATTGCCCGTCGGCGTCGGTTACGGTACCGCGCTGGGTTCCTTTCACCACAATGCTGACACCAGGCAGCCCGTTGGCTGATTCGTCAGTGACCCTTCCGCTGATCTGGCGGTCAGCCGCCAGCATCGGCGAATACCAGATTAAAAAAACTAAGCAACAGAGTAAAAGTTTTTG
This sequence comes from uncultured Arsenicibacter sp., assembly GCF_945952095.1. GTDB lineage: Bacteria > Bacteroidota > Bacteroidia > Cytophagales > Spirosomataceae > Arsenicibacter. Next base: position 2,476 of record NZ_CAMFHL010000384.1, on the reverse strand, counting down.
TCGCATTTTAGTTAGATATTTATAGTTTTTACGTCGATTGTACCAGGCTATACGTAAGCATAAATGAGCTGAAACAAAGGTATAGTTGTACTAAACGGAGATAAGCGGAAACGGTTGATCAATCTGTTACCCAAAAAAATGGTCAAGACAACAGATTGATTTTCAATAGATAAGACGTTATGGTGTCAAAGAATGGACAACAGGAAATGACAGACCATTTTCACTTTCTGGACATTTGTTGTCGGCTGGTAAGCGAGGCCTACGGAAAACCCGATCGTAGTAGGTGGACGAATGGTGATTATGTGGAGCTGGAGCGCACGCTTTTCAAAAAAAGCCACGTGCGCATCAGTCCGAATACGTTGAAACGGATCTTCGGCAAAATTAAAACGGATGCCCGTTACTATCCCCAGAAGGCCACCCGCGATGCCCTGGCCTACTACATTGATTTCAGAGATTGGGAGGATTTTGTCAGGGTAACGACCATGGAAGAACGTATCCGGGCGGGCGCTCCGGTGAATGAGCAGTTGCTGAACCTCACTGCGGAAACAGCTGTCATACCCGATGAACTTGTCCGTCCGGCGGACAAGCGGGTTACCATGCTGCGACCGGTCTATATTATTTTGGTTGTTGTGTTGCTTGCTGCAATGGTATGGGCAATATGGTTAATGCTTCAACAGGAGCATTCGCAGACGTCCGCATCGCTGGTGTGCCGGAATCCGGTGGGTGAAAACCCGCACTCAGCCGTATTTGGCATACATCGGAAAGCGGGACATACAGATGCTGCTTTTACGATAATGTTCGGAGATGGCAAACGGCGGAAGATCGGGCCCGAAGACAGCGTCTATACCCATTACTATGAGCGCCCCGGCCGGTATTATGCTACGCTTTGGGAAGGCAGTGTGGTGATTGATACCGCCGTTGTGTATCTGGTCACAAATGGCTGGACGGCTACCGGCTCAATGATGCACGATACGACGCGCGTTTACCCGGTGATTTATCCGGAAGGCCGGAGGCAGGGCCGACAGTTTGTAAGTACAGCAGCAGCTGTTCACGCCGGTATTGATACCAACCGAACATACTTTATGGAATTTACCAATACGCGGCAGACGGGCATTGACGGTGATAACTTTGAACTGACAGCCACGGTGAAAACATCTCCGGAACGGGCAGGAGTACGGTGTTCGGAGGTTGGCATTACCGTTTTCGGCGAATCATCGTTTCATGCATTTGATGTGATGCGCCCCGGCTGTGTTCACTGGATTGACCTGCAGTTATCTGAGCTGCAAAAGAGCGGCCAGCACGATGATCTTAGTTTTCTCGGGGCTGACCTGCGGAATGGCGGGCGGCTGACATTACGGGTAGCCGATAAAACTGCCCGATTGTCAATCAATGGCCGGCAGGTTTATCAGGTGCGGTATACTAAACCGCTTCATGAGCTTTATGGGGTTAAGGTTCAGTTTGCCGGTGTCGGAACCATTGATTCATTCCAATTGCGGGATTTAAAAACAAAAAAGCCGTTTCCCGGCAATTTCTGACCTGAATCGCGTATATTCTGGCCTGAACGATTAATCCCCACATTCATGATCAACACACCCGATTTCTTTGCTGCCCGGCTGTTTGTTGTGGCAGGATTTGCTCTATTAACGGGTTGTTCCAGCCCACGTCTGCCTGCCTCATCACCCTATCCGATTATTGCTGAAGTGAATAAGGAGCGATGGTATGGCAACGTGCAGGCAGTTCAGATCCGGTCCGATCCGGCTGACCCCTGCACTCAAGACAAGTTTTTGCTCTATGCCTATACCGATTTACCGTATCGTTCCGATGTATACCGTGATCGTTTCGAAAAGCCAACGGGCTGCCTGGGGGACTGTTCAAAAACGCAGTCACTACTCATTGATTTTATTCCGCTGAAGAAAGGGAAACATAAGTTTCACAAACTGGATGTTTGCTACACCGGTAAGCGTAAGCATGCATATTTCGCATATTTGCTACCTAGAACAAATAGTGGCGTAGTGCGGGCTTATTACAGAGAAGCCAGACGAAACAACTGGATAAAGATTACGCGCTATGATGCCGTTAACCGTGAGATTGAAGGCGTGATCAGAATGACATTGGTTGGCGACATGAATGAGGATTTTAAAGGCGAGGCTATCTTCGATAAAATAACGTTCCGGAAGGCCGTGTTTAAAGCTAAATTAACCAAATTGCTGGATCTGGGAAAACTGAAGCCGCCGGGCGGGGGAGAGGACTAACAAAAAAGCACGTAGCTTATGCTGCGTGCTTTGAAGAGAGCCCCCAGTCGGGATCGAACCAACGACCTACTGATTACAAGTCAGTTGCTCTACCAGCTGAGCTATGGAGGCAATGTTAACGGGCGATTAACGATATGTGACCCTGAATTACTAAATCATTTCTGATTTTAGAGCCCCCAGTCGGGATCGAACCAACGACCTACTGATTACAAGTCAGTTGCTCT
>NZ_CAMFHL010000383.1 GCF_945952095.1 uncultured Arsenicibacter sp. | reverse complement strand
CAGCAGGGCATTTCGGAGTTGCCGAAGGAGGCCGATCTGTACTATCGTGCAGCCGTTTACCTCATTCACGCCGGTCTGTACCGGGAGGCACTTCTGAATCTGGAAGCGGCCCTGACCATTGATTATGAAGCGCATGTGCAGCTGTTCGAGTTTTTTCCGGAACTGGAAAAACAAAAGGCACTGTACAAAATCATTCAGCAATACAAAAAAGACTGATACATAACTGCCGTTTCAGAACGTAACGCCGCCTCCATACCCGGGGGCGGCGTTATTGTTAACATAGGAATGAGCAAAGAGACTATTGCTGGAAAACAGGAAATTATAAACAAGGCTCTGAGAGTCCGCACCTTTTGTCGTAACTTTGAGTTTTGATAGAAATCTCCGTTTCTACTGATTTATGAAAATTAATCTTCAGCAAACTGATCTGTTTGAGAACCGGCATAACGGAATAGTCGATCAGGACGTGACCGACATGCTCACCAAAGTAGGGGTCGACTCCATTGATGAGCTTATCAATCAGACCGTTCCAACAGGTATCCGGCTTGCCAACCCACTTAATTTGCCAGCGCCTAAAAGCGAATACCGCTTCCTGGCTGACTTCAAAAAATTAGCCCAGCAGAACAGGATTTTTAAATCATACATCGGTACGGGCTACTACGATACGATTACGCCAAACGTTATTCTGCGCAATGTGCTGGAAAATCCGGCCTGGTATACGGCTTATACCCCGTATCAGGCAGAGATTGCACAGGGACGTCTGGAAGCACTGCTGAATTTTCAGACGGTCGTTATTGAACTGACCGGTCTGGAGATTGCCAACGCATCCCTGCTCGACGAGGGCACGGCGGCGGCCGAAGCCATGCACATGCTGTATGCCACGCGGCCGGCTTCGAAAAAGAACGCAAATACATTCTTTGTATCGAGCCTGTGTCATCCGCAAACCATTGACCTGATCATTACGCGGGCAACGCCGATCGGGGTAAACGTCGTTGTAGGCGATCACCGTCAGGTGAATCTGACGTATCCTGACTTGTTTGGGATGTTGCTGCAATATCCGGCAACGGATGGCAGCGTGTTCGACTATACTGACCTGATTGCTTCGGCGCACGAACAACATATTACGGTAGCTGTAGCGGCTGACCTGCTTGCGTTGACACTGCTGACGCCTCCGGGCGAAATGGGTGCTGACGTGGTTGTGGGTTCTGCCCAGCGTTTCGGCGTACCAATGGGCTACGGCGGACCGCATTCGGCGTTCTTTGCCACCCGTGATTCCTACAAACGTCAGATTCCGGGCCGGATTATCGGTGTGTCACAGGATACTGAAGGCAAACCGGCCCTGCGGATGGCGCTTCAGACCCGTGAGCAGCACATCCGCCGCGAAAAGGCGACCTCTAACATCTGTACAGCGCAGGTATTGCTGGCAGTAATGGCCGGCAGTTATGCCGTTTACCACGGCCCTCAGGGGCTGCAGACGATTGCCGGTAAGGTGCATGGCCTGACTAAGGTATTCGCAACGGCCCTGAAACGCAACGGCTATGAGGTGCTGAACGAAAACTATTTTGATACCATCACGGTAAAGGTTGACGACGTTGACTCGCTGAAAAAATCGGCAAAAGCAACGCAGGTTAACCTGCGCTACTATGCCGATGAAGAGCGCGTAGGCATTGCCTTTGATGAAACAAAAACACTGGAAGACGTAACCGAGCTGCTGATGGTATTCGGCATCAAGGCTGATGTTGAACGGATTGCCGGTGAGCTGGAAATTACCTGGCCGGAGCGGCTGGTTCGTCAGTCAGATTACCTGACGCATCCGGTCTTCAATACGCACCATACGGAGCACGAAATGCTGCGTTACCTGCGGTCGCTGGAAGAAAAAGACCTGTCGCTGGTACACTCCATGATTTCGCTGGGTAGCTGCACGATGAAACTGAACGCTACGGCCGAGATGATTCCGGTGACGTGGCCTGAGTTTGGTCGTCTGCACCCGTTTGCGCCGAAAGACCAGACAGCCGGCTATCAGCAGCTGTTTAAGGATCTGAACGCATGGCTTTGCGAGATCACCGGTTTTGACGCCATGTCGCTGCAGCCGAACTCAGGCGCACAGGGCGAATATGCCGGTCTGATGGTGATTCGTGCTTACCACCTCAGCCGTGGCGACGACCACCGGAATGTAGCCCTGATCCCGCAGTCGGCACACGGAACAAACCCTGCCAGCGCCGTGATGGCCGGCATGAAGGTCGTTATCGTGAAATGTGACGAACGCGGTAACATCGACGTGGCTGATCTGAAGGCGAAGGCTGCCCAGTATAGTAATGACCTGTCGTGTCTGATGGTTACCTATCCGTCGACACACGGGGTGTTCGAAGAAAGTATTAAAGATATTTGTGCGACCATCCATAAGTTTGGCGGGCAGGTGTATATGGACGGTGCCAACATGAATGCGCAGGTGGGCCTGACCTCGCCGGCTACCATTGGCGCGGACGTTTGCCACCTGAACCTGCACAAGACGTTCTGTATTCCGCACGGCGGTGGTGGTCCTGGTATGGGCCCGATTGGTGTGGCAGAACATCTGGTGCCGTTCCTGCCGGGTCACGTTGAACTGAATGGTACGGCTGAACGTGCTGTGAAATCACCGAAAGGTGCGGTGTCGGCTGCCCCGTATGGTTCGGCCAGCATCCTGACCATTTCGTACGCTTACATTGCGATGATGGGTGGCGAAGGCCTGACGAACGCCACCAAGCGGGCTATCCTGAACGCGAACTACATCAAGGCGCGGTTAGAAGGCCACTTTGACATTCTGTATACAGGCGCAAACGGCCGTTGCGCACACGAAATGATCGTTGACTGCCGTCCGTTCAAAGCATCGGCAGGCGTTGAGGTAGAAGACATCGCCAAGCGGCTGATGGATTATGGCTTCCACGCGCCGACAGTGTCATTCCCGGTTGCCGGTACGCTGATGATCGAACCAACCGAATCGGAGTCGAAGACGGAGCTGGATCGTTTCTGCGACGCCCTGCTGAGCATCCGGAACGAAATCCGGGAGATTGAAGAAGGTAATGCTGATAAGGCAAATAACGTCCTGAAGCACGCCCCACACACCGCTACAGTGGTGTTGAGCGATAGCTGGGATCGTCCGTACAGCCGTCAGAAAGCGGTTTACCCGCTGCCGTACGTACAGAGCCGTAAATTCTGGCCAACCGTAAGCCGCATTGACTCGGCCTTCGGTGACCGGAACCTGATCTGCGCCTGCATCCCGACTGAAGCCTACGCGGCCGAAGAAGCGACTGTGGCGTAAACAGACACGCTGTTCCGGCTTTGTAATCCGGAATAAGCTAACCGTGGATTTCCAATCCGCATCCCGAACAGCGTTTATAACAAAAGGGCCCGTTCTGATCAGAACGGGCCCTTTTGTTTAGTTATTTGTAGTCGATTCCTCTTCGGTTTCGGCGGGTTTATCTTTGGCATCGTAGGTGATTTTGCCTTTTTCGTCCCATTCGCTGATGATAAACGGCTCAAACTCCGTATCCCAGCGGTCGCGGCCGTATTGCATCAGCCGCTTCCGGAACTGACGGGTGGTACCGGCGTAATATTCCGTCCACCGGCCGATTTTCACGCCATGGTCGTACTTACCGGTGACCGAAATCTTCCCGTTTTCATGGAAGGCGTAATACGTGCCGTTAACCTGGCCGTATTCGACCGGCGTTACTTCCTTGATTTTCGTATGGGCCGAATCGTACCACGCGATCCGTGCTTCGGCCGGAAAACCGTGGTGCCAGCGGCTCTTATCCACCAGCAGGAAGTTCTGGTCGTATTTTTCCCAGCGGCCGTCTTTGGTGCCCAGATAGTAAAAGCCTTCTTCCATCAGGTTGCCGTTCTGGTAGCGCTTGTAGGGTCCGTGAAGCAAGGGCCGGCGGTCGGTCCCGTCGCGGGGAATAGCACTGGTAACCCGGTGGTTTTTCTCGTCGAACCAGTAGGTGTCTGACGTCTGGACAAACTTCGGGGAGTCCTGATGTTGCCGGAGAATGTAAAACTCTTCGACCACTGTACGGTCACCGCTGCCGAACTTATTGTAGGCTTTCACCATGGCAATGCCATCGTAGTCGGTTTTGGACTGCTTTTTCTTTGCCCGGTCGGAATCTTTCTTCTTGCGAAGTTGCTTTATCTTTAAACCCAGATCGGGTAAGGTTTCGGTAACCAGCTGATCGACGTTCTTAGGTGTTTCGTAACTGCCTGATGGCAGGCCAAGGCCGGACGGGGTAGAGACCGAGCCGGAGGTCGATGGTAAGGGGATATTCGACAGAATCGACTTTTTCTTACCGCGCTCCTTCAGAGGCACAGGCAGTCCGCCCGCGGTCGCTAAGGCCGACGGTTGTGTGTTTTTCGACCAGACCGGTAGGCTACCCAGT
>NZ_CAMFHL010000382.1 GCF_945952095.1 uncultured Arsenicibacter sp. | reverse complement strand
TGACCTTCGAGGTCGAGGTCAATCCTGATATTTACGATTTGCTTTATCAGTTCAGAGCCAACCTGATCGTAATAGGTCCCGGCTTGCCGCTCCAGACTGTTGATCAGATCACCGACCCCAACCATTATTACGCCCTGTTGCAGTTAGGCGAACCCAATACGCTTGATTATGCGATTATCCCACCACATGTTCACGTTACGTTTGCCCGTGACCAGTGTGCCCGTGACCTGATGAGACTTTGTGATGCTGAGTTGGCCGGTCGTTTTCCCTGTGAGGCTACCGGAGTTCCGTTATTTTATGAAAGTCAGGGTTTTCTTGCCCGTACAGTCCATGCAGCACTGAAGGACACAGAAACCTTACTGCTTGCGTCTTCTAGTGCCGTAGGACCGCTTACGCCGGTTATGCATACACCACAACAATTACAGATTGTTGCTGATACGTACAATCTATGGTACAATCAGATACAGAGAAAGCATTACGATCTGATTGATCGTCTGAACTCAGCCGATAGCATTGAGGAGATCGAGGCCGTTCGTTGGTAGCAAGTTTAGTAGTTTGTTGTTTACCTGTGTATTCCCTTTCGCCGGTTGGTGACTGGGAATATTTTTTTGGGGTGGTGTGAAATCTTCGATTTAAGCCTTTACCATGAATTTCTCTTACTTAAGCAGGGCAAAAAAAAGATCGTTCCTCATGGGTTAACTTAAACGGCCTGAATGTCATTTTTAGAAAAACGGCTCAATTTCGGGAGTGCTTTTTTTGGGGTATTGACCGACTGGATTTGGGCCTAAAAGGTGGGTGGCTGGGATGGTGCTTTTTCTTTGATTTAAGCCTTTTAAGGGTACTTCTCTTGTTTAAGCAGGGTAAAAAAAAGATCGCTCCTCATGGGTTTACTTAAACGGGCTGAATGCCAAAAACTCAAAAAACGGCCATTTTTCGGACAGGTTTTCGGCAGGTGATAGGCTAGACTTAAACGGTGTTTAAAGGTGGTTTAACTTAAATAGTGCAATTGGCCTTTAAGTACAATTCGGCAATTTGGCCAATCTTCACATTTGGATTTGTGTAATTTCACATTTGGTTTTGTGATTAATACATGGCTGGATTATTCATTTCAAAAACGGCACCGCAGCCTACGCCGACATGGTCATCGGCGCCGACGGAGCAAACTCAAAAATAAGGCCTTACCTGACTACAATCCAACCCGTATATTCAGGGGTGACGATCGTGGAGGGCAACCTGTACGACGCTGCCAGGAACGCCCCGCGGCTTTATGATCTGGTTAACGGTGGTAAAGTATTTGCGCTGGGTCACGCACAATCCTTGATTCTCAGTGCCAAAGGCGATGGCAGTCTGTCATTTTATACCGGCTGTATGGTACCGGAAGACTGGGTCACCCAATCGGGTATTGACTTTACCGACCGGCAGCAGGTCCTGAGCTGGTTTAAGGTTGCTTTCGGGAACTGGTCACCGGTGTGGCAGGAGCTCTTTCAAGCGGATGATACCTGGTTTGTGCCGAGGCCCCAATACCACTTTCCTGTCGATCAACAGTGGCCCTCCCAGCCCAATCTGACTCTACTGGGTGATGCGGCCCACCGGATGCCACCCTATGCCGGCGAAGGCGTCAACATGGCGATGCTCGATGCGCTCCAACTCGCAAGGTGCCTGACCGGCGCTTTCCCGGATACCTTAACAGCTATTACGGCCTATGAACAAACTATGCGGAAATGCGCAGCAGACACGACTCAAATGACACTAGAGCAAACATTTAAGTTACATCAGGAGTCCTCATTAGACCATTTACTCAATTTGTTTAACCAGCTCTAAACCAGAAGTAACTTTCTGATAACAGTAAGCTGATAACCAGCAATCTACACCGGACAAAAAATATATCTGCGAAAAATTGTATCTGCTACTTTTTTTGCAGTTGACAAATTGGTTTGTACATTTTTATTTTTTTTTTTGATTTATATTTACACCATGGTAGTTAATGAATCACAAATGAAAAGGAATTACGGCCCGCTGATTGGCTTGTTAACGCTGATCATTGGTACGGCTGTCTTTTGGGCAATCATTTTTTTACTTGTCCGTTTCCTATAAATCGAGAAGCTCAACCGTAAACCGTTGAGCTTCTTTACATTCTCCTCTGTCAGATGTTTGCCGGCTTACTTCAGCGGTGCTATAACCAGAATCATCTCAAACAGCATTGAACCCGCAAAGTCGCTGTCTTCAAACAGTGCCGTTACCGACGAGGTATATGTATTTGTTTTATCCTTGATCAATACCCCCAGCGGTTTGCCGGATGCTTTGTCACGTGCCGTAATTTTATACTGGCCAAGCGGAATATCGTACAGACGGTAACTATCAGCCGGCATCGTTTTCACCAGTTTTTTACCAGTACTGCCATCAATCAGTGTCCCGACCGGTTCGAAAGTTAGCTCAATGTTTTCCCGTTCCAGATTATTCACGTCGTGGTGTACTTCCACTGTGCCGCCCAGCGGAGTATCACGTTGCGGATCTTCGTCAGCATCAGCCGCACGTTTGCCCGTCAGCCGGAACTGAAAATTCCGGACAGCGCCTTCATACGCGGAGAACACGCGTGAGTTTTCGGTATATAACGCCATTTTGTAATTCCGGCCCTGAAATTTCATCGTCACCGTGCCGCTGACGGTATATGAGCCCTCTGCTATACCGGTCGGCAGATTAAAGCGGTAATTGCCGTTGGCATCCGTGTAGCCGGTGGATGTCTTATTATAATAATCCGTATTACTGGCTACAATTTCGGCATTGGCGACCGGCTTGCCCTGGCTATCCGTCACCCGTCCCTGCACCACGCCCTTATCAATCGCATCCGGATCGGTACAGGCAACAGCACTCAGCACAACTAAGCTTACTAAGCTATTAAGTATCGTTTTCATTGGTTTCCGCTGGTTAGTTGCTAGTTGATGCTTGCCTGAAAACTTCCGCTGAATGAGCTGGTTTTAAGCACACTCTTCGATTTATTATAGTTGTACAGTGTAGCCGTAAAATTTCCGGTGATTTTGCCATTTTTACCGGTATACTCCTTAATAGTTACCGACCCGTCAGAAAATTTATTTTCAACACCGGTTTGGTAACCATATGAGTAATTCAGCCCGTCCTTCCCGCTTTCCTTACCCCCAATGGATACCTTAGGGCTTGTCCAGGTAGGATCAATTGTATACGTTCCGGGGCCTTTAAAATTCCGGATCTGGAAATGAGTAGTTGCCGGATAGGTCGGGTCTTTCGGATTTGGCTCCGTCAACGACAGAAACACATAGTCCGGCTCAGCGACCGATACCGCCACTTCCGCATTCTCGTAGGTTTTGCCAGCGGCCGTAAATTTATTCGGGGAATGCATCGTCAGGTTGGCCACCAGCATCACACGGCTGCGGCCACCGGTTTTCAGGTCTACACTGATGGCTGCCGGATTCCATTGCGGAACACGGTTTGGGGCAACAAACAGTGCTTTTTCACCACTGTTATGGACATTTAACGTCCCCCATGATGCATTTGCCGATGTTGGTTTTTCACCGTTCAGCCGCCAGTTGTCCAGGTTTTCGGCTCCGACCGGTTTCCAGGCATTCAGCGGAGCCAGTACTTCTTCCCGGTACTTCGACTCGTCAGCATCACTGTGGTTGGGCTGGAAAGCAACGTACAATTCCACCGACTCATTCGGCACAAGATTGTCCTTATGGTACTTCAGGTAAAAGTTCTGATAAAACGCGACGGGATATTTCAGATCGAATGTCGGGCGGGTGGCGGTCAGTGTTTTAGCAGCGTCATTGGGTGTCAGGTTACCGGTACCCGCCCAGGTTCCGTTTTCTTTCTGATAGGCAATACCCACTGCTGCCGGTCCCGTTCCGTTCAGCCCCACCTCGCCGTATTGCCAGGTAATGGTTACCGGTTTTTGCAGCGTTACATCTTTCGGCGAAATCTCAATGGCCGGACCGATGGCACCCGGTGCTTTATTTTCTACCAGCTGAATCTTAATAGTCGCCGGCGCTGACAACGCTCCGGCAGGGAAGTTGACGGTTAACGTTTCGGTTGAGGTTGCCGAAAGGGGTGTTGTGATGCTGCCACCACCGGTACCGATGGTCTGTTGTACCGGCGTACCAACGGGTTTGCCAGCTTCGGTTACCTGAGCCGGTTCATTGCCGGTTGACGGCGGTGTTTCGGGCGAAAGCGTTGGCTGGCAGGCAATCAGCAGTAAAAAAGCCGACAGCGTGCCCAGCTGTTTCCATTCAGGGATAAGGTTCATGATCGTCGTTGTGTCTGTTCAGTAGCCCAAAATTGGGGGTCTGCTTCAACTCCTCCCATCAACACCTTACTGAATTGCGCCAAACGATACCTTAACGCTCCATATCAACAGACTAATTGTAAGAATCCTGCTATCTTG
>NZ_CAMFHL010000381.1 GCF_945952095.1 uncultured Arsenicibacter sp. | reverse complement strand
GCCTTGAACACTAACTGCTGAAATAAAAAATCTACATGCCATGAAAATCGTTGCCTTATTGCTCTCTCTCGCGTTTACTACAGCCACGACATTGTTTGACGATTCCGGCATTTCTGTTACCAAAAAAGCCTCTGACAAGCAGATTCAGAAGATTGAAAAACAGCTTTTGGAAGAATATGGGGTAAAGGTGAAAATTACCGTCCTGAGCCGGAACCGCCGGAAGGAAATCACCAATCTGACCGCTGTCCGCTATGACAAAAACGGGAATCAAAGCAGTTCCTGCTCATCGGATAAATTCGGATTACTGATCATTACCAAAACAGGCTGCAAAATTGCAGACGCCGGTTATGAAGGTGAGTTGAAAGACTAAAGCGGTTAAGGGTATATCCTTCAGTTTGTTAAAGCGATTTTTCAGATATAGTTAACCGCTGTTGCCGGAGCTGGTAATGAGTACTATTTATATTTTCAGCGGATTAGGCGTCGATGAACGGGTGTTTCGCTATCTGGATTTTTCCGGTATGGATGTCCGGTTCATTCACTGGATAAGGCCGCTGCCGGATGAATCGATTGAGCTATATGCGCAGCGGTTAAGGCAACAGATTGTAACCGATAAGCCGGTACTGATCGGACTCTCCTTTGGTGGAATTATAGCAGTAGAAGTGGGGAGGTTGATTTCCGGTGGTGGTCATTTTATGACCGTAAATAAAGCCGGGGAGATTAGCCGGATAATCCGTGAAATACTGGTTGATATAGACTAGCTTTGACCCCTTACGCTGAGTGCTCCGGCATTTGTTAAAAATTCAGACCCCCGACATGACTTTCCGTAAAGCAACCCGTGATGATGTCCCGTTTATTGTACAGATGCTGGCCGATGACCCGCTGGGACAAAAAAGAGAAAAATATACCGAACCATTGCCGGCTGTGTATTACGACGCCTTTGTCCGGATTGACGGTGACCCGAATCAGGAACTGATCATTGTCGAAAATCCGGCGGGTGACCGCATCGGGTCACTGCAGCTGAGTTTTATCCAGTACCTGACGTATCAGGGCGGCATCCGCGCACAGATTGAGGCTGTCCGCGTGCACAAAAGTGCGCGGAATCAGGGGGTTGGTAAACACTTCTTTATGTGGGCGATAGAGCGGGCCAAAGAACGGGGGGCCCATGTGTTGCAGGTGACCTCCGACAAGTAGCGACCTGACGCCATCCGGTTTTATGAAAGTCTTGGCTTCCGGGCAACGCACGAGGGGCTGAAACTGCATTTGTAACGGAATACGGTATGGTAAGGTGTACTGGCTTCGTAATTGGCTGGCTGTTGCTGTGCATGCAGGTAGCATGTGCGCAGCAAACGCTGACATACACCGATTCGTCGGGTGTGGTACCGATTGGCCGCTTTATCCGCTTTTTAGAGGACCCGCACCGGCAGCAGACCATCCATACGTTGCGCCGGACACCGGACCGCCTGTTCCGCTTGAGCCCGGATTCGTCGCCGAATTTCGGTGCGGGCCGCTCTGTATTCTGGCTGAAAGTAACAGTGCATAACCAGACCGGAGAACCATTGTTCCTGCTGTGCGATGAAGAGAATATTTTTACCTGTCAGCTGTATGTCATCGATAGTACAGGCCGGGTCAACTACCGCAGGACCGGTTTTACTGAGCCGTATTCATCCCGCTTTTTTGAGAATAACCAGCTGACGCTGCCAATTGGCCGCAAGCCTCAGACGTTATATATCGGTATCAGCGGCAATGCGTCCCTGCTGGCGTCGTTTTATATTGCTTCTCAGCAGCCGCTTGCTGCCTGGCAGCACCTGAATGATGTGTCTGAAGGGATTTTTTTAGGGTGGATGTTGCTGACTTTCCTGTATAACCTGTTCATTTACGTACAGTTGCGCGACAGGCTCTATCTCTGGTATTGCCTGTATGTTTGTACGTGTACGTTCCTGATCATCCGGCTGGAAGGCATCGGGTTTGACCTTTTATGGCGTAGTAAGCCATGGTTCAACCAATGGATTGATATTCCGGGAATCATCAATACGCTGGTAGTCGTCTATTTTGCCACTCAGTTTTTACAGACAAAAGCCATTCTGCCTGCGCACCACCGGATACTGACCATCTTTATGGGAGTTGTGACCTTGCTGATACCGCTGGAGCTTTTTGATATACGGCCATGGTCAAATAACCTGGTCATGCTGGCCTTTCTGACCGGAGCCTTTCTCTTATTCTGGACCGCGCTGACTGCGTACCGCCGCGATTTCCGGCAGGCCCGGTTCTATCTGTTGGGATGGACATTGTTTTTGCTGGGAACTACTCTGTTTACGCTCTGGAAGCTGGGCATCCTTACCATCAATCATTTTCTGATCTACAACAGTTTTTTGATCAGTGTTATGCTGGAGGCGGCATTATTCTCGTTTGCGTTGGCAGACCGGATCAGGATTTACCGGCAGGAGGCCGCTGATGCGCAGTCGCTGTCGATGCAACGGCTGCAAGAGAACGAGCAGCTGTTACTAACCCATAACCGGTTGCTGGAAGAAAAACTCAGACTGGAGCAGGCCGGTGTACAAAGGCCGGCTCATCAGGACAACGTCTCCGGAACTGTTCAGCGGTTGGCTGTACCGTCAATGGAAGGCGTTTTATTATTGCCTGTTACGGACATCGTCCGTATACAGGCTCTGGGAAGTTACTGCAACATTTACCTGACGAACAGCAAGAAGATAATGGCCTCTAAACCACTGGCCGAATTTGAACCGTTTCTAACCGGTAACGATTTCCTGCGTGTACATAAATCCCATCTGATTAACCTCAATCAGGTTACACGGTATGTCAGAGGGGACGGCGGAACGCTGATCATGAATGACGGGAGTGAGGTAAGCGTTTCCCGATCCGGTAAACCCACGTTGCTGGCACGGCTTCAGCTGGCATAGCTGTTTCTGAACGGGTGTTGTTCAGAAACTCAAGGCTGTGATTGGGAAAGAAAAAAAGGATAAGCTTGCTGAAACGCAGACATTTGTGTTTACCCGAACTGAGGCCGGCTGGAAACAGGTAAGCGGCCACCATATTGACGTTAAAACAAACTAATTACTCCCTGAATCATGCTCAGATTAATCGTACTTTATCCGCAGCCTGCGGATGTTCAGCAATTTGAGGCAGACTATGTTGCTCACCTGGCGTTACTACACGAGAAAGCCGGCATTCCGGTCAGTGAAGCACCGTATACCATCACAAAAATGCTCCCTGCATCAGCAGAGGCACCGGCATTTTATCAGATGTTCGAGCTGCCGTTTCCCTCGGCTGAGGCGTTGCAGGCAGCCATGGCGTCACAGGGTATGCAGGAGGTCGGTGCGGATGCCCAGCGCATTTCAACCGGTGGCCTGCCGGTGATCCTGATTGGCGCCGGTTGAGTAAAATATGAAGCCTGCAAGCGGATCGGATCCGCTTTTACTGACGATACCGTAGCCTGCTGTTTTGGTTAAACAGGAGCCGGCCGCCCGGCTCGTACAAGACCGACTGACAGGCTGCCTCAAACCCTTCAGGCAACGAAATATGATGACGGATGACGACCTGGTGACTGCTCGCGGGGAGGCAGTTACAGGACCAGGTTGCCGGGACATTCCAACCGCCGTCCTGTACACTGTAAATGCGTGGATCAGCCAGTGGCTGGTATTCGAAAGCACCGATGTCAACGCGGCTACCGGTAATTCGTGGCCGGCCGGACAGATCGGTAGCCGGAAGCCCGGACACCGAAAATGCTCCTGAAACGATGGTAATGCTTATAGGGTTGCCGCTGTCAATGGCGGGTGCAGAGGAGCTGAGCCGGAGGTCGGAGGTACTAACAAACGGGGAGATGTTTGTCGTAAAATTGTTGCTGCCACTGGTATATCCGGCCACGCCACTGCCAAATAAGCTGTAATAGGCAGTTATGGATGAGCCGAAAGTATTCAGAAAATCATATCTTGAATTCGCCGGATTGTTGACCGTCAGACAGTTGTGCAAAGTGGCCTTACTCTGACCCTGATAGGCTGAGCTATACATAGTTGGACCGTTACTACCTCTGTTGTTCGAAAACGTACAGTTAACGAACTGCGGATTACAGGTTCCGTATTCACCGGAGTTATACATGGCTCCGCCCATGGAAGCGGTATTGCTTTGAAACACACAGTTGGTGATTACCGCATTACTAACAGAAGAAGTAAAGCAGGAATTCGCGATTGCACCGCCTGCCGTGAAGGCGTTGTTGTTCAGAAAGTAGCAGTTGACCAGTTCCGGATTACAAATACCCTTATTATCAGCCCTGTTAAAAATAGCTCCTCCTAAATCGCCTATATTACCGATAAACTGACAATTGCGGATTGTCGGGTTGCAGAACCCGCCGTCTCCGTTATTAAGCATACCTCCGCCCAAACGTTTAGTGTCATTCAGTACATTATCATCGGCATTCCCACCGGTGATTAGAATGCAGTCTAGTATTGCCGATCTGTTCAG
>NZ_CAMFHL010000380.1 GCF_945952095.1 uncultured Arsenicibacter sp. | reverse complement strand
ACCATATCCCCTCGTTACACCGCAGTCTGATTCTGGTCAGTGGCATTACTTTTTTCTGGCTGCTCGAAAGTGCTGTTCCTCTGTTCCGGTTTTCCTACAAAAAGTGGAGCCATGCCGGTATCAACTTCTTTTTCACGTTTACCACCATTCTGGTAAACCTCGTATTAGCCTTTATTGTGGTTAAAACCGTCGATCTGACAGCACAGGCGCAAATCGGGGTTCTGCATTGGGTGCAGATGCCGGTATGGGCTCAATTGATTATCGGTCTGCTTCTGATGGATTTTATCGGGGCATGGCTGGCCCACTGGACGGAACATCATGTCTGGTGGCTCTGGCAGTTTCATACCATCCACCACTCCGATACCCACGTTGACACCACGACGGCCAACCGTCATCATCCGGGCGAAAGTGTCATCCGGTTTGTATTTACGACGCTGGCCGTTGTCGTGACGGGTGCTCCCATGTGGCTGCTCTTTCTTTATCAGTCCCTGTCGGTGATATTATCTCAGTTTAACCACGCCAATATCCTACTGCCGGCATGGTTTGATAAAGCCATCGGCTGGCTGATTGTCACACCGAATATGCACCATGTACATCACCACTATGCGTTGCCGCTCTCTAATACCAACTACGGCAACATTTTTTCAGTCTGGGACCGCTTACTGGGAACCTTCGCGCAGGTTGATAACCATAAACTTGTTTATGGGTTAGACACCTATGCGCAACCTGATGAACATCAGCGCATTGGCACTATGCTGACAGTACCCTTCAAAGGATATCGGCCACCGGTAGCCATTGATCAGCCTGACTTGCAAACACCTGAGGTTTCTAAACCGGTGTTATAGCGCACGCTCAAAAACCCAAAACTCATGCAGGCCGTCCGGGCTGGGCATGGTACGGGTGTGGGCAAATCCCAGCCGGCTCAGCAGCCCTTGCGAGCGGGGATTATGCGGAATGGTAAACGCGTAAAGTCTCGGATACCCCTTTTCCCGGGCAAAATCCAGTACAGCCTCTGCCGCCTCACGGGCATAGCCTTTTCCGGCATAGTCATCGAGCAGGGCAAATCCCATATCGGGGGCATCCAGAAAATCACGTTGCAGCAACCCACACAGGCCAATCGGCCGCTGCAATGCCTTTTCATAAATCAGATACAGGCCGAACCCATATTTTTCATAATTCACGTGCTGCACGTCCCGGATATACCAGCGGGCATCGGCTTCACTTTTTACGCCCCGGTCGCCGATAAACTCCATCCAGGACGGGCTGGTCAGCAAGGTTTGAATAAACGGGGCATCATCAATAACCAACTGCCGGATTTCCAGCCGGGGTGTTTCGCGGACGATCATAGTGAATGGAATCAGATAATAAAGGCATAAAAAAACAGGATTGACAGTTTGTCTGTCAATCCTGTTGCAAGGTACATGTTTTATAGAAATGCCGGTCAGATCTATTCCTGCCGGAAGCTTTTCATGATCCAGCCACCGCCGATTACGTCTTCACCTTCGTAGAAAACAGCCGCCTGTCCGGGTGCAATGGCCGATACACCCTGTTCAAACAACACCTTAATCTGGTCATCGCTTTCCTGCGAAATAATGGCTTTAGTGCCCTGATCTTTATAGCGCACTTTGGTCACGGTTTCCAGCGGCTGGTCGATCCGGGCGTATTTCTGCAGGTTCAGTTTACTCACCAGCATACCATCGCGGTACAAATCCTGGTCCAGCCCCAGTACAACCTCATTCGTATCTTTCCGGATGTCAGTCACAAACACCGGATGTCCCAGCGCGATCCCAAGCCCTTTCCGCTGGCCAATGGTATAGAACGGATACCCTTCGTGTTTACCAACCACACGGCCGTCTTCCATCACGAAGTTTCCGCCGGCCACTTCTTTTTCAAGCCCGGGCACACGGCGTTTCAGGAAACCACGGTAGTCGTTATCCGGCACAAAGCAGATTTCGTAGGACTCCGATTTCGTGACCAGCTCAATGAATCCGCGTTCTTTGGCCATCTCCCGGATTTCGGATTTGCGCAGGTAGCCAAGCGGTAATTTTGTCCGGCTCAGGCTTTCCTGTGACACCCCCCAAAGCACATACGACTGATCTTTCAGGTTGTCAATACCTTTAGAAACCACCTGCCGGCCGTTTTCTTCGCGCAGGTTCGCATAGTGGCCGGTTGCGATAAATTCGCAGTCGAGGCGGTCGGCGCGGCGAAGCAAGGCATCCCACTTGATGTGTGTGTTGCACAATACGCACGGGTTCGGTGTCCGGCCCGACAGGTATTCGTTTGTAAAATGATCGATTACATAATCCCCGAATTCTGACCGGATGTCGAGAATATAATGCGGAAAGCCCAGGCTAACGGCGATGTTACGGGCATCGTTGATAGAATCAAGGCTACAGCAGCCGGTTTCTTTTTTGGTACCACCCGAGGACGCATAATCCCAGGTTTTCATCGTCATACCAATTACTTCATACCCTTCTTCGTGTAATAGTACTGCTGCCAGTGAAGAGTCGATGCCGCCGCTCATGGCGACCAGAATGCGTCCGTGTTTGCTCATTGGATCCGTCCAGGGTTCAAAGCCCTGCGATTAAAATATACTGAATTCAAACCCCCGTAACATAATTCACGCTGAAAACATTCAGTCAGTAGCTGTGAATTTCAGTTACTGGTCCATGTAACAGAAAAAATAGTTTACCATAAACCAATGTGTGAGGAATCAGACCGTACCATTACTTTTGTATTTTACTTCACCGGACAGCAACCCGTTGCAAAGACGACGGTGCTCTGTTCTTCTTCTGTTTACAATGGCTCTGAAAACCATCGTCAAAATCAGTAACGTTACAAACCTGAGTGATGCCCGCTATTGCGCCGGTATGGGCGTAGATATGCTTGGCTTCTCTATGGACGAGCAATCGCCCGAATACGTTGATCCGAAAAAATTAGCCGAAATCCGTTCGTGGGTAGCCGGTGTCCGGATTGTCGGCGAAACGACCTCGACCGATCTGACCCAACTGGAACAACTGCTCGATCAATATCAGCCCGACGTTTTACAAATTACCGAAAGTGCTCTCTTACCGTATGTTTCTACGTTTGACAAACCGGTTATTCTGGCACTCGACTTATCCTTGCTTTCGCTCGAACAGCTCGAAGCCCTGGCATCTACCCCGGTAGCCGGTGCTGATTTTCTGTTGCTGGAAAGCCGCGCTGCCCTGCATCTGGACAGTGACCTTTCGGCAAAAATCAACCAGCTGGCAACCCGGCACCCTGTATTACTCGGCGCCGGGTTTACAGCCAGCTCAGTCGATGCGCTGCTGTCAACGCTGCCGGTTCAGGGTATTGCCCTGCAGGGCGGCGATGAAGAACGCCCCGGTAATAAGGAATTCGGTGAGCTGATGGATATACTTGAAGTACTCGAAACCGACGAATAAGTTCCTGATGAGGGTTTTCTTGGCAAAACACGGTAGTATGTATTACCTATTATCAGGCAAAACCCTCTATTCATCAAATCAAGCTTCCATTCTTCCTTCTTCCATTGCCGTTCCGGCCGCTACCGGCTAGGTTTACATCATCAATCAACTACTGATGAACAATGGAACGACGCTTAGAACGCTTTCCCGATGAGGCAAAAATCGGCGGCGTATGTGCTGGTCTGGCACATTATTTCAAAATCGATGTTGCTTTAGTCCGCGCATTATTTGTTATCGGAATTTTTCTGCCACATTGTCCGGCTGCGATTATTTACATTATCTTGTGGATAGCATTGCCGGAGCGTTCATTCGGAACCACTTATTCTCAGTCAACTCTTTACGCTAATCCTTCTTTTTCTATGTACGCATCAAATCAAAAACCGCAAGGTAGTATCATTGGTGGGGTAGTTCTCATCATTCTGGGTGTCCTGTTTTTATTAGACCGCTGGTTCAACATTGATTTTGGTGACCTGTGGCCGCTGATCCTGATTGCCATCGGTGTCTGGCTGATCTTTAAAGACCGGATTAAGCCGCCTTACGACAATAACACGTACAATAATCCGACGAATTACAACAATCCGACCGACTATAACTCACCGTCGAACCCGGGCGGTACGCTATAAACCATGAAGACGAAAGGACTTTTCTGGGGCTGTTTCTTTGTGGTCTTTGGTCTGCTGTTCCTCGGCCGGAATATGGGCTGGCTGACCATTGACTGGGACTACCTGAAAGATTTCTGGCCTCTGTTACTGATTCTGGCAGGTGTGAACCTGATTCTGGAGCGACGAAACAGCCAGCTGGTCATTATTACGACGCTGTTGCTTGGTATCATTGCTCCGGTCGCTCTGTTCAGTTTCCTGAACCGCGACAGCGATTTTGGCCGGTATGAATATCATCTCGGCGACGATAAGTATGACGACGACGAGGATGACCGCGAAGCCGAAGAAGATGAAAACGATACCTTCCGGTCCGACGTCGGCAAAGTGCAGGAAAACGTGTTTGTCGAAAGCATGTCGGG
>NZ_CAMFHL010000379.1 GCF_945952095.1 uncultured Arsenicibacter sp. | reverse complement strand
ACCAGTCACATACCGGTGATTTTACTGACGGCAAGGGCCTCGGCAGGTGATCGTCTGGAGGGGCTGGAAGGAGGGGCGGATGACTATCTGACCAAACCTTTTCAGCTTCCTGAATTAGTGTTGAGAATTCACAATCAGCTGGAGCAACGCCGCCGCGTGCGGGACTGGGTACATAGTAACATGACAAATGGCGGCCGGTCACAAACAAGTGTCCTGTCAACAGATCCTTTCCTGGAAAAAGTATATCAACTGATTTCCGGACGGCTGGGTGATTCGTCCCTGAGTGCTGATGCACTTGCGGAGGAGCTGGCAGTAAGCCGGTATACCCTGAACCGAAAGCTAAAAGCCCTAACCGGATTGACTACCAGTGATTTTATACGCAGTTACCGGCTCAAACGGGCAGGCGAATATCTGATAGAGGGTTGCAGCAGCTCCGAAACAGCCTATCGTGTCGGCTTTGAGAGTCCTGCTTATTTTACGAAATGTTTCAGGGAGTTATATGGTATGCCCCCTTCAGAATTTGTCCGGCAAGGCGGAGATAAATAATTCTACCCTGCCGGATGAAGACTTTCCGGTGATACTATAAGTATGGTGACAATCTCTATAACGATTGTGACAAGCTGCCTGTAAAATATGGTACAGGAATGTAAAGAGGCTATTTTGCGACCTGGTGAACGGCCACTAACTATGAAATCCTGTCTTCTGTTTATCAGTCTTTTCTGGCTGATGTGTCATACTGTATTTTCTCAGGTAGAAAATAAAACGAAACAAATCGATAGCCTGCGTCAGGTGGTGGTCAGGCATCCAAAGGCAGATACTTTCCGGGTAAACCGGCTTATCGACCTGACATTTGCGATGAGCACGCTTAAGTGGCCTCCTGAAAAGCCAGTACGCAGGCAGATGGATTCGCTGTTGGTCCTGGCGATTCAGTTATCACAGAAAATAAACTATCCATACGGACAGGCAATGGCTAATCAGGCGTTAGCAGCCCTTGCGTATAATGCAGCGCAACCGGGAAAAGCCATTCTTTATATTAAAAAAGCATTGGCTCTGGCCCGGAAAAGTGGTGATAAAAAGCTCATCAGCCAGTTGTTGTATAGCCTTGGGTATACAGATCAGAGTAGTCCCGGTCAGCGGCAAGCCCGTTTTCAGGAGGCTTTGGTAGTGGCCCGCTCTTCGAAGGACCCGGAACTGATTTTTGATACCCACACGAATATTGTGAGTTTTTATGCAGGTTTTGATTATCCGGCTGCATTACAATGGGCCTTACCGCTTTTTACGGTCACCCAAAAAGACACCAATAAAATCCATCAGTATCTGATCGCAGTTCAGGTAGCTGAAATATATACGAACCTCAGCGATTATGATCAGGCGCTGAGTTACTACAGCCTGAGCCGGAAGATCGCCCGCAAGCGTCGGGATGGAATGCAGGAAGGTGCCTCGTTTTGCCGGATGGGAGAATTATATCTCAAAAAGAAAGAGCCGGATAAAGCGATTGATGTTCTGAAAAAAGCACTGCCTCTGGAAGAAGGCCGCCGGGAAGATTGGATAGTCCGGACTCAGGTATCACTGGCTGAGGCTTATCAGCAAAAACGGCAGTATCAACAGACATATACATTTGCATACAAGGCGCTTGCAACCATGAAGGAAAGCACCTTTAAATATAATTATTACTATACCGGATTACGACCGGTTGCCTGGCAGGCGCTGAGTCAGGCACACCTGAACAATAACCGGATTGACAGTGCGCTCTATTATGCTGAACTGTGTTTGCCAACAGTCAGGGATTACCTGCAATCAAATGCCCTTGAATTACCGAGGGATGTGAGCCGGCTGCTGGCCGAGGTATATGCTAAAAAAGGGAATTATGCCAAAGCGTATACCTATCAGCGTCAGTACATGACCTTTAAGGATAGCCTCAATAATGAAGAAGTTGCCAGAAAGGCTACCGCTGAACGGTTTAAAGGTCAGATGAGCCGGCAACAGGGTCAGATTACCATTTTGCAGAAAGATAAACAGCTCCGGCAGCAGGAGACGCGGCGGCAGCAGCAGCTGTTGGTAACCACGCTGGTTGTTCTGGTGCTACTGATCGGGTTGGCGTTGGTGCTCAACCGGAACAATCAGAACAAACAAAAGGCGAATGCCCTGCTTCAGGCCCAGCGCGACGAGTTAGACCAAACGCTGTATGAATTAAAAAATACCCAGCAGCAATTGATTCAGAAAGAAAAAATGGCCAGTCTGGGAGAACTGACGGCGGGTATTGCCCATGAAATTCAGAATCCCTTAAACTTTGTCAATAACTTTTCAGAAGTAAGCACTGAGCTTATCGATGAGTTGAAGGAAGGTCCGCTGAGAAAGCTTCCCGAATCAGAACAGGAATATGCCGCTGAGATTGTAGATGATCTGGTACAGAATCTCAGCAAAATCCATCATCACGGAAAACGGGCGGATAACATTGTGAAGGGTATGCTTGAACATAGCCGAAGTTCAACCGGCCAAAAAGTGCTGACGGATATAAACGCCCTGGCCAGTGAATATCTCAAGATTGGTTATCATGGCCTGAGAGCAAAGGACAAGGCATTCAGCTGTGAACTGATTACCCGCTTCGACCCCGTACCGGTATCTATCGTAGTTGCCCCTCAGGAACTGGGCAGAGTACTGCTGAATCTGTACAATAATGCGTTTTACGCGGTCTCCGAACGAGGCCGGACATCCAATGATGCCGATTATAAACCTACCGTTGAGGTTACTGTAAACCGTCAGAATGAGCGGCTTGTCATCCGGATAAAGGATAATGGTACAGGTATTCCTGAATCAGTAAAAGCAAAGATATTCCAGCCCTTTTTTACCACCAAGCCTACTGGAGAAGGTACAGGCCTGGGTTTATCGCTGAGCTATGACATTATTACCAAGGGACACGGAGGAACGCTTCGGGTCGAGAGCCAGGCAGGTGAAGGAGCTGCGTTTTTCATCGAGTTACCATTACGATAACCCAATAAACTCCATACATATGGCATCCATTTTTCCGGAATGGCCGTATTCAAAAACGATAGTGCCCGCCATGCCTTTTGCTCCGTTTCAAAGAGCTCGTCTAAAAGCGCAAACGCCACGGGAAAACGCGTGTCTCCATGGCGTTTGTGCGAGTAATGCTGCATTAAAGCAAATGCCAGTCGGTACAAGTAAACTGGTTCCACCGGCCACTATTTTTGAATGGATGACTTTCAAAGCCATACATCCCCCCCGACACCGAAAGTTGTTCGCCGGTAATCCAGGCTGCATCATCGGATGCCAGAAATACGGCAGCTTTCGCAATGTCTTTGGGTTGCCCTCTGCGACCAAGGGGGGTATTGGCAATAAACATTTTTTCATACTCACTGCTAGGAGTGACCCCCGCATTAATAGCCCCACCGGTTTCCGTAGCCCCTGGTAAAATTGAGTTGATATTGATGATGGTACCGCCCTTGTCCCGGATCTCTTTAACTACGCTGTCGGCACTATCTTTACTGGAAGCATAATTCACGACTACGCTGGCGCCTTCTGCCGCAAAATGTCTGGCAATTGATGCACCTATTCCTTTTGATGATCCGGTAACTACCGCAACTTTGTTTTCTAATGCATTCATTGGATTTATTAATTCTCTGATTTCAGTGTTTATTTACGGATAAGAATGGTGCGGGTTTTGTATCAATTAGCCAGATACGTCATACCGCCATCAATAAGTAGTTCGGTGCCAGGCATAAACGAAGAATCATCCGAAGCCAGGAAAACCGCCGTTTTACCAATATCCGATGGCTGACCGATCCTGCCGACCGGCATGACACCGGCATAGTGTGTTTTTATGGCTTCAAGTTGTTCTGCCGGAACAAACTTGTCGACGTGTCCAGGTTTGTTATATCAGCGTTTGATAGTGTATTCTGGTTACTAACAGGTAACTACAATTTCCCAACGATGAGAGACGATAGATTTTGTCAGTCGAACTGCCCGTTTACGAGGGCTATCGGCACGATTGGCAATAAATGGGAACCCATGATTATTAATGTAATCGGCACCCGTACCATGCGTTTCGGCCAGTTAGATGCCATCGTCCCCCATATTTCAAGGAAGGTACTGACCGGGCAATTAAAAGAGCTGGAAGAAGTCGGGTTGCTGGAACGATTGGCATATAAAGAAATACCGCCGAAAGTAGACTACAAGCTGTCAGAAAAAGGCCTTGCTTTTCTGCCGATTTTAGAAGCTATAAATGAATGGAATATAAAATATGAAGTAGCAGTGATGCCGGAAGAGACGGATTTAGGATAACTAACCGGCAGGCAGCTTTAACATGTTTCAGCCTTAAAACACGTTGATTGCCACATTACCGGGCATCTACACATAAAAGCCGGAAGCTATAGACTTCCGGCTGACCTTACGACGTCTTGATTGCCGCGGTTATTTTATTTTGTGCTATAAGGCAGATAGCCCCCGTCAACAGTAACGTCTGCCC
>NZ_CAMFHL010000378.1 GCF_945952095.1 uncultured Arsenicibacter sp. | reverse complement strand
CGTCGGTATAGTGGTAGATTTTAGTGCCGCAAACACCCCCTACGTCCGGTCCGACCACCCGTACCTTATGCTCGGGCAGACCCAGCACGAAGGCGCACATCAGCAGCCGGATCAGGTGCGGGTTCTGGGTTGAGGTGTACAGGGTATATTTATCGTAAACGCTGTCGTAATGCCCGATATAGCTGCGGGGTTCCATTGCATTCGGCGACACACGCTGGTTCACAAATTCCAGGGACGTAATGTGGTGCGCACCGGCCATGGCTTCGTCGACTTCGGCTTTCGGGTTCCCGATTTCCCAGTCGAAGCAAATGTTGTTCGGTACATCGTCGTGAACGAGGGGAGCACCGGCTTTTACGGCTTCGGCGGCGTTGACAACGGCGGGCAGCACCTCGTAATCAACAATAATGGCTTCGGCGGCATCCTGCGCCTGTTCGCGGGTTTCGGCAATGACCATCGCTACCGCGTCGCCCACGTGCCGTACCTTGTCTTTGACCAGCAGCGGGTGCGGCGGCTCTTTCATGGTATCGCCGTTTTTGAAGTTCACCTGCCAGCCACACGGCACACTGTAGTGGCTTACTTCCTCGCCCGTAATGATGGCAACCACACCCTCCATCGCTTCGGCTTCAGAAGTGTCGATGCGGTTGATGCGGGCGTGTGCGTAGGGGCTGCGAAGCATGTAGGCATGGGTCATGCCCGGCAGCACAATATCGTCAGTATAACGGCCTTTGCCGGTTGTAAAGCGCTTATCTTCAATGCGCTTTACGGATTTGCCAATGAATTTGTTGCTCATGGTTGACTGATTGAAGGCTTGAGGGTTTGAACAAGGACGGGAGCCGTACCTTGTTCCTCAACAGGTTTAGGCAGGTACTTCCGCAGTGCGTTCGGCCGCCTGCTGAATGGCGCGGACGATGTTGTGGTAGCCTGTGCAGCGACAAATGTTTCCTTCCAGCCCTTCGCGGATTTCGCGCTCGGTCGGATTCGGATTCTGGCTCAGTAAATCGGCGGCGGTCATGATCATGCCGGGTGTGCAAAAGCCGCATTGCAGACCATGCTCATCGTTAAAGGCGACCTGAAGCGGGTGCAGCTCACCTTCGGGTGCCAGTCCCTCGATGGTGGTAATGGTGCTGCCATCGGCCTGGGCCGCCAGCATGCTGCATGATTTCACAGCTTTCCCGTCGAGGTGGATGGTGCAGGCACCGCAACTGCTGGTGTCGCAGCCTACGTGGGTGCCCGTCAGGCCGAGCGTATCACGCAGAAAGTGCACAAGCAGCGTACGGCCTTCAACATCTTTCGTATAGGATTTTCCGTTAACGGTTACTGATATTGTTGACATAACTAGCTAATGATTAAGACGTATTAGGATTATGGATGGTGATAA
Source organism: uncultured Arsenicibacter sp. (assembly GCF_945952095.1). Lineage (GTDB taxonomy): Bacteria > Bacteroidota > Bacteroidia > Cytophagales > Spirosomataceae > Arsenicibacter. The sequence goes on along the minus strand of NZ_CAMFHL010000378.1, from coordinate 3,151 downwards.
AACCGGCACAGGGCGCTGATATCCGGTCTGGATATCAGGCGCCCTGTGCGGCAAGTTCTTTCTCGAAATTGCTGAAAAACTGCTTGGTAAGCGTATTGGCTACCCCGCTCATAACCCGGTTGCCGGTACGGGCCAGCAAGCCGGACATATCGGCTTTCCCGTCGAAGGAAAGCTCGGTTTCGCTGTCGGAGACCGGTTTGAGGTGCATCCGTATATCGGCCGCAACGTTGCCGATTTTGCTGTTCTGCACCACCTTCAGCGTAAAGCTTTCCGGTGCCACCGGATCAGCCACTTCGGCACGGCCTTCAAATTTGCCGTTGACCGGGCCGATCTTGACTTCGGCAATGGCCTTATAAACGCCTTCGCTTTCAAGCTCGAGGCGGGAAATTCCCGGAGTCACTTTGGCCAGTGTGTCCGGATTCATAAGCATATCCCAGATATGGGTTGCGGAGGCAGGTAATGTATGGCTTCCTGATAAATCCATCGGTACGCGTCAGTTAAGAACCGAAATAGTCGTCCGATAAATGTAAACGAAAAGGTGAGTATTTGTAATTATTTAAGGATTAAATTTTCTTATTCTTGTCTAAAATGATAGGATCGTTCAACTTTCCGATAGCATTGTTTAGTCACGCTCGTGAATAGTCGACTGCCGGAGGCGCAGAAACGACCCGTCGCGGCCCGAGAGGTCGGCCCGGATTTCGGCAATGATCGACAGCGAGATCTCTTCCGGCGAAACGGCACCGATGTCAAGCCCGACCGGTGCGTGAATGCGGTCGTTCAGCGTTACGGCCCGTCCTTCGGCCGCCAGTTCCTTCAGCATTTTCTCCGTCCGGACGCGTGGACCCAGAATGCCGATAAATGCAGCATTGGTTGCCATCGCCTTCGGCAGGTTATTCTTATCGGTTTTGAAATCGTGGGCCATCAGAATAATAGCCGTGTGGTCGTCAATCGTCAATTCCTCAAACGCATCGGGCGACACAATGGCATCGGCGGCGGCGAATAATGTCTGGGTAACTTTCTGTTTGTTGGCGACAACGGTAGCCTGCCAGCCGAGCTCTTTTATGATCCGGACCATCGGGTAGACATCATACTGCTGCCCCATCAGCACCACATGGGTGAGGGGAGGCATGATCTCGATAAACAGCTCCAGTTCACGGCCGTCGGGCAGGTCAAACGAAGCCGGTCCTGACTTCTTCTTGTCGATAGATGTCCGGATGCCTGTCTGAATGGCTTCCTGAATGCCGCTATCCCCGAATACGGCCAGGCTATCTGCTCCGGCATAGGGCACCATCGCTCCCAGTTGCAGGCCTTTTACAGACCCTTTCAGGCGGGTGATTGTCAGTAGGATATGGGCTTGTCTGGGTTGTTCAACGCAGGTGCGCAGCAGGTCAACCGCATTCGGCGAACCGGCCTGGAGGGGCGTAATCAGCACGTCGATGATGCCGTTACAGCCCAGCCCGACGCCAATCTGGTGGGCATCGTCCTCGGTCGTATCGTACGTGACCAGGCTCGGCGCCGATTGCGCAATGGCGAGCCGTGCGCGTTTCAGGGCATCGCCTTCCAGACAGCCGCCGCTGATGCCACCAACCCAGACACCGTTGTCCATGATGAGCATCCGGGCACCGGCACGCCGGTAAGAAGACCCTTCAACCCGCACGACGGTTGCCAGCGCCGATTTGGTAGTCGTATGATCAATCGCATCGTAGGCGTCAATGATGGCTTTAATCTCTTTCATAAAAGCAAAAGTAAATTTTATGCTGATTTTGTTCAATGATCTGCCGCACACGGCCGGGTGGGGCTGCACAGCCTCAGACCTGTGCCAGGATACGTTCCAGCTCCAGCAGACTGTCCAGACTGTGGGCCGACCGGAAGGTAGTGACCGAGGGCAGGGCGGCTTTCATGCCCCGCGCCAGTGGCTGATAAACCGGCGAACCTTTAAGCGGGTTCAGCCAAATGACTTTGCGTGAACGCCGCCGGATTTTTTCCAGTTCCGTAGCCAGCAATTCAGGCGGTCCGGTATCGAGGCCGTCGCTCAGAATAACCACGGTAGGGGAGCCGTTCAGGGTGCGTTTCCCGAACTGCTCGTTAAAGGTTTGCAGGCACTCGCCGATCTTTGTGCCGCTTGACCAGTTATCAACCTGCTGCGACAGGGTAATGAGCAACTGGTCAAGGTGTTGGTGCTGAATGGCCGGTGTAATACGCAGCAGGGTGGTACTGAAAATAAAGGCTTCGAGCTGGCGGAAGTTTTCGCGCAGCGCCACCACAAACCGCAGCAGGAAAAAGCTGTATTTGTCCATGGAGCCGCTCACGTCGAGCAGCACAATGAGCCGTTGCCGACGTGGTTTAGGCGATTTCCGGAACAGGCTGATCATGTCGCCGCCGGTGCCGAGGCCTTTCCGGATAATCCGGCGCAGGTGCAGCGGACCAGTGCGGTGGCCTTCCTTGTGGCGTCGCCGTAACCGCAGCGCCATCTGCCCGAACAGCTTGCGGGCAAGTTCTTCGAGCAGGGCCGCTTCGACGTCGTTGAGCCGGGCAAAATCCATGTTGCGGAGTCGCTCTTCCGCATTGGCGCCCGATACGTTCTGCCCGTCTTCCTCGTCGTCAGCACCAGGTTGGCGGCCTTTGCCCATAAACACTACGGAGCCGGTCCCTTTTTTCGTTACCTGTGCCGGTTCGCTGACCGGCTTTTTATCTTCGATATGCCGCGTTATGCCCAGCTGCCAGAATTGCGCATACAACTCATCGAAACGCTGACGTTCTTCGGGCGACTGGCAAAACAACAGGCGCAGCGCATGCTGATACCCGACCCGTTCGGTCAGCAGGCCAAGCCGGGCGGCGTGCAGCGCTTCCTGCGTTTCCTGAATGCCGATGTTCAGGCCGTTTTGCCGGGCAAACTGCGCAAAGCCCACAATCGCTTCGGTGATGTTGGCTGCGTCTGATTTCATGGGTTGCCGGCTTTAATCAGGTTAATATCGTCGATGGATTTCAGGATGCAGCCCAGTGTCTGGTCAATCGCTTCGTCGGTCAGCTGGCTGAATCCCAGCGCCAGCAGCGACTCGGCCCAGTCGATGGTTTCCGACACGCCCGGCATTTTTACCAGTTTCCGTTTCCGGAGTTTCTGCACAAAGCCAACCACCTGCCCCAGCAGGTC
>NZ_CAMFHL010000377.1 GCF_945952095.1 uncultured Arsenicibacter sp. | reverse complement strand
AAAATATAGCCCAACGTAATAAATAAAAACAGCATGGCGGTGCGCAGGCCGGTCAGCTCGGCGAGGCCGCCAATGATGAGCGGGACAATGGCACCACCGGCAATGCCGGTACAAAGAATACCCGAAAACGTGCCGTGGTGGTGGGGAACGGAATTAAGTCCGAGCGAAACCACAATTGACCACATCACTGAGGCAAAGAACCCGACTGCCGGAAAAGCATACAAGGCTACCTCGCGCGAACCGAACAGACCGGCCGCCAGGGAGATAATGGCGCCTACGGTGAAGAGGCTCAGTACCAGCCGGCTGTCGAGGAATTTGAGCAGCAGCAACCCCAGTAAACAACCTACGGTCAGGAGGCCCCAGAAATACGAAATCACCGTGGCGCCGGTCGTTGCCGGATCGACATTGTGGTAGGTCTGCAAAAATTTAGAAATCCAGTTGGCAACACCCTGTTCCGTACCGACGTAGGCAAAAATGCCGAAGAAAAACAGCCAGACGGTACGGTTGCCCAGCAGGTCGCTGAATGCTTTGCCGGTATCGATGCGTTCGTCGTCTTTGAGTGCCACGTCAGGGAAACGGACCAGCCCGATAATTACTACCATCAGCAGGGCAGTGACGGCAAAGACCCAGTAGAGCGACACCCATTTCAGGTCGGCGGGCACAAGCTGGTTAAACAGTCGGATCAGGGCGGAGTCGGTGGGGCCGCTGTGTACATGCTGCACGAGGTAACTGTACAGCAACGGACTCAGAAATGACGCCCCGCCGAAAAATAGCTGGGCCAGAACCGAGTTAAAGGCAAAATTGGCTTCACCGCCCGCCACCCGCAGGAGGGGGTTAATCACCACCTGCAACATGGCCATACCAATCCCGATCAGGAAAAGCGATAACAGCGAGACACTGAAGCCCGGTACCAGGGCAAACAGGAGTGCGCCGGCAAAGGCCAGCACAAATGCCCAGACCAGTACCCGTTTTTCGCGGTATTTTTCGACCAGAATCCCCGACGGAATCGACATAACCCCGTATGCCACGAAAAACGCAAACGGCAGAAATCCCGCCAGCCCGATGCTGAGGTGAAAGCTCTGGATAATATCCGGAATAATCGGCCCCAGAATATTCGTCAGAAACGAAATGACGAAGAAAATAAGCAGGATCAGGACAACAATCAGGGTATTGGACTTCATGATAAAGAGCGAAAGAGCGGCCGCTGTTGCGGCAAAAGAGTGAAAGAGCGAAAGCGGTTTAGTTGACTTCGGCAGTGCGGCTGGAGCGGTTGGCGAGGTCGAAGCTTTTGAGCTTTACCGTCCCCGACACCTTTACCGGACCCGTATAGGCCGTTGATTGCGGAGTTGGCTCCGAGCCATCGGTGGTGTACCGGATCGTCAGGCCCGGATACTCGACGTTGGCTTTAAGTACCCCGTTGTCGATCACCGCGCCCGGCAGCGGCAGGCGGTAGGTGTATCCGCCGTTGATACGGGCCAGCCGTGGCAGATCCCTGCGGGCAATGGTATTGGCAAACACGTTCCAGCCTTCCGCCATCGACCGCTCACGGGCGGTTTTGTCCTCAATCGTCTCCCACGGACGGGCAGGAGCCCAGGCGCTTTCGGAAAAACCGAGCAGTTTCGGCAGTGAATAATATTCGATCATGTCACGGCCTTTGATGGTTTCGCTCCAGATCTGGGCTTCCACGCCGATGATGTTCTTGCGGGCTTCCGGCTTGAGCCGTACTTTGCCGGTAAACTCCTTATCCAGTTTTTTGCCCATGCTGTTTTTAAATGTCGTCTTAAACATGTCGTAAGGCGCAAAGGTCCAGTTGCTGCGGGTATCGACGAAACCGGCCCAGTAAAGCCCCGGCTCTTTCGGGTCATTGTTGTAGGCAAGGTCGAAATAGAAATTCGAGACGTTGCACAAGACCACGGGATAACCGCCGTTGGCCAGCCGGTAACCCAGATCATAATCGAACAGGTTGTTCCAGATATACGGCACCACACTGCCGCCCGCAAATTCCGGATTGGCCATGTATTCGCCGTTCGGGGCTTTCAGCAGCGCTACCTCTTCCCAGCCATGCACGGTAAGGTTACGTTTTTTCAGCCGTTTTACCAATTCGCGGAAAAAGTAAGCCTGTAAGTTTTTCGGGTCGCCGATTTCCGGATGGTCACGCAGGACTTTTGCGGCTTCAGGCGATTTAGTCCAGGCGCCACCGGCTACCTCATCGCCGCCGGCATGCATAACGTCCATCAGTAAACCGGCTTCCTTGTACATTTTCGTGATTTCATCCACGACCTTTTCGTAAAAGCGGTAGGTCGATTCGCGGCCCACACTGACCACATTGTCTTTATAGCCTTGCGCCGACTGGTAAACGGATTTGTCATCGGGATCAATCAGGCGGTATTCGTTGGCCGCTTCCGCATTGCCCGCCTTCATCAGCCGCTGGTAGCGGGCCTCCATCGCTTTAATCGCAGCGCGGGCATGGCCGGGGAAGTTGAGTTCCGGTATAACCTTGATGTGCCGCGCTTTGGCGTATTTCAGAATCTCGATAAAGTCGGCTTTCGTGTAGAACCCACTGCCGTATTTGCCTTTGTCATACGCTTTCGGGCCGGAGCCGTAGGCCGGATGCAGGGCGGGTGCGTTCATGCCCGACGTGTGTTCCCGCTGCGCACCCACCTGCGTCAGCTCGGGAAGTCCGTCGATTTCCAGCCGCCAGCCTTCGTCTTCAGTGGTATAAAACAGGAAGTGATTGATCTTGTAAAACGCCAGCAAGTCCAGAAAGCGGAGGATGGTTTCTTTGGTCTGAAAGTTCCGGCTGACGTCCATGTGCAGCCCCCGAAACGGAAACCGCGGCGCATCATCAATCTGCACAAAGCCGAGCGGAATTTGTGCTGTGTTTTTGAGGTAGGCCTCTGCCGGAATCATCGACAACAGACTCTGAACGCCGTAGAACGTCCCGGCCGCATCGCCGCCGGTGATGGTGATGCCCCGCTGATCAATGGTCAGTGTATAGGCTTCATGCGTTTTCCCATCGACCGATACCTTCCCGGTTTTCAGGAAAATACCCGTTGCTGCGTTGCCGGTTGGTTGTATGGTAATGTCAGCACCCGTAATCGCCTTTAATTTGTCGCGGAGGAAGGCGGCTTCGTTGTCAAGGCCTTTGTCTGCATAGATAGTTGTCTGCGGGGTAAGCGTAAATTGTCCTGGCCGGGTCATAAGCCGGAACGGCGAGGGAATGACGTTAAGCTGTTTATCAGCCGGAATCAGGCTGGCCGACAGGTTATCAACATAGCGTGTCTGCGGCGTGATGACCGCCTCCAGTTCGTCGGTACCCCGCCGCAGCTGTTCGTTGCGGACAAAGGGTTTGACAGTATAATCGCCTACCTGCGCAATCTGTTTTTCCTTGCCGGTTTCATCGTAAAAGACGACGTATAGCCCCATCGGTGCGTCTGTCTCCTTGATCACCGCTTCAGTACCTGAATAGTTGATGTCAATGCGTTTACCAGCCGCCAGCAAAAAGCCTTTTTCAGGGACGAGCATATACCAGTCGCCGTTGATGTGCTGCACCGTGGCCGGCTGCGGGGTTTTATTGGTCAGGATTGGTCGGGGAGCCATGTTGAAGAACAGCTTCCAGTTGGCATCAGTGAGGGTTTCGCCGGTATTATTCGTGATCGTAAAACGGGCATTGAAGCCGGTCGGTACATCGGTGAAATTGGTAAGCAGCTCCCACGAAACGGCGATTTTTGCATCACCATCTGAAGTTTTTCTGTCTGTCTGACAGCTCGTTACGAATAGGGCAGTCAGGAGCAGCAACGAAGCGAAAAAAGTCCTCATCAATACGACGGTTAAGTAGTCCTAATAATACGGGAATGCGTACTAAAAATACCATTGTTGGCCCGGACTTTTCTCTTTTGCCATGTTAACACAACCCACTGCCGGAACCGGCACCGTACTTACCTCCCCGCCTGCGTCTGACCGGCTGATTTCGCTGGATGCGATGCGCGGCTTTACCATTGCGGCCATGCTGCTGGTGAACTTTCCCGGCGATGGTGAGCAGGTGTATCATACGCTGCACCACACGATCTGGAACGGTCTGTCGTTTACCGATCTGGTCGCGCCGTTTTTCCTGTTTATCATTGGGGTGTCTATCGTGTTTGCCTATGCCAAACGGCTGGAGGCCGGAGCGCCGAAAGGAGAGATGTACCGGAAAATAGTCGTCCGGTCGCTGAAGATTTTTGCGGTGGGCATGTTCCTGAACCTGCAACCTGACTTTGATGTCAGCAATATCCGGTGGACCGGCACCCTGCACCGCATCGCCATTGTGTTTATGCTGTGCGCGTTTATTTTTCTGACGACAAACTGGAAGCAGCAGGCCTGGCTGGCGGTCATCCTGCTCCTTAGTTACTGGCTGGCGCTGACGCAGATTCCGACGCCGGGTGTGGGGCGGGTTATGCTGGAGCCCGGCGTTAACCTGGTGGCGTGGTTTGACCGCCTGTACCTGCCCGGCAAGATGTGGCAGGGGACCTGGGACTGTCTCTTATACAC
>NZ_CAMFHL010000376.1 GCF_945952095.1 uncultured Arsenicibacter sp. | reverse complement strand
GCCTATGCCGGTAGCCGTGACGTACTCAGCATGACGGCTATGTACCGGAACCAGTGGACGGGCCTTGAAGGCGCGCCACAAACGGCGACATTCACCGCCGATATGCCGCTTAACCGTGAGCGTGTAGGGGTGGGTTTGCAATTGTATAACGATCGTATCGGGGTGTATAACGAAACCGGCGCGTTTGCGTCGTATGCGTTCCGCATCAAACTGGGTTCGCGCTCAACACTGGCTCTGGGTCTCCAGGGTGGTGTCACCAACCTGTCGGCTATGTTGACTGAAGTAAAACTGGTACCGGCCGGTGTATCCGCCGACCCTGCGTTTGCTCAGAATATCAACAAAATGCTGCCAAACTTTGGTACCGGGATTTATATCAGCAATGACCGTTCGTATCTGAGCATTTCAGTACCGCGCCTGTTAAAAAGCAAGCTGTCTGATTATGACTCAGGTGTTAACCGCGCCGTTGTCCGCCGGCATGCCTATGCTGCGGCTGGTTTTGTGGTAGGGTTGAGCCCTGCGCTGAAACTGAAGCCATCGATGCTGGTTAAATATGCAGAAGGCTCGCCGCTGGGCTTTGACGGTAACGTCAACCTCTGGATCAATGACCGCGTGGCACTGGGTGTATCCCTCCGGAAAAATCAGTTCTACTCCTTTACCAGCTATACCAACGATGCCGTTGTGGGTATGCTGGAACTGCAGCTGAGCGATCAGTTCCGTCTGGGATATGCGTATGACCGCACGGTAAGCCGTTTAGGTCAGGTGGCACCAAGCTCGCACGAGTTAATGCTGCGTTACGAATTCGGATTCGGTAAAAACAAAATCCTTACGCCTCGTTATTTCTAAGCGATGGTAAGGGCAACCGGCAAAATCGTAATGGTATAAAAATTACATGTAGCGTTTCTAAAATACTTTTATCCGGTTTCTGTACTATTTTGTAGACTTCGGAACAGTATTTGCTATAAAAAGGGTATCTTCTAACAGATTATTACGTCTGTTCAGGAAGTACCCTTTTTTGTTGATATCGCATCTTCTCACAACAATTACAGCGTATGAAACGACACTGTATACTCTGCTATGTACTGGTAGCCCTGGCTGCTCCGGTGTTCGGGCAGTCTCTGGCGAAGCAGGCTGATAATCAGTTTAATCTGATGGCCTATTCGAAAGCTGCTGAATATTATGAGCAGGCACTTCAGAACACAAAATCAATGCCTGAGACAGATGTCCGGGCAGCTAAAGCGAAACTGGCTTACAGTTACCGGCAAATCCGGGATACGCAGAAAGCAGAACAGGCGTACCGCGATCTGATTACGATGGGCGAACTGCCGTCGGAGTACGTCCAGTGTTATCTCTACTACGCGCAGGCATTGGCCAGCAACGGGAAGTACCGGGAGGCGCAGGAAGCTTATGAAAAGTATAATGCCGTTCAGAAAGATGATCAGCGCGGGCCGCTGTTTTCAAAGCTGTACCGCGATGTAAGCTCGCTGTCGAAAAATGCGGCCAGCTACAAGGTTGATTTCCTCGACCTGAATACAAAAGCCGCTGAGTTCAGTCCTGTATATTACAAGGAAGGTCTTGTGTTTGTATCAGCTCAGGGGGGCGCAAACGGTATCAAGCGTGTTTTTAAATGGGACAATACCCCGTTTCTAGACCTGTATTACTTGCCGGAGCGGAAAGACATTAAAGGCGAGAAAACCGCCAGCCTTGGTGGCTCTGTTAGCAAAAAACAGTTGGCTACCCATAAAATAGGCCGTATACTGGGTACAGATGATTACACTGCGCCGACATCCAACGATACACGCACTGTTGGCTTCTACGGCGGCACAAACGTAAATGCCGGTCTGGGCTATGAAGATGAGCCGCTGACCGAATCAGCGCGCTTCAGCCAGACCCTTAACACCAAATACCACGAAGGGCCGGCTACATTTACGAAAGATGGCTCCCGTGTGGTTTTTACACGGAACAACTATAATAACGGCAAATATCGTGAATCGTCGGATGGGGTTAATAAACTGAAACTCTATACAACCGTTCAGACCAACGGCGACTGGCAGGCGGTTGAAGAACTACCGTTTAACAGTAACGAGTATTCGACGGGGCACCCGTCATTCAGTCCGGATGATAAGCTGCTTTATTTCTCGTCGGATATGCCGGGCGGTTTCGGCGGGACGGATATTTATGTAACAAAACTCGAAAACGGTAAATGGTCAACGCCCGTCAATCTCGGTAAAGAGGTAAATACCAAGGGCAACGAGATGTTTCCGTTTATTGATGAAAAAGGAAATCTCTATTTCTCGTCTGACGGACAGCCTGGCTTAGGGGATCTGGATCTGTTTTTTGCCCAGCTGGAGAACGATGGCGTGCATGCAAAATGGGTGCAGAACCTGGGCGAACCGTTGAACTCCAATAAAGATGATTTCGGGATTGTAACGGACGGCGAACGCCGTGGCGGTTATTTCAGCAGCAACCGGAAAAACGGCGGCACCGACGATGATATTTACCGCTTCAAACGGGAAGGACCATTGTACCCTTGCCGTGAGCTGACCGTCGTTGTGTTTGATACCGAAACAAAAACGCCGCTGGCCAATGCTGCGCTGAAAGTGGATAACAAAACAAACGAAAGCGACAGTAAAGACCTGAAAACCGATAGCGAAGGCAATATCCACCTGTGTCTGGATGCGGAAAATGACTTCCAGCTTGCCGCCAGCACCGAAGGCTACCTCGATAACCAGGTTGGTTTCTCGACCGTAGGTCTGACCGACGACATGCCGTCGCGGCTGGAAATTCCGCTGGCGAAACCTAAAATAATTGCGCCGCCGGTGAGTGGTCTGGATCTGGCGAACTCAAAACTGCGTGGCCGCGTAACGACCCAGCAGGGCAAGGCACCGATGGTAGGTGTAAAGGTAATCCTGACCAATGAGTGCGATAAATCAAAGCAGGAAACAGTTACGGATACTGATGGAGCCTATGAGTTTTCGATAAAGGCAGGCTGTGATTATTCGCTCGAAGCCATCAAGGATAGCATGGGTACGACCGGTACGCGCATCTCTAAGGACGGTGCAGGAATTGCTGACCTGACTATGTTTAAGAAAGGGGACGTAATCCGGATCGATAACATTTATTACAACCTGAATAAGGCCACGATCCGGGCCGACGCAGCAGCCGAACTGGATAAACTGGTGAGCCTGATGAAAAAGTACCCGACGATGAAAATCGAGATGCGGTCGCATACGGATAGCCGTGCAACAACGCAATACAACAAAACGCTGTCGACAAACCGCGCTAAATCAGCCGTGGCCTACCTGAAGGCCAAGGGGATTAAAGCTACGCGTATGGTGGCAAAAGGCTATGGGGAAAGCGAGCTGCTGAATCAGTGCAAAGACGGGACAAACTGTACGGAAGAAGAGCATCAGCTTAACCGCCGGACAGAAATCAAGATTCTGTCACTGCAATAAAAACAAAAAAGGTAATGGAAAACTGCTGATTATATCCGGTTAACACGGGTTGCTCAGCAGTTTTTTTATACCCCTCAACCCTGGGGAGAATTAGGATTTTTGACCGAAATCCATCAATTTTCCAGAACAATTTCTGATGCTTATGTCTATGATCCACTTGTCTAAGCGAATCTGTGCGCTTGTTCTGATTAGCTTACTCTGCGGAAAGCGTGCTCATGCTCAAAAAGAAACGCTTTACTATCAATACCAATTTAGTCCGATGACCATTAACCCGGCCGCAACCGGGCTACGCGAACAACTGCATATGACAGCCATGTTCCGTAAGCGGGGCTTTTTTGTGCAGAGTAAACAGCAGCAGCAAATGAGCGGTGGCGGACAGTCTTCACAGACACTGGCAATGGATGGTGCGGTGGCCGACGGTAAGGTTGGCATTGGCCTTCAGGCAGTTAATGACCGGCTGGGTACACTGGGTACGACCGGTGTGTATGGCACCCTGTCTTACTGGATTAACCTGCCCGACGGAGCCAGCGTTTCCATTGGCGGGTTGGCCGGTGTAAGCTTTTTACCCGTGTATGATCAGGTGAGCCTGACGAGTACCAACAAAGCCAACATGAGCTACGGCGCCGGGGTGTACTATTATTCAGATACCTTTTTTGGCGGGGTTTCCATGCCGGAAGTTAGTAAAGGCGTGTACGGACTGGGGACAGGGTTAGGCTCTTACCAGAGCGTCCGGCCGCTGTTTATTCAGGCGGGTTATAAGCTGGAGTCCGGTGAAAACCTGTCGCTGATACCGTCTGTGCTGGTTACGCAGGCAACCGGCCGTCCAATTGGTTTTGACGTGAATGCCAAGGCGTGGTTTATGGAAAAAGCCGGCCTCGGATTGTCTTACCGGCATAACAGCCTCGGTTATCAGCCCGTCAGCTATGTACAGGTATCGGCAGAGTATCAGCTCTCGGATGCAATCCGCGTTGGGTTGACCTACAACTCGACCGCCCCGGAAGCGCCGGTCAATACGTTCCAGAAGAGCGTATTTGAGCTGCTGTTCCGGTATGTGCCAAGTCCGCAGAAATTCACGTTC
>NZ_CAMFHL010000375.1 GCF_945952095.1 uncultured Arsenicibacter sp. | reverse complement strand
CTACACGTAAGGAGTCGTCGGCAGCGTCAGATGTGTATAAGAGACAGACTTAAGTAAGCAGAATTAGATTTAGCCCGAGAGCAAAAGACTGTATCTCAATGGCTTCACTCAATCACACATTCACTAATTCGCTCAATAACTTAATAGCCGGGATTTTGCTTCAGTTTACCCTGATAGGCATCAACCGTCGCCTGATCATACGGGAAAAGCTCACTCTTACCCGTCACGAAGAAACGGGCAACTGCCTGGTGCAGCGGCAACCCGTCAATCAGGTTACCGGTCAGGTGCTGCGTCCAGTCAAGCCGGTTCCAGCCCGTTGGCGCCGTGGTCAGGGAGGTCGTTTTGTAGAACGAGTTCAGCCACTGAATTTCTTCGCCGTTATTGCGCCAGAACAGGTAACGCGGTATGTTATAAGGAGCTTTTGAGTCCCGGATTGCCTGAATTTTATCGCGGGTCTCCTGAATCTTCTGGGCCAGCAGGTTCCAGCGGATCAGGTCAAATTTCCGGATGCCTTCGCTGCCGAACTCCAGATACCGCTCGTTTACGATAGCATCAAAGAAAGCCGCTTTTGTGGTCGGCGTAGTACCGATACGGGCTGCATTACCGGCATATGCCCGCTTCCGGACTTCTTCAAAGGCGGAGATGGCCGCCGCCGTCGGAGCACCGTTCAGTTCGTTTTCGGTCTCGGCAAACATCAGCAATACGTCGGCAAACCGGATAAACGGCCAGTTGTAGCCCACGTTCAGTGCCGTGCCGGGCAGCAGCGGGTTCCGCCAGTCTTTCCGGAATTTACCGTCGGTCAGTTCGCCCAGGCGGCGCGGTGCCTTGATATTGGTTGCGGCAATCGAATACATCGTCACCGTTACATCGCGGCGGGTATCGGTCGAGTCAAACGCATAGAAGTAGTTCGGCAGTACCAGCAATCCACCGCCACCGGTTCCGTAGCGCGACGAGGCATTCACCGACGGGCCGTTGTAATTCCCCATCCGGCTATCAGACGTTGAGTTTGACCCGCCTGCACCGGCTTCAAAAATAATCTCCCCGTTCGGATCATACTGGAACGATGTCAGTTTGCGCCAGATGTCTTCGAAGCTTGGGTTCAGGGTATGTTCGCCCCGCTTAGCCAGCAGATCTGCACACTCGTCGCGGGCGATTTTATAGTAGGTCAGGTAGTCGGCATTGCGTTCCAGCTTACCGCTGCTGCGCAGGGCATAACCACCACGGAACAGAGCCAGTTTGGCACGAAGCGCTTTAACGGCACCTTTGGTGATGCGCTCGTTCCGCGTTCCGGCCTCTGTCCGCCACGGCACCAGATCAGTGGCCGTGCGCAGGTCTTCAATCAGTTTTGCATAGGTCACGTCGCGGTCGGCCTGCGCAATAAACAGATCAGGCTGCTTGTACGCCGGTTGCATCGGTGCCGGTACGTCGCCCCAGTTCCGGATCAGTTCAAACATAAACTGCGCCCGCAGCGTCAGCACTTCGCCATGCAGGCGGCGCAGTTCCTTCTTCTCGGCGTCGGTTCCGTTGGTATACTGCGGCATGAGCGGAATCTGCTCAATGCACAGATTTGCTTTTTCCACCCCGCGGTACAGCTGCAGGAACGGGTTCCGGATTTCGGTGTTGGTCAGCAGCAGCTGGTAGCGGCCAATTCCCCGGCGACCGTTATCAATGTTCCCCGACACAATCATTTCATCGGAGTCGTACGGATAATACATGTTGATCCGGATACCGTAGCCGTTGTCGCCCATCAGCTCGTCATACACGCCGATTACGGCGTTGGTGGCGTTGGCTACGTTTGAAAAGGCATCCGAAATACTGATTTGTGATTGAGGCTGCACCTCCAGATAATCCCGGCAACCGACTACCGAAAACAGGGTGACGGTCAGCGCGATACCTACACTTGAGACTCGTTTTATGATCGAATTCATTGTCTGATTAAAAAGTCACGTTTACACCAAATACCCATGTTTTCGCACGCGGATAGCCTGCATAGTCAACGCCCTGCGTCAGCGGGTCCGACCGGCGTGTGCTTACCTCAGGATCAAAGCCCGAGTATTTGGTCAGGGTAGCCAGGTTATTCACCGTAGCATAGGCCCGGAAGCGCGACATACCCACTTTCTTCGAAATCGTTGCCGGCAGTGTATAGCCCAGTGTAATGTTGTTCAACCGCAGGAACGACCCGTCTTCAACCGCCCATGAGTGCAGCCAGTAACGCTGTACCCGAACCGGTGTCCAGATAGTGGCATTGGCATTCATGGCTTTCAGTTCTGCCGGATCCGTTACGATCTGACCGGCATCGTTGAGGTTGGTCCAGCGGTTTTTCATAGACGACAGCATGTTCAGGTTCGGGAACGCACCGTCGGTAAATTCGATTTTGTTGGCGTTGTAGATGTCGTTGCCGACCACCCAGTTCACGAACACGCTGAAATCAAAGTTTTTGTAAGTCACCTGGTTGTTCCAGCCACCGATAAATTTCGGGTTGGCATTCCCGATTACCGTCCGGTCTTTATCGGCCGTAATCTGTCCGTCTCCGTCAATGTCTTTCCACTTCAGCATACCCGGCTGCGGCACCCCGTAGACAGAGTTGTAGGCGATACCCGGCTTAACGGTATAGGTTTTTGCGGTTGCGTCGTAGTTAAAGTCGTCAACAGTATAGAAGCCATCCGTCACGAAGCCGTACATCAGACCTACCGACTCGCCAACCCGCACGAGGTAATCATCGGCGCCATCCGATCCCTGCCAGCCCGAGTTACGCGTCAGCTGCGACACGGTACCTAAGCCCGTTACTTTATTGCGGTTGGCCGAGATGTTGAAGTTCGACGTCCAGCTTACGTTTTTCCGTTGCAGCACGTAGGCAGTCAGTTGCAGTTCAAGGCCTTTGTTCATGGTCGAACCCAGGTTCTTGATCTGTGACGAATAGCCTGAGGTCGGTGGAATTGCTACGGCTAACAGCAGGTTACGGCCCTCGTTTTTATAGGCATCCAGCGATACCTGGAACCGGTTGTTGAGGAAAGCCAGGTCAATACCGAGGTTCTGCGATACGTTCGACTCCCATTTCAGGTCCGGGTTAGCCAGTGCAATCGGCGCGTAGCCGGGCAGTACGGCGTGATTCAGTGCATATTCACCTGTAACGCCGTATAGCTGCTGATACAGCAGGTCGCCGATCCGGTTGTTACCGGCCACCCCGTAGCCAAAGCGGATTTTACCGTCCGTCAGCACAGTCTGTTTTTTGAAGAAATCTTCTTTCGAGAAGCGCCACGCCAGCGTACCCGACGGGAACACCAGGGCACCGTTCGCGTAGTTGAACTTCGACGAACGGTCGGAACGCAGCGATACCGTTGCCAGGTACTTGTCTTCATAGCCATAGGTTACGCGCCCGAACAGCGAGAACAACCGGTTTGGCGGCACGATGTTCGACGTTGGCCGTGGCTGTGTAGCGCCGCTCGGCGGTGAACCAAGGCCCATGTTGGCCAGTGCCTGATCGGCCGAAATATCAGCCGGGAAGTAACGGGTTTCGATACCGGTACTTTTTGAGCTGTTATCATAAATTTCCTGACCGACCAGGGCCGTGACATCATGCTTGCCCCCGAACTTCTGCGAATACTGCAATACGTTCGAGTTGTTGATCGTCACGGTTCCGATCTGGTTGATCGACGCTACCGGAAGCGAGGCATAGTTCCGGGCGGTTGACGTAATCTTGCTCCAGAACGCGTTGATCTGCTGATCGTTGTTATCAATCCCGATGGTTGTTTTGAACGTCAGGTTTTTCAGAATGTTATAGCTGGCATAGCCGCTCAGGTTCAGCGCTTTTGTATAGGCCCGGCGGTATTCGGCCTGCGTCATCAGAATCGGGTTCACAAGGTTACCCGACGAAATGTACAGGTCTTCGTCAAAGTCATCCACATCCGGCTGAGCCGTCGTCAGCAGCGGACGGTACTGAATCGAGTGGCGCAGGCGGTTTGTACTTTTCGTACCCGAGTTGGTCGTACCGGCCCCCCGGATAGTCTGGTTCAGGTAGCGGACGTTGAAGCCCAGGCGCAGTTTATCATTGGCTTTGTGGTCCATCCGGAACGTAGCCAGATAGCGTTCAAAGCCCGATTCCAGCAGCAAGCCGTCTTCCTTGTTAGCCGTTAAGCTCAGGTTATAGTTTGTATTGGCATTACCACCGTTGACGTTCACATTGTGGTTCTGGTATTGTGCCTTCCGGCCGAAAATCTCCTCCTGCCAGTTAATTGGTGCCGTACTTTTGTACTGGTCAATAGTATCCCACGTTCCGTACAATTTCGCAAAGCTGGTTTCGGCCGTAGCATCGCCGCGGCTGCGCTCATACTGCCAGCGTACAAAATCATACGGGCTCATGACATCCAGCTTTCTGGAGATTTCGCGGAAACCGGCCGAGCCATTGTAACTCACGGTTGTTTTTCCATTTTTGCCGGACTTGGTGGTGATAATCACTACCCCGTTGGCACCACGCGCACCGTAGATGGCCGTCGTGGAAGCATCCTTCAGTACGTCGATGGTTTCAATATCCTGCGGCGAGATAAACGACAGGGCATTTTCCACCTGAATACCGTCTACGACATAAATCGGTGAGTT
>NZ_CAMFHL010000374.1 GCF_945952095.1 uncultured Arsenicibacter sp. | reverse complement strand
CGTCTCCCTTATGGATATCCGGCAGGCGGGGTGCACGGGTGTGGTCACTGCCCTGCACCAGATTCCGGTCGGCGAGGTATGGCCGGTTGACGCCGTTCAGGAGCGGATCAGCCTGATCGAAGCCGGCAATGACCGCTTTACGCCCCTGCACTGGGCCGTCGTAGAGAGTCTGCCTGTTCACGAAGACATCAAAAAAGCACGGCCGGAACGCTCACGCTGTATTGACAATTATAAAACGTCGCTGCGGAACCTTGCGGCTTGCGGCATTACGACCGTCTGCTACAACTTTATGCCGGTGCTCGACTGGTCACGGACAAACCTGAACTATGTGATGCCGGACGGCTCACGGGCACTCCGGTTTGTGTGGGAAGACTTCGCCATCTTTGACCTCTGCATCCTGAACCGGCCCAATGCCGGAGCTGATTATGCCCAGGCTGTGCAGGAAGCTGCCAAAGCGCGGTTTGCTGCGATGACACCAGACGAGATTCAGCTGCTGCGTAATACGGTCCTGCTGGGCTTACCCGGCTCCGAAGAAGCCTTTGAGCTGGAAACGTTTCAGGATTTGCTGGACGAATACGCTGAAATCGGCGATGTGCAACTGCGCGAAAACCTGTACTACTTCATTCGGGAGGTAGCGCCGGTGGCAGCGGAGGTGGGTATCAATCTGTGCATTCACCCCGATGATCCGCCGATGCCGTTGCTGGGCCTGCCGCGTGTGGTTAGCACGGAGGCCGATCTGGCGCAACTGATGGCCGCCTGTGACCTGAATGCCAACGGGATTACGTTCTGTACGGGTTCGCTCGGGATCCGGCCGGACAACGATCTGGCGGGTATCATTAAGCGCTTTGGCAACCGGATTCACTTCATCCATCTGCGGACCACAAAACGGGAGCCGACAACGCGCGAGGGCTGGTACGAGTCCTTTTTTGAAGCCGACCACCTGGACGGCGATGTGGATATGTATGCCGTAGTGAAAGCCATTGTAGAAGAACAACAGCGGCGGGCAGCAGCCGGTGAGGGCGTCACGTCAATTCCGATGCGCCCCGACCATGGCCACCAGATGATGGACGACCTGGTGAAGAAGACCTATCCTGGCTATTCGGCCATCGGGCGGTTGCGCGGGCTGGCTGAGCTGCGCGGCCTGGAGCTGGGAATTACCCGGTCCCTGAATCCATAACGTATAACAAACACAACGTTTTATGAGGACATTCGTGCAAACGGCGGGCAACTGGCTTTGTCTGCTCGCGGTATTGATGGTGTCGTTTTCCGCGAAAGCTGATGACGGCTACCGGCTCTGGCTCAAATACGATCTGATCAGCGATGCCGGTTTGCGGGCCGCTTATGCATCGCAGGCCGGATTTATTCAGGTAAACGGCCGGAGTGAGGTTCTGTCCTCGGCGGCCGGTGAGTTGCAGGCCGGTTTGCAGGGATTGCTGGGCAAGCCGGTGCCGGTTGTGGCGTCGGGTAACAAAACCGGCGGCATCGTGCTGACGGTTTCGCAGGCAGTGGATTTGCCCAACGCCGAAGGCTATCAGCTGACCCGACAAGGGGGCAATGTGGTTATTTCGGCCAAAACCGATGCGGGGGTGCTATACGGCGCGTTTGCGTTGCTGCGCCATTTGCAGACCCGCCAGCCACTGGCCGGGCTGCCGCAGAGCAGCAGCCCGAAAGTCCGTTACCGGATGCTGAATCACTGGGATAACGTAAACGGAACCATCGAACGGGGGTATGCCGGCGGCACGCTCTGGAAATGGTACGAACTGCCCGAAACCGTCGATCCCCGCTACCGCGACTATGCCCGGGCAAATGCGTCGCTGGGTATCAACAGCTCGGTGCTGAACAATGTCAACGCAAGTGCCCGGTTCATGACCGCCGAATACCTGCAAAAGGTGGCGGCCATTGCGAAGGTGTTCCGCGCGTATGGCATCCGCGTGTATCTGTCAGTTTATTTTCCGGCCCCGAAAGTGGTGGGCGGCCTCAAGACCTCCGATCCGCTCGATCCGCAGGTTAAAGCGTGGTGGACTGACAAGGTTGCCGAAATCTACAGGCTGATTCCGGACTTCGGCGGTTTTCTGGTGAAAGCCAACTCCGAAGGCGAACCCGGTCCGCAGGACTATGGGCGGACGCATGCCGACGGCGCGAACATGCTGGCTGAAGCCCTGGGCGATCACGACGGCATCGTATTGTGGCGGTCGTTTGTGTATAAGGCCGACCCCAAAGGCGACCGTTTCAAGGCAGCTTACGAGGAGTTTAAGCCGCTCGACGGCAAATTCAATAAAAAGGTGATTGTGCAGGTAAAAAACGGCCCGATCGACTTTCAGGTGCGGGAGCCGTTTTCGCCGTTGTTCGGCGCCATGGACAAAACGCCGCTGGCAATGGAGTTCCAGATCACACAGGAGTATCTTGGCTTTGCAACACATTCGGTCTTTGAAGCACCGCTGTTTAAGGAGTGTCTGGACTCGGATACGTGGCAGAAGGGTAAGGGGTCTACGGTGGCAAAGGTGATCGACGGCTCCGTTGGTAACTACACGCTGTCGGCAATGGCCGGGGTTGCTAATACCGGTTCTGACCGCAACTGGACGGGCAATCCGATGGGGCAGGCGAACTGGTATGCCTTTGGCCGGCTGGCCTGGGACCACACGCTTAGCCCGGAAGCGCTGGCCCGCGAGTGGGTGAACATGACGCTGACTACCGAACCGAAAGCCACAAAAGCCATTACGGATATGATGTTGCGGTCACGCGAGATTTACGTAGACTATACGAATCCGCTGGGGCTACACCATATCATGGGCTATGGCATCCATTACGGCCCTGAGCCGTGGCTGGACCGCGCCCCACGGCCCGACTGGCGGCACACCTATTACCACCGTGCCGACTCCATTGGTGTCGGGTTTGACCGGACGGCCAGCGGCAGCAATGCCCTGAGCCAGTACAAACCGGAGGTGCAGGCGCAGTGGAATAACCCTGAAACCTGCCCGCTGCCGTATCTGCTGTGGTTCCACCATGTAGCCTGGACCAAAAAACTGCCGACCGCCCGGTCGTTGTGGGACGAAATCTGCACCCGCTACTATACCGGTGCGGATGCCGTGGGCTGGATGCAGCAACAGTGGGCACAAGCCAAACCGGCGATTGATCCTGAACTCTACGCGGATGTCGCCGGTCGGCTGGCCACGCAGCACCGCGAAGCCATCTGGTGGCGCGATGCCTGTGTGCTCTATTTCCAGACCTTTGCCAAACAGCCGATACCCGCGCCGTTCAAGAAACCCGACCGGACGCTCGAAGAGGTAAAACGCCTTGTCGATATCTATCAAATGCGCTGATTTTATCCCGCCCTGCCCCGTACGGGCGACCCCACGTGGTCGCCCAATCTGATGCATTACGTGGTCGCCTGATTTAAATACGAAACAACATGGAAGACATACTAGTAGAAACCCCTTTTTCGCTCACCGGTAAACTCGCTCTCATTACCGGCGGCGGCACCGGCATTGGCCTGGCCATTGCCCATTGTATGGTGCAGGCCGGGGCGCGTGTCGTCATCACGGGCCGCCGTGAGCAGCCGTTGCAGGAAGCCGTTGCCGAACTGAATCAGGGCGGCGAACAGGCCTTTTATTTTACCAACGACGTAACCGAACTCGGTAGCCTTGAGGCCCTGGTCGAAACAATCGAAGCGACCCACGGCCCGATTCATATTCTGGTGAATAACGCCGGAATTAACATGAAAAAGCCCGCGCTGGAAGTATCTGACGAGGATTTTAACCGGATCATTCAAACCAACCTGAACGCCGTATTTGCCCTGACGCGGACCTGTGCCCGCCGCATGGTAGAGCGACAGAGCGGGTCAATCATCATGATTTCGTCCATGGCGGCCTACTACGGCATCGACCGTGTGGCGGCTTACGGGGCGTCGAAATCGGCGGTCGAAGGCATGGTGAAGATTCTGGCGTCGGAGTGGTCGGGTAAAGGGGTCCGGGTGAACGCCATTGCGCCGGGCTTTATCGAAACGGCCATGAGCCGGACCGCCTTCAACAGCGACCCCGACCGCCGTGACCGTGCTATGCGCCGGACACCGATGGCGAAGTTCGGCAAGCCCGCCGACATCGGGTATGCTGCCGTGTTCCTGGCCTCGGAAGCTGCCCGCTACATCACCGGTGCCTCGCTGCCGGTAGACGGAGGAAATTCGATTGGTTTTTAAGATTTAACCACAGCGTTCCACGGAGTTTCAGACACGGAGTTACACACTATCCGGCATGAATGACTCCGTGTAGCTCCGTGCAACACTCATATAAACTCAGTGGTTGTTTAAATACATGTTACAATGAAAAAAGCACTTTTACTCATAGGGCTGGCGCTGAGCAGTGGCTTGAGCATGGCCCAGAATCAGGTGACGCTCAAGGCCGAAGAGGCGAAGCACACCATTAACCGGCATATTTACGGGCATTTTGCCGAGCACCTTGGCCGCTGTATCTATGGCGGGTTTTACGTCGGCGAAAACAATAAGCAGATCCCCAACACGGCCGGCGTACGGAACGATGTGGTCGATGCGCTGAAGAAACTTAAAATCCCGAACCTGCGCTGGCCGGGGGGTTGCTTTGCCGATACT
>NZ_CAMFHL010000373.1 GCF_945952095.1 uncultured Arsenicibacter sp. | reverse complement strand
GGCAACGCCGAAACCGGCAAATACCTCTGGCACCTGGCATCACTGACGCCGCTGGTGGATGCGACAAACGTGATCTGGCACTGGACCGGCTTTCTGGTTGATATTCACGCGCAGAAAATCGTGGAGCAGACCCTGCGCGACAATGAAGAACTACAGGCGGCCCGCCAGCAGCTGGAGCAATATCAGTCGCAGCTGGAACAAACCATCCGCGACCTGCACCGCAGCAACGATGATCTGATGCGGTTTGCCTATGTGGCGTCGCACGATTTACAGGAGCCGCTGCGAAAGGTGCAGACCTTCGGCGATGTGCTGATGAACCAGTATGCCCCGACGCTGGATGAGTACGGGATCGACGTCGTGCGGCGGATGCAGGCCGCTGCCCGCCGGATGCAGAACCTGATTCAGGACCTGCTTACCTATTCCCGCCTGACCCCCAAACAGAATGATTTTAAACGCATTGACCTGAATAAGCTCGTGCAATCGGTGCTGGATGATCTGGAAATGATGCCGCGTTTCAGCGAAACGACCTTCGACACCGGCGATTTACCGGTGGTATTCGGTCATCCGGTGCAGTTGGGGCAGCTGTTTCAGAACCTGATTGCCAACGCCCTTAAATTTGCCGGTAAAGACAGTACACCGGTGATCCGGATTGGCGCCCGCCCCATTGATCCGGATCAGGATCAGCTACCGGCCGACCTATCAGCCGAACAGTGGTTTGCCATTGACGTCAGCGACAACGGCATCGGGTTTGACGAACAATATCTTGAGCGGATTTTTCAGCTTTTCCAGCGGCTGCACGGTGCCAATCAGTATGCCGGCACCGGCATGGGCCTGGCGATCTGCAAAAAAGTGGTGGAGCTCCACGGCGGCAGCATTACCGCCCGCAGTCAGGTTGGACACGGAGCAACCTTCACCGCCTATTTCCCCGCTTCCTTCCGGCAGACCGCCTGATACCATAAAAGCGCTTATCCCCGATCGTAGAGACGCAACATCTTGCGTCTCTGTCTCTATCTTGCGTCTCTACCGACCGTATGTACTGCCACGCATCCGGTCAGGGGTAAAATTTTACCTATGATAAAGGAGACGCAAGATGTTGCGTCTCTACGTGTATATTGCGCATACAAATATAACCGCGACGAAACATGGGACTTTTTGATTTCATCAAGAACGAGTTCATCGAAGTAATTGACTGGGTAGATAACTCAACGGATACGGTCATCTGGAAATTTCCGGATAAGGGCAATAACATCAAATACGGTGCACAACTGACCGTTCGCGAATCGCAGATGGCGGTGTTTATGAACGAAGGGCAGATCGCCGATATCTACCCCCCGGGCCGTTACCAGCTGACGACCCAGAACATGCCGGTCATGACGACGTTGCGGTCATGGAAAATGGGCTTCGAATCACCCTTTAAGGCTGATGTCTATTTTGTCTCGACCCGCCAGTTTACCAACCTGAAATGGGGCACGCAGAACCCGATCATTATCCGCGATCCGGAGCTGAAGCAGGTACGCGTCCGGGCCTTCGGTGTGTTTGCGTTGCGCGTAGCCGACGGTGGTAAGTTCATCAAGGAGTTTTCAGGCACCAATCCGGTCGTCCGTATCGGCGATGTGGAAGATCAGCTGCGATCGGCGATCATCACTAATTTCTCGGATTCCGTTGGCGAAGCCGGCGTGTCGGTATACGACATGGCCCGCAACTACCGCGAACTGGGCGACAAGCTGTTGCCGATGCTGCAAAGCGATTTCTCACCCTACGGGCTGGAGCTTACTAAATTCTACATCGAAAACACCAGCCTGCCACCAGAGGTTGAAGCGTTCCTCGACAAAACGACCCAAATGAATATGGTCGGTGATATGGCCCGTTTTCAGCAGTTTCAGGCCGGCATGGCCATCGAAGATGCGGCCGAAAGCGGTGGCGCGGCCGGTACCGCCATTCTTATGGGTGGCCTCGGCAACTTCATGAACAATGCTGCCGCCGGTAATACGCCGCCCCCGCAACAGGCTCCTAAAGAAGACAAAGGCGAGGTGCTTGGTCTGCTGAAGCAACTCGGCGAACTTAAAGCGGCCGGCATTCTGACCGAAGAAGAGTTTGCGGCCAAAAAAGCTGAATTACTAGCCCGTCTGTAAGTCATTCCGGCGTTGGGGACGCAATCCGTATAGGTCTCCAACGCCCTGATACCATTCCCATGAATCCAATGCCTGATGCGGCTTTTATCAAAGCCCCCTGTAAGACATGTGGTGCCCAGCTCACCTTTTCGGCCGACGCGCAGAAACTGAAATGCGGCTACTGCGGCAATACCGAAGACATTCCGTTCACCCAGAAAAATCTTCAGGAGAATCCGCTTACGTTCCGCGTTGAAAATCAGCAGCTCCCCAACGCACCGGTTGAAGAAAAGCACTTATTTACGTGCCAGAACTGCGGGGCCCATACCCAGATTAACCTCGAGACGCCGACCATCACCTGTGCCTTCTGCGGGTCGAAAAACGTCAACCCCGACGCGCAGAAAACCCGTGTGATCGAACCGGCGGGGGTGCTTCCCTTCCGGATGTCGAAGGCCGCCGCCACCGAACGGTTTAAAAGCTGGGTCGGCAACAACTGGCTGGCCCCGTCGGACCTGAAAGCCGGTGCTATGCTCGATCAGCTGCACGGAATCTATATCCCTTACTGGACCTTCGATGCCCAGGCCTATTCAAACTGGACGGGTGAGGCCGGTTTCCACTATTACGTTCAGGTTCAGGCCCGCGACCAGAATGGTAATGCGATCACACGGCAGGAACAGCGTACCCGCTGGGAATACCGGTCGGGCAGTCATTCGCAGTTTTACGACGATGTACTGCTGATGGCCTCCCGGCAGTTGTCCAAACAGGAAAGTACGGTGCAGGACGTCAGTCATTACGACATGAACGGCGTGGTCGATTATGACCCGCGTTTTTTGCTTGGCTGGGAAGCCGAGGTCTATAGCATTGATCTGGCCGAAAGTGCCCGCAAAGCCGAAGAACAGATCCGCTACCGGGAAGAGAATGCCTGCTCGCAGCAACTGGGCGGTGATACACAGCGCGGCCTTCAGGTCGACACACAGCTGAGTAACCAGACTTTCAAGCACCTACTGATGCCGCTCTGGATCTGTGCCTATATGTATAACGGCAAGCTGTACCGCTTCATGATCAACGGGCAGACCGGACAGGTGGCCGGCGAACGGCCGAAATCATTCTGGAAAATTGCGATGCTGGTAGCGGGCTTTATCCTGCTGGTGCTGTTCTTTGTCTGGATTTCCAAACACAAATAAACCCGTTATGCGCTACGAACGTATGCCCATTGAGGCCGAATCGCCCGAAGAACTGGGCTACGACACCATCCGGTATAATCTGGCCGAAAGTTCGGTACGCGACCGGACACTGGGCGAGGTACTGCCGGATGGAGCGCTGAACGAGCTGGTGCTGGCATATGCACACCACCGTGGCAAACCGGAACTCTGTGCACTCATCGCCACCGATGGCTCCCAACCGGATGGTTCCGGACTCACTGACCGGGACGTACTGGTTTGCACCGGTGCGGCCACGGCTCTGTTCATCATTGCTACCAGCCTGCTCAGTTCCGGTGATCACCTGATTGTGATCCGGCCGAATTACAGCACCAACCTCGAAACACCCCGCGCCATCGGCTGCCCGACCACGATCATCGATCTATCGTTTGAGACCGGCTTTCAGATCGATGTCGAAGCAATCCGGCAGGCGATCCGGCCCGAAACGCGGCTTATCAGCATTACGAATCCGCACAACCCGACGGGGCAGTTGTACGCGCCCGAAACCATAGATGCCCTTATTGCGCTGGCCCGCGAACACAACTGCTATCTGCTCGTTGACGAAACGTACCGCGACCTGAACTTTCAGACACCGTTACAGCCTTACGAAGCGACAAAAGCCCCGCACGTTATTTCCGTCTGTTCTCTGTCAAAGGCATTCGGAGTGCCCGGCATCCGGATTGGCTGGATTGTTTGCCGGGATCAGGCGTTAATGACCCGTTTTCTGGCCGCTAAAGAGCAGATCGTCATCTGTAATTCTATTCTGGACGAAGCTATTGCAGAAAACCTGTTAAGGAGAAAAGCCGAACTGCTCCCGCCCGTACATGCCCACATCCGGCAAAACTATGCTGTCATAAATGCATGGTTCACCGAAAATGCCGGTCTGATCACCTGGCATCCGCCGCAAGCCGGTGTCGTCGGTTTTGCGCGGATCAATCCCGAAGCGGGCATCAATACCGATCAGTTTTACCACACCCTGTATCACCAATACCAAACCATGGTCGGGGCCGGCCACTGGTTTGAGCGCTCCGACAACTACATGCGCATCGGCTTCGGCTACCCGACCACGGAGGAACTACGACAGGGACTGGAGAATATCAAGGCGTGCCTGCTGGCCTGCCGTACCTGACAGATGGACAACTTTGTAACTATTCAAGCTTATTTAATTTCGTACTTCTGATAAACGTTCGTTATATCACGCACCAGGCTATCTTTTTGTAGCGTAAACAAGAATGCGATGATCATGAAGGGTGCATTTCAATATGTCGTATGTAAACAATGCCATACAATCAATTAGTTGGCT
>NZ_CAMFHL010000372.1 GCF_945952095.1 uncultured Arsenicibacter sp. | reverse complement strand
CAGGTATTTCTGGTCCACGGAGAATACGCAAGTATGGAAGCCTTTCAGCAGGCGCTGACCGAAGCAGGTTATGCGAACGTCACGATCCCGAAAAAAGGCGACAGTTTTGACTTATAAGTGAGTGACAGGCTCCGGTCTGACACAACATCACTGACTATTTACCAAACGATGAGAACGTACTTAGATTTTGAAAAACCGATTGCAGATCTGGAAGCGCGGTTGTCTGAAACAAAAAAACTGGCCCAGACTTCGGGCGTCGACGTGAGCGATGCGGTTGATATACTGGAGCAAAGTATCGATAAGCTCCGGCGGGAGATTTTTGACAACCTGACCCGCTGGCAGCGTGTTCAGTTATCGCGTCACCCGGACCGGCCATATACGCTGGATTATATTTCCCTGCTGTGTGACCAGTTTATTGAGCTGCACGGCGACCGTACTGTTCGGGATGATCCGGCGATGGTTGGCGGCTTCTGCGATATTGAGGGACAGACAGTGATGATCATCGGCCAGCAGAAAGGCCGCAATACCAAGCAACGTCAGCACCGGAATTTCGGCATGCCAAACCCGGAAGGCTATCGCAAAGCCCTCCGGCTGATGGAGATGGCTGAGAAGTTCCGCAAGCCGATTGTAACGTTCATTGATACACCGGGTGCATTTCCCGGGCTGGAAGCCGAAGAACGCGGTCAGGGCGAGGCTATTGCCCGTAACCTGCGCGACATGATGACCCTGAAAGTACCTGTCATTTGCATCGTTATCGGTGAAGGTGCATCGGGTGGTGCGCTGGGCATTGGTATCGGCGACCGCGTGATGATGCTCGAAAACACCTGGTATTCGGTGATTTCGCCGGAAAACTGCTCGACCATCCTCTGGCGCAGCTGGGATTACAAGGAGCAGGCCGCTGAAGCGATGAAACTGACAGCCCGCGATATGAAAGAAGCAGGACTGATTGACGGTATTATTGAAGAACCGGTTGGCGGAGCACATAACGACCATCAGGGAATGGCCGACATTCTGAAAGGCGTGATTCTGGCGACACTGGACGAATTGAACGCGTTGAGCCCGCAGGAGCGGATTAACCAGCGGATCGATAAATTCTGCTCGATGGGTGTTGTTCTGGAATAAACAGGAGAATACCGAATCGTGTTGTACGAACGTGGCACAACCGGCAGCATAGCGCCTGTTGTGCCATTCTCATTTTATAGCGTATCCGCGATTTAACTGGTAATCATACCGAAAAACTAAACTTTGCCTTACCTTAGGGGCGATTCTCAACATCTTTTAACAATGGCCTCGATACTGACGCAGCCCAATCTCCGGAATATTATTTTTGACCTTGGCGATGTAATCATCCCGATTGACCTGAGTGCTCCCATCCGCAATTTTGCCACGCTGGCAAACCTGTCTGAAGCTGAGGTAACGGCTCTCTGGCAAGAGCATAATCAGATACTGGCCTATGAAACAGGCCTGATCGACGATCAGGATTTCCGGCAGCATGTCAGGGAGTTGTTGAAACAGCGGGGTGTTGCGTCGGAAGACTGGGCAGATGAAGTGATCGATACGGCGTGGAATACCATCCTGCTGGACCTGCCGGTGGAGCGCGTCAGGCGTATTCAGGAGTTACGGGGCAATTACCGGTTGTTTTTGCTGAGCAATACCAGCCCGATTCATATCCGGCGGGTCAATCAGATACTGGCCGGACTGGGACTTCCCGTGCTCGAAGACTTGTTTGAGCGTGTGTTCTACTCCTATGAGGTACGGCTGGCAAAACCATCGCCTGAAATTTACAGCTATGTACTGGAGCAGGCAGGCCTGAAGGCGGATGAGACCGCCTTCCTTGACGATAATTATGCTAACATTCAGGGTGCGCTGTCGGTTGGTATACAGGCTGTGCATGTTCAGAAACCACTGACGATTCTGGATTACCTGGCCTAGTTAGCGGCCGGACATACGGCAGTTTAATGGAGCTACAGCGCATATAGGTGGTATCCTGTGCGTTATGTACGCAGATTCTTTTTCCGGCATTTCGAATTATGAACCCCAACGTAAAGAAAGTACTCATACACGGCGGATTATTTTTAGTAACTCTCCTCACCACTACCTTAGCCGGTGCCGAATGGATATACGGCCGCTTTCTGAGTATGCCGAAAGGGTTACCCTCACTGACATGGGATGAAGTTAAAACCGGCTTTCAGTTTTCGATTCCGTTTCTGACTGTGCTGACGGTGCATGAGTTCGGGCATTATTTTACCGCGAAAGCCAATAAGGTAAGGGTTACACTGCCGTTTTACCTGCCGTTCTGGCTGGGCATGTTGTTAATTAACAGCATTGGTACATTCGGGGCGTTTATCCGCATTCAGGATTATATCAACAGCCGCAGAAAGTATTTCGACATCGGGATTGCCGGCCCGCTGGCAGGCTTCGTTGTGGCACTGGGGCTGATCTGGTACGGCTTTACGCATCTGCCACCAATCGATTATATCTTTACCATTCATCCGGAGTATAAAAAATACGGCCTGCGTTACGGAGAATATGTGTACCTGAACATGCCGGAAAACGTCGCAATGAAGCTGGGCGATAACCTGATATTCTGGTTTTTCAAAACGTATGTGGCCGATCCGTCGCGGTTACCGCATCCGTACGAGATGGTGCATTACCCGTATTTACTGGCCGGTTATCTCTCGCTGTTTTTCACATCGCTGAACCTGCTGCCGATCGGGCAACTGGATGGCGGGCATGTGCTGTATGCGCTGATCGGGTCAAAACGGCACCGGATGGTGGCGCCTGTGTTATACGTGCTGTTTATATTCTATGCCGGCTTAGGCATGTATACGGTAGAAACGTTTTCCACGGCGAGCGACGAAAACTTTTATAATGAGCTGATGAATCTTGGTATTTATATTTTGTTCCTGTACGTCTGCTTTTACCGGCTGACCGAAGATCGCGGAACAACCTGGATTCTGGCATTAGGCATGGTGTTGGCCCAGTTCGGGTTCGCATGGTTTTTTCCGGCCATTAAGGGGTATTCCGGATTTCTGGCGTTCGGCTTTTTACTGGGCCGGTTTATCGGTGTGTATCATCCCGAAACCGAATTACAGGAACCGCTGGATACCAAGCGTAAGGTCCTGGGCTGGCTGGCACTGATTGTCTTTCTGATCAGCTTCAGCCCCGCCCCGTTCGATTTTTCGTAGCATTAAAGAATACCTTCATCGGCAAAGCTGAAATAAGCTTTGTCGGTGAAGATCAGGTGATCAAGGACCGGAATGTCCAGCAGCTTGCCGGCATCCCGCAACCGGCGGGTAAGGTCTTTATCTGCCTGCGAGGGCGTCAGGTTGCCCGACGGATGATTGTGGCTCAGAATCATACCGCTGGCCAGTTGTTCGAGGGCAAATTTGAAAATCATTTTCGGGTCGGCTACGGTCCCTGAAACGCCGCCTGCCGAAACCTGAACGGGCCGCAGCACCTCATTCGCCCGGTTGAGCAGCAGAATCCAGAATTCTTCATGAGGCTTATCAAGCAAATGGGGCACCAGTTCCTCGTAGGCATCGCGTGAGCAGGTAATGCGCCGGCGTTGCAGCCGGTCCTGTTCTTTGCGCCGCCGGCCAAGTTCGAGGGCGGCTACAATGGTTATGGCTTTCGCTTCGCCGATACCCCTGAATTTAGACAGATCTTTCACACTGAGGCGGGCAAGCTCATTCAGGTTATTACTGACGCTATGCATAATAATGCGCGAGACATCAACGGCTGACAGATCGGTTGTTCCCGATCCGATCAGAATCGCAATGAGTTCGGCTTCAGACAGGGCTGCTTTTCCCTTATACATCAGTTTTTCACGCGGGCGGTCTTCTTCGGCCCAGCTCTTAATGGTTCCCGGATTTTCGTAAGGCATTGTACTGTATTGTCAAGTCGTTTGCTTCTGACGAATACCTTCCGGAAAGGGCACAAAACAACCGGTCACTAACGAGTTAATGACCGGTTTTATATGAATGTGAAGAGCGTTGCCGCTGATCAGATTAAGCTGTAGCCAGTTTATTCACGTAACGAGCTAATTTCGATTTGTTATTAGCTGCTTTGTTTTTGTGAATTACATTGCGTTTCGCCAGTTTGTCCAGAGCTGAAGCTACTGTTTTGAACAGCTCAACTGCCATTGCATGATCGTGTGTTTCACGCAGTTTTTTTACCAGATTCCGGGTTGTTTTGTGCTGGTAACGGTTCAACAACCGTTTCTTGGCACTAGACCGGATCGCTTTTTTTGCCGATTTATGATTTGCCATTGTGTATTATAACGAATTTCCTGATTTCGCGAAAAGGTTTGCAAAATTACTTTTTCCTGATGGAATTGCCAACTATTCGCGAGAAATTCTTTGGCAAGTTGCTGATTCTATTCAGGATATTCATCCGCTGCACTGTTTTCGGCGGGCGGAAAAATCCCCTTGTGAAGCAATAACCTGTTATTAGGGTTGAATTTCTGCGTTTACGACCAGGACTTTATCCCAGTTCTCCTGATTGTCCTGAACGAATTCTTTATAGGCTGCACTTTTTTCAAAATTTTTCATGTCAGCCTCACTCTGGAATGTAAGATAATGCATGACATCGTAACCTTCAGCGGCCTTTGCCGTCTGAATAG
>NZ_CAMFHL010000371.1 GCF_945952095.1 uncultured Arsenicibacter sp. | reverse complement strand
CCGTTACCCTGCGGGCGACCAATACCGGCGGCGTGCCGGCCAGTCCCTGCATGTGCATCACCATCAGCGCCTCGGCCGCGTGCAGCCGACTGATTGCGGCCAGCGAGCCCTTACCGCCGATTGATGTCGTAGCGGTGGGTGGCAACCCGATCCAGAACGGTATTGTTGAAGTAGCGATCCGCGGTGCAGAAGGCGAACCGATTCAGGTTCAGCTGACGAATATGAACGGCGAAGTCATTCAGGTTCAGCGCCGTGAGCGGGCACAAACCGAAGAGCGGTTCCGCTTCGATGTCAGCCGTCAACCGGGCGGTACGCTGCTCCTGCGGGCTGTTTCCAACAACCGCGCACGGGCTATCCGCCTGCTGAAAGTAGACTAAGGCCTGCTTTGCAGTGCAGGAATGAATAATGGCTAATGAAAAATGGACAATGGTTTAAGGCCATTGTCCATTTTTCGTTTTCAGACTCTATTCAGCATCCAGTATCATCCAGAACCCAGAACCATCCACCCCTACTCCCTCTCTGTCCGTTTCAGAATGCGTTCACGGTGCTGAAGGCCCCAGTCGTGGAGGGCAATGATTACCGCATCCAGGGTCTCACTGTAGGCAGTCAGTTCATATTCGATGGTAACGGGCGTAGTCGGATAGACCTTTCGTACCACAAATTCGTTTTGTTCGAGGTCTTTCAGCTCCTTGCTTAACACCCTTGCCGTAATGCCGGTAACGGCTCGCTGCAGCTCGCTGAAACGGGTATTGCGCTCCCGTAAGGCAATGATAATCGGCAGTTTCCACTTACCGCTCACTACATACAGCGCATCCTGTATCGGCATCAGGTGCTGTGTACATTCTTTCTTCGTCAAGCCGCGGTGCGGCCGGGTACTGACCTCCGGTTCCTCCAGTAATACCTCCATATCGCTTACAGATTGTCTGTCACTAGTTAAAGGTACAACTCCGTATCCGGATTGTCACTCCGTATCCAAAAGGATAGCAGTATACTTCAGGATAGTGCCCACATATGCATGGCCGGAACACGTAGGTTTGCAGCAACATTAATCACAAAAGAAACCTGTTATGAATCCGAAAATCAAACGAATACTGACCATTACGTTTACGATCCTGGCCGCCGGCATGTCCATCATGAGCGGCGTGATGAAACTGATCGCCTCACCGGAAATAGTCAGCACACTGAGCAAAGTCGGCGTGGGTGCGTACCTGCCGGTACTGGGCCTGATGGAAATCGGCTTTGCGCTGCTGTTTCTCTACCCGAAAACAATGCGCATCGGGTTTATCCTGCTCTGCTGCTACTTTGCCGGTGCCATTGCTACGGAACTGTCGCATGGCACGCCATTCAATGCCGTTATGCCAATGGTCCTGATCTGGATTGCCGCGTTCCTGCGCGACCAGCGTATATTTCTCGAACCCGCTCCGGCACGGTCATAAGTCGCCGGCGCGTCAACAAAAAAGGTGAACCTGTCGGGGCAGGTTCACCTTTTTGCATTAGCGTTTCACTTGCTTAGTCAGATGCCGGGTAATTCGATTGTCCGGGTGGCTGAGTCAGACCGGCCACAGGCATCCTGGTTGCTTACCGTAACCGTATACGTACCGGCCAGATTACCGGCAGGAATGGTTACCGTACGGCTGGCCTGCCCGCGGAATACCTGGCTAAACACATATCCGCCCGGCCCCGTCACAACATAGGTCGTTCCCACCCCTGTAAGCTGTAAACTCCGCTGATTACCGATTGGCGGGGCTAAACTAACCGATCCTATCTGAGCGGCCAGCAACGGATCACAAGCCAGAATCCGGATTGATTCGGAAAAGGTACAGCCATTGTATATATCAACCGCAGTCACCGAATAGATCATCGATTCTGTGGGCGTAATCACAATTGTTTTCCCTGTCTGCCCGCCATCCCAGCTGTAATTTGTAAAGTCATTGTCCACATTATCCCTGTCCGCATTAAGCGTTACCGATGTGCCCTTGTCTACAATCAGCTCCGTAGCGGTCAATGATAACACAGGCCGGATATATATACTAGCAGAGGAACTGCTCCGGCCGGTTGCAGTAGCTGCTGTTTCGGTTGAGCTGTTGACAACGGTCGCAGAAGCGTCGGCCATGTAGTACCCCGGTTTAAGGGCAATAAGCTCTACCATCCCCGGCATATTGGGTGCGGGGTTAGGAATAGGAATGGGACCAGGGCCGCTGAAGGCCACCGTATACGATACCACTCCGGGGTTAGCGCCCGCGCTTAAGGTCACCGAAGCACCCACACATGGGGTGCTCGACCCGGCTGAAGCATAGGTACCTCCTCTATCCACGATTATATATATATACTCCGTAGCGCTTTCGCCGTTGGTTGTTCCGGTTACCGAGTAATTACCGGAAAAGTTAACGACTACCGTTGCGGAGGTTGAGCTGCCTGCGTTTTCAGACCAAAGGTAGCTGTCGGCCCCGCTGGCAACCAGCGTTACCAACCCCGGCCAAGTAACACTGGTACCCGGATAGGCCGTAATGGTTACTGTCGGCGGCGCCGGTTTCCGGTGGTTTTCCGGAGCATTATGTTTATCGGATGCCATTGCCTTGCCGGCGATCAACAGGATTGTTACCAGCAACAGGAAGTTTCTTTGTAGAATCAGGGTCATTTTTCGTTCGTTATTAGTATACAACACGAACGAATGTAGCGGCCACAGGCCCCCAACCCCAAAAAAGCAGCATAGACAAAAATATAGACAAATTACTATCCCTCACCTGATCAGACACTTAGCACTCAATCAGTTTGCCGGTCTGTCACCCTTCTGCGCATAACGCCCACCACTGAAAAACCGGATCAGGTAGGCGGTCTGTACCACCAGAAAGGCCAGCAGTGCCAACCCGCCCACATGCGAAGCGGTCGTCATAGCCTTTACATCCGGAATAGAAACATAGCGCCGGTCGATACCCGACAACACCAGGTTCTGCATCTGGCTATAGACAAACAAGAGCCCGCAGAGCGTGGTAGCCACCACATGCCACTGGTAGTCCCGTCCGGAGCGCACCGCCCTTGCTTTTCTGTTCCGCAGGTAATAGGCAGCTTCGATCAGGCAGCAGATGATGCCGAGGGCAAGAAAAATCTGAAAGGTGGGCATTACATAAAACGTGTCGGTCAGCTGAATATCGAAGACCAGGTCACGAAACAGCCACGTAAGCACGAAAAAGAGAAGGGCGAGGATAAGGAACATGGGGCAGTTTTTTTACCCGTAAAGTTAATACGACAACGCAGCCTGTCAATAGGCAATGGCAAACGTCATAATCTGTAACCCGTGTTCATACGCTTCGGTATCGAGTAATTCGGCCTTGTACGCTTTCGCCGAGTCGCCGAAGAGGCGTATCCCCTGCCCTAACACTACCGGACTCAGCTTGATGCGCAGCAGATCAATCCGCTGATTGTCGAGCAGCCAGCCAGCCAGCTGCCCGCCGCCACAGAGATAAATGTCCGTGCCGGGCTGCTGCCTGATGGCGTCGATTTCGTCGAGGTTCAGCGGTTTTACGTGTACGCTTTCGTGCGGCTGATCAAACGTAAGGGTGTCGGAAACGATATAGTTGGTCATGTTCGGGTAGGCCGGCTGACCAGGCTCAATGCCGAACGCATAGCCATATTCGTAGGTCTTTCTGCCCATAATGACCGTATCAAATCCCGCCAGGTCGCCCAGGTATTTTTCCACGCCGTTTCCGGTCTGTACGTAGCCGCTTACGTCGTCATCCGGCCCTGCGATAAACCCGTCAATAGAGCTGGCGACGTAATAAATAACCTTTCTCATACCGTTGTGTTGTTTTGTTGCGTGAAGACCTAACCCGTTGGCAGCCGGTTTTGTTACCTGTGGGGGTGATGGCCTTTTTTTTCTTCTCTACATGAACAAGCCGGATAGCACGACTGTCGTTTTTGCATGGCAGCGTATAAACCGTCATCGTATCATACGCCACGACCGTTTTATTAATCCGATCTATCGCAGACGGCACAACACGATTAGATACGGCAATCTCATTCGTTACGACAACGTATACAGGCTTCCTGGCAGGCTGACTCAGTACCAACAGCGATAACAGGTGGCAGAATAGTATCATGGGTTTGTGTTTTCCGTTGTTGCACGTTTATAACAAGTACCAAATATACGGAAGGGTCCGCCGCCGCGGGCCCTTCCGCATAATTCTCCCTCGCAATATGCGGGCGAGAACTGGGATGTTTGCAGTATGCCGGATAGGTGTTCATTATTTAATCAGGTTATGCCAGTCGTCCACAATTTGGACAATGATTTAAAAAATCCCTTTCCTTAATAGTTTATCATTCATTTAGATTATTCATATACTTTTAAAACCGTTTATCAATAATTGCAATCTAGGCAACTAGACGAATGATAAATTTATATTATAAATCACTCCAGCTATGCAGAACGATCCTGTTCTTAATTCAAGAGAAACAATATATGCTATATTATCTTTATTACTAATAATATATATAAGTAGTAGTAAAGCCCTAAGATTTGCAGTAAAAAATATTCTTAAGTCACTTGCAGTAAAAAATATTATATCCATATATACTCTAGCCACTTTATATATTATATCTGGAGTCTTTTTATTATCTCATCTAGGATTTTGGAGCATTGATTTGCTTA
>NZ_CAMFHL010000370.1 GCF_945952095.1 uncultured Arsenicibacter sp. | reverse complement strand
ATGATCCTGAGACGTGGGACCTGATCCGGAAGGAACAGGCGAAACAGGGGAATGTCAGTCTGGGTGAATATAGTCTGGTGGATCTGCTGGTTCGTGCATGTGATACTGAGTATCGCCGGTTTCTGGGGCTGTATAGCTACAACCACACCAACGCTCAGGAGCGTGAACGACGGCTGAAAAGCCTGGCACGTGCGGCGGCGGTTGTGGATATGCTGGCCAACTTCGTGCGTGAACGGGACCCGAAAGGCCGTTCGTATACACACTATCGTGAGACGGTGGAATGGTTGCAGGGCGATGGTGATGAATACTTTCGGTATAAGGATTTGCCCCTGAATCCGGTCCGCTTAAAGGAGAAAGTACAGGCGGTAATGAGTGGCAAACAGATGCAGGAGGTGGTACATCTACCGCGTCAGGGTAATACGAATAAGGCCGAATTCACGGCAGACAAAGAGCTGAAATCATGGTGCTTACAGTACCTGATCAGTGGCATGAATCCGACTCAAAGCCAGATTGTCCGGCATGTGACTCACCTGTGTGCGTTGCATGAGAAGAAAGCCCCGTCTCAGAGCTGGTTTGCGAAGTTCTTTACTGATCCTGAAATACAGCAGATTACGGCTCAGCGTCGGTTTGGCGCAACGCATAAGCGGACGATCTATTTTGAGCATACGATTGCAGTGCAACGGGCTATGTTTGCGGGGGATGCCTGGCAGGTAGATGCTACGCGGGTGAACATGATCCCTCATGCTAAGCAGGACAAAACGGGTGAACAATCGCTGATAATTATTGCGGTGCGGGATGTGTATTCGGGTGATATTCTGGGGGTGCATTTCGACACGAAAGAGGACCGATGGGGATACGCTAACGCGCTGAAAATGGCCGTGAAGTCGTCGGGATACCTGCCTTATTCGCTGATACATGACCGGTTTCCTGGCCACAATGCGGACGAAATGGAGGCATTGCTGGGCGGTCTGGAGCGGAAGGGTGTACACCTGATCAAGACCAGTAAGGCAACGGGTAAGGCAAGCCTTGAACGCTGGTTCGATACGTTGCAAACGGTTTTCCTGTCGAATAGTCGCTATTACTACGGTCAGGGTATCCGCTCGACAAGGGCTTTCGCACATCGTTCGGCGGAGTATCTGGCAAAGCTGACGAAAGAAGCCCGTGCGGCCGGTTGGGACTTCGATAGAGCCTGGCAAGATGCATGGCAGCGGGTATTAGAGTATAAGCAGACGGCTGTAAGCCATTATTCGCGCAAGCATCCGGACCTACACCTTACCCCGGCGCAACTCCACGAGCAAAGCGAAAAGCCGCATGTGGTACAGCTTGCGCCCTGGGATGTGGCGTCGCTGTTCTGGCTTGAAAAAGAGCTGGATATTCGGCGGAATCAGCTGGAAATGAATGTGCATAAGCAAACATTCACGTTCCCCATTCTCGACTGGAATATACTGAAGACTCACAAGCGGGTACGGGTGAAATACGAGGAGCATGACCCGACGAAAATTATGGTTTTCGCCCTTCATGGTGATGTATTCATTACCGAATTGACAGCACAAACTGGCGTGGTATTGTACGGGCCTGACGGTGATCCCGGCCATCTGGCAGCCCGACAGGCGCAAATTAAGGCATTCGAGAAAGAGCGGAAAAAGACGCTTGACGAATACCTCGACGGATCGGCCGATGTGACGATGCTGGTGGGGCCACTTGCTCCAAAAGCGGATCAGGAAAGCGCGGAATCGCGGATTCTGACGGAGCATCTGGAGGCATCGAGACCGTTTGCAGGTGCGAAAGCTGAGAAAAAGCCCGTTGTGCCGGTGCAATCTGACGAAATAGACATTCAACAATTCATCTATACAAATCGCTGATTAACATGCAAAAACAGTACACTGCTGCCGACATCTATATGGCGGCGACTCTGCTACATGCAATGGACATTCCTACGGTGTCCACGGTTCTGCGGACCTACGAAAAGGGCCGGTTTCAGGAGAAAACAGCCGATTGGCTGAAGGATGCCCAACTGGTTATGCTGAACCGGATTGCTGAGCTGGAAACGATCCTGACCACGAAAAAGAACATGTACAAGTGGGAACGGAAGAACCTCACTGACGATCTGCGCTGGTATAAAGAGGTTATGGATGCCCTACAGCTGGAGCTTACTAAAGAGTTTCACACAAGCAAGTAGAAAGAAAAAGCCGGTTAGGTTCCAGCTAACCGGCTTACAATTCATCACGTTTAAATCGCTTTTAAACCATGATTACAAAGGTACAAAAACAACAGATTGCTGACCGACTTATTGAGGAATCGGTCAAATTAGGTAGCTGGAAAAAAGTTGCCAACTACGTAGGTGTAAACATTGCGACGGTTAGCCACAACATGGCTAAGCCTGAAAACTGGGGCAATGTTTCGGATGCGATGTGGGCGAAAGTGGCCGGTGTGCTGGGTATTTCACTGTCAACTCAGGAGTGGCAGTATGCGGAGACTACGAACGTTCAGATAATGCGTTCGGTGCTGAAAAACGCTCAGGAAAATGCGCTGTTTATGGCGGTGAGCCACACCGCTGGCCACGGCAAAACGGCCGGTTGCAACCTGTTCCGGCAGGACGATACTCAGGGGGCTGTCTTCTACATCGAGTGCCAGGAATCGTGGAGCCACAAACGGTTCGTTGAAAAACTGGCTGAGCTGTGTGGCATCAGAACAGGTAAGGCTACGGTTGCCGATCTGCTGGAGCAAATCACGAATTTCTTTCACCGCAAAACGGCTGAAGCCCGGCCAATACTGATTATTGACGAGGCCAATAAGCTGAAACCTAGTTCGCTACGGCTTATTATTCCGCTGTATAACGAGTTGCAGGACGAAATCGCATTGGTGATCATCGGGGCGCATGATCTGCGGGATCACATTAAGCGGGGTGTGCGTCGGGATGTGCGTGGATACGATGAAATGGAGAGCCGTTTAGGCCGGTCGTATATGCCGCTATACGGCATCCTGAAATCGGATGTGGTGGCGGTTTGTGCGGCCAACGGTGTGTCGGATCAGGCGAAACAAGAGCTGATCTGGAACGAGATGAAACCGGCTCAGCAGGCTATTAACGGCCGGTATGTGAATGTAGCTACGGAGGATTATCGACGGCTTAAACTGCTCATTAAGAGCGAACGAAACAGAGCATGACCATTATCAATACGCCTCAGGTAGCCAGTGACATGGAAGAACTGAAGCTGCTGGCAACTCAACTGGTGACTGAGTTCATGGTTGAGGTCAAGACAAACAACCTACAGAGTGATCGCGCTCAGCAAATGGCGATGATGGTGAAGGAAATCAAAGAGTTAGTACAAACCATACAAATAAGTTTACGTCCATGAGTACCCAAAAAACTAAAGTACCTGCAACGATTAAGACGGCCGTTAAGAATTACTTAAAACTGGCTGCACAAAAGGCGTCGATTGATGCCGAAATGAAGGAGCTGAAAGACAAGATTGATACGCTGGTTGACGATAACGCGGCTCTGCTGGTTGACGGCAAAATGATTATCGACGGTGTTGGCCTGATCAAAACATCATTGAATCCGCCAAAGCTTCAGAATGAAAAGACAGGCAAGCCACTGACTGAAATTGAACTGGTAGGGTTAGCGAATCTGCTTGGTGATCCGTATGTAAAGACTACCGTAAACGTAGTTCGTCTGCGTGATGCTCTTGAACGTGAGCAAGGTAAAGACCTTGCCAAGCGTCTGAAAAAGCAGGGTGTTGCAATGGTGCAGGACTCAAAGTATGAAGTTAAAAAAGGCTAAAACCAATCCCCCTTGCCGGTTACGGTGAGGGGGTTAAACCTTAAAAATTATGGGCTTTGAATTTATCCCCGGTATTGGTACAGTGCATTTTTTTGAAGTCAAGAAAACTAAGATTGTGCCAGGCCCTGAACGGCATAAATGGGACTGTAAACCTACGTGGGGTCAGGAAGCAAAATGCATAAAATGTGGATGTGTTAAACGCTTACTGAAACCTGAATATATCGAAACTTATCAGATGCCAGGTGAAGAACAAGACACACTAATACGCCCGGCATGTAAACCCAAAAATAAGGCAGAACATGACCAGAACATTACAACAGAATAAACGCTTTCATGCCCTGATTGGACTTAGAAAGCTGGATAACGAAGAAAAAAAAGCGTTATGCCTGGATGTGTCGAACGGCCGAACAGATGCCAGTTCAGAACTGAAAGTTGAAGAAATGGATCAGGCAATTGCTATGCTGGAAGGTCAGGTTGTTGGCAGTGTTAAGAAAATGAGGGCAAAGGTGATCAATGTAGCCCGGGATATTTTCGGCATGGTTCCCCGGGATGAATGGGGACAGCAACAGTACGACGCCCTGAATGCCTTTCTGATCAGCAAGTTCAAAAAGCCCCTTCATCATCTTGATTACAGGACGCTGGTAGATGCTGTTACGGCAGTTGAGAAATGGCGGGATTCGGAAACGAAGAAAATGGTAAAAGCTTTGATAGAGAAATGAAAACGGTAAAGCTTAATACGTCTGAAGCGGCAATCTTAGCCACGGCGCTGAAGCTGGTAAAAGATCGGTGGATTAAGGCGCAACAGGTTAAGAGTGACATGTGGGCGATCTCGAAGGTGCTTGATGAACTGGAAGAACGCCTAGAAACGGCCGGGTTTGATTTTCGCCGTGAACGCTATAAGCAACCAGACCTCAAGATAATGATGATGCGGATGTATGAACGGC
>NZ_CAMFHL010000369.1 GCF_945952095.1 uncultured Arsenicibacter sp. | reverse complement strand
GATTCATACTGTGAATATGAAGCCCACCTTCAACGAGTGATTTCAGGTTAATCGTTACACTGGTTGACTTAGCGCCGGATACGGCTGATTGCAATCCTGCATTTCCTAAGCTACCTCCGCCACCAGATGCCGCCCCTCCGGGTTTCCCGAGTGCATTACGTCCGCGCTTTTGTTGTAATGAGCGGTCATCGCGTTCATTCTCATAAGCGGCACGATCACCGCTCGAATCGCCTGCCTGTTGTCTGGTTGCTGATCCCGTTTTATTCCACGCTGAGCCAATTGCCGCCATAGCCGCCGCAAACGTTTTCGGTCCCGGGAAGAAAATGGCTTCCAGAATTACACCGATATTCCGGAACGATTCAATCAGAAATGTCGTGACTGTATCAACCCCTTTCCGGAACCATTCAAGGTTATCATAGGCCCACTTCAAGCCAATCACTAATGCACCCAAAGCCACCAACCATACAGTAACCGGATTAGATGAAAATGCAACAGTGACCGCATTCAGTATCAGGGGCATTTTCAGGAGCAACATGTAAACAGCAGCCCCGGCAATATACAGCTGACCTAATGGGGAAGTAAGACCCGAAACAATGATCGTAAGCCCCTTGAGTGAATTGGTAAGTAATGAAACAACTATATCCACCTGAGAACCGTCCTGAGAGATTAACCCGAACGCCACACCAAGTTTCTGCAAGGTTTCCCAAAGGGGCGAAAAGGCGTCAATAAGCCCGACAAATGCCTCTTCAATCGGCTTCATTTTGGTCAGAAACTCAGAACCGAAATCAAATAGCTTACCTAGCTTACTATTCTGGGTAGCCGTCCATTCAGCAATCTTATTACCAAATGTCCCGAGGAAGGTCGAAAGCTTACCACCGGCCGAGTTCGCCAGCTTGTCAAGCGCCCCCGCGTAATCGCCTCCGTTGCCGGTCAGATCACTTATAGCCTTATCAACATCCGCGAATCTAATGAGCCGTTTTTCTGCCATTTTAAACAATTGCTCACCGGTCACTTTCAGGTTTTTCTGTAGCTGCTCCATAAGGAGCGTACCACCGAATTCCATGTGCAACTCTCCGCCGTCGATAAAGTCTTTCATCTTGATCTTGCTGTACGCCTGAGAAAGATCGTTGAAAGACTTGCCTGATGCCGCTGCCATGTTACCCACGTTCTGCATTTTGCTCATCAGCTGCTCAGGAGCAATACGGGCGGCCAGCATTGAACGGCCCGACTGGTACACTTCCTGATTACTGTAGGGGGTCACATCCGCGAACCGGTTCAGCTGAGTCAGCATCATGTTAGTAGCTTCAGGTGTCTTCAGAAACTGCTCTAACTGTAGACCCACCTGCTCACGGTTCATGCCGGACGTGAACGCA
This sequence comes from uncultured Arsenicibacter sp., assembly GCF_945952095.1. Taxonomy (GTDB): domain Bacteria; phylum Bacteroidota; class Bacteroidia; order Cytophagales; family Spirosomataceae; genus Arsenicibacter. The sequence continues at coordinate 3,384 of NZ_CAMFHL010000369.1, read as the reverse complement.
GAACCGGCACCGGCTACCAGCGCACCCGCTGTAATATACGGCAAGGCGTCCCGGAAATAGCCCGAAACGCCACCACCACCCTTGCCGCCACCGCCATACCCTGGCAGGAACCGGCCATCTGCACCCCGTGGCTTCTGACCTGCCTGTTTCTGTAGGTCTGCCAGTTGCTTTTTCGTCTTTTCGATCTCGCGCGTAGCTTTGGCGATCTCCCTGGTATCAACCATTATACTACGCTTTTTCTCCAGACCTGCCAGCTTAGCCTTCAGCTCATCAACGCTGAGCGAGGTCTTTTTAAACAGGCCCGTGATACGACGCGTAACCTGATCAAAGCCACTGCCAAATTTTTGATAGGCTGCTTGCGCCCGGGCAAGCGGACCACTGAAATAGTCCTGAAGCCTGATCATCCAGTTATAAGCCCTCATGTTTGACTGGTTTCGTTTTGATTAACAGATATTGCGCTTCACGCCAGATACGGGCAAAATCATCGGGGGAAAGATCGTATGGCTCAATGGCAGGAAAAAAGTAGCGCACCCACGCCGACATGATCCTGAAGCTTTCCCCCTCATCGTTCGACTGGTCCTGTATCTCAGACCAGTCCTCTAGAGCTTTTTTAGGCGCGTCCGCTGCACCTCAAGCAACTCAAGGCACTGCAAAGCCGCTGACCGGAACAGCTTAGGATCGTTCAGAATCCGTTCATCTCCGCCCAGCCAACAGGCTTTCAAAATGACTTTCCCGGCGTCCGTGAAGTTGGGCATTTTGGACTGAGCAAAATTCAGCTCACGATCATTCGGACGCCGCAAATAGCCCACAACCGCGTTCGGGATTTCGGCCGTATCCTCATCATCGGGCACCTTGTAGGGGTCGAACTTTTCAGGCGTTTCGCTCACCTCGATCCGGTGAACTTCACCGTGTGCCTTTTTCCATTCAGCAATTTGCTTTTCTGTTACGGCAGATTGCTTTTTACGTGTTTCATCCTCTGCTAACTCTACAGGGAGTAAATTTTCTAATTCAACCGGAACTAAGTTTGGCTCTCTGATTTCCATTGTTTAAACGCTGTTTAAATGGCCCTTCCCGCTCCGGGGAAGGGCCTTACTACACTTCAAAATGCGGCATATCAACAAACCGCTCGTCGGATGACTTCCAGTTCTTATTCCAGTCTCCGCCCCATGTCACGTCCGCATAGCGTTCGCGGATGACACGGGCCGCACGTTCGAACAGCTTAGGAGACCAGTCCAGCCCACCGGCAGGCGTAACAAAGCTGATGTCAATTGCCAGCGATGGTAACAGCTCATGCTTGCTTTTGCCGGGTGGCCGTTTCGTAATAATCTTGTTCTCCTTGTCCGTTATCGGAGCCATGCCCACCAGGGCACGTAGTTCGTTCACCTTGTCCAGCTTCTCACGCCCCTGAGCGTAGTAAGCGGCCTGAACACCATCCGGCCGGTGAACCTCTGTCAAAATCGGTTTGGGGTCAGCAGGATAACGCTCGTTATACTGCTCACTCAGCCACGCCCAGGCCGCTTGCAGCCGGGGCGTGGCATCATTGATGTTTCGCGTTGACATTGCGGGTTCCTGGTTTTCGTCGTTCGGCTTTCGCTTCCTGAAACAGCTGCTCAACCACACCTACCAGCTTATTTACTTCACTGGTCAGCGTTGTAACCTGGTCAGCCAGTTCAGAAGCCGATTTCTCAAGCTGCTCGAAACGGGCCTTCTGACGCTCCTCTTTCCGGACGTAGGTAATCACACCACCTACCAGCGTCACTAACGACATTACTACGGCAATGAGCTGCTCAATAGTGAGCTGAACAACTGTATCAGAAGCGATTGAATCAAGAAGCATGGCGGGTTATTTTGCGAGTTGGAGCCTGGTGAAAATAATCGGCAGGGTAGCCGTCATGAACTTATCGTTCTGTTTCAGAGACTTTGACATTTCCGTGAACTCAACCCCTACCAAACCATCGGTCACAACAACATCATCCCGGCTATAAGACACCGTAATCGTCAGATTGCGATAGTCTGTAAGATCCTTATTCGGGGCGGAATTGATCAGGATATGCAGCTCAGACTGAAGTACTGTAATTTCGCCCTTGTACGCCTTATTTCCCCGCTGAATCGCCAGTGGCTGATTTCCCTTACCATAGATCAGCTCCTTATCCTGGGAGGTATCGTAACTCACGCCCTGGACCGCCGTCAGTACCCGGTCTCCTAACTGAATTGTCACATCAGACCATTCAAACTGTTCCGTGTTAAAAACCATGGTTAAGCAGCGTTAGGGTTATAGAGTCCAATCGTTACGTTGATTGTCCGGTTGGTCCCAACCGGCGTAATCCGCAGTTCCACATTCAGCGTCGAGGTTGCCAGAATATCCTGATTCGGATCGACAAACGCCTGAACGCCCGAAATCTCGCCTTTGGCGGTCATCTCTAAGTCGATGGCCCGTTCAATTTTCGACTCGTAGTATTTCAGCACCGTAGGTACGATCTTCCCGGTACGCTCATCGACCAGCACATTATCCAGCAACTCCTCCAGAAACGTCGCATAGGCGATCCGGTGAGCCTTGTCGATTACCCGGCCGTTCGAAAGGCTGAAATAATCATCGGTCAGGGCGGCACACATCGGGTCGTCGTTGAAAAAGAAACCGCCTTTGCCTGTGTGCTTACGCAGGAAAATGTAACCCTTATCATGGATCGTGCCCAGTTCACCGACAGCGATCCGGTCAGCACGGGCACCGTTGGTAAGATAGCCCACGCTGACGCCTGACATTGCGCCGTCTTTCACACGGCCGAGGTTTCGTTGAACCGGTATCGACGCTACACGGCCCAGCAGCAGGCCCATGCAACTGTTGTTGGCATTTGCGTTATTCGCTGCCAGCAGCACACCAACACGGTTATAGCTCATATTACGCATGTTGCCCAGCGCCGCCACGTTACCCTCGTAATGCTTCCCGTCCATGATCACCCGTAGCGGCCGGTGTTGACTGGCATACGACACCGCCAGGGCGTGAGCCTCATCCAGGGCGTTATAGGTGTCGGTATTAATTCCCGCTGTCCGGGCCGCGTTCGGTTGGTTATATACGTACCGGCTCACACCTAACACATTGATCCGGCCGTCTGCCTGATCCAGCAGACTTGCAATCGTCCCGTTGGTGAAGAGGTCCGCTGTTCCGATGGCACTGCTTACCTCACAGATCCACAGCTCAGCCCCCTTTCCTGCAATGCGGTAGAAGTCCGCTATTTGGCGGAACTTCTCAGCATCTTCCGGCTGCAACGGTGCATTAGACGTCGGTGGGGCCTCGTACATGACCGAAACCCCCGGATTACTTCCGTTGACGACTAACCCTACAACCCGGTCAGGCACCTGAGCCACCAGCCCCAGACCGCCCGATTT
>NZ_CAMFHL010000368.1 GCF_945952095.1 uncultured Arsenicibacter sp. | reverse complement strand
CAATAGCAGCTTCTGTTAATACGGCCTGACGGGAAGATGTATCAGTTAACAGAGACATAATTTGTGGGCATTGTTACTCAAAGATACCTATTCTTCATGGAATTTCACCCCCCGCTCTCTTAGAAAGTTCTTAATTACGTCGACATGGACACATTGCCCGACGTTCAGAAACGGGTAATTCGAGACCTTTGCCTTCCGCCCGTTGACCAGTACTTCGCGGTCCTCAATATCAAAGCCCAGGTGCAGGTGCCGTGTCGAGCTCTGCAGGCCGTAAATAACGCCGTTCGTATCAAACAACGGCCCGCCGCTCTGTCCGCGCAAGCCCGGCGTACTGATTTCTACGCCCGAAATACCCGTCATATTCGGCTCGGTGATCAGCCGCGTCACAATACCGTCGATCGGAAACGGCGGCGAACTCGAGCGACCTTCGGCGGTCCATTCAATATCGTCAATCAGCGGATTAAACCGGAAATTAGTGAAGTCAGGAAACGGATAACCGTACCGGCATAAACTGCGGCCCGGCTTTATTTTGCTGCTGTCTTTCAGGAAATAGGCGTGTGACTGATACAGGGTTTTGTTATAGCCCACAAACCGAATCAGTGCCAGATCGACGTACGGATGCATGTCTACCTTCATCTCGGAGAACGTATCCACACAGTTATGGAAATTGTTCCGGATCCGGATCATGCTCTCCGGCCGGAGCTTATACTTTTCCTCAAGCTTTGATAAATGCTTACCGTAATGAGTGTCTTTCAGCAAATGGCGGCGTTCGCCCTGAAAATCCAGAAAATTCCGGTAAATGCTGTCGGCCGTCAGGATCAGATCGGCCACGTGTTTACAGGTGATGGCACACGCTTCGTCGTTGACAAAAAAGAGGGTGGCACTGCCGGGAATAATTTCACTGTGACCATACAGCCGGATAATCGAATGAAGGGGTCGCGTGAACTGATTTATGCGCTCAATAGCGTCTACAAACATACAGTAATGGTAGTCGAGGTCTGTTATACCACAAACATACAACCAACCGCCTCATCCACCAATACTGTATGCTATTCTTTATATGGCCGTTGGTTCAGTTATCGGCCCGATGAGTCGCGCGTACCCAGCGGCCCTGATCCGGTTGAGTCATAAACCTGTCCGTTGGCGTCTTTCACACGGCGTTTGGTAGCCGCTGATGTATCTTCAACGGCATCCGGTTCAGCCCGTCGCGTAGTATCCGTATAGACCCCGCTTGTGCTATCCTGCGGCTCCCGGCATTTCTGAATGGCCAGCCCGAGCACCAATACGCCTACAAGAAGCAGTATCCAGCGAAACCAGCGGTTGTTTTCCCGTACCCGCTCTCCTTCCGTACTCTTCGGAATATTGGGATTAACCGGTGTGTTTTCAAAATGGTCAACGCCCTGAACGGCCTCAAGAGACCGGTCATCGGTTTTTATGCGGTCAATACCCAGCAGTGACTCTATGGAAGCCAGACCCGCCGGCAAGCCTTCACGAATATAAGGCACCTGCCCCGCCATCAGCGACGACAGATTAAATGCCGACAGCCCCTGTTCCTGCGCCTGCCGGCCCAGAATACCCGTCAGCGACGCCCCGATCAAATCCATGATCACCAGCGCCGACGAAGGCTGTATGCCACTGTAGGCAGCAATCCGGTCAGCCGCCGCCTGTGTATTGTCTCCCAGTACCTGCGTAATAAAATTACTGCCGGCACCGGCTGCTGTCTGTGTGTCCAGCGTACTGCCCGACACCTGACTAATATCCGGCGGGGTACTTTGCAGGCTGTAGTTACCGTTTTTCAACAAATCCAGAACTCCCGACACACCTCCCTGCCCGACGCGTTGCGCCAGCGCACCTAATACGGTCGGCACGGCCCCATCAACGGCCCTACCGGTCTGTTCAGGAAATTCATTCAGTTGACGGCTGATCTGATCAATAACCGTCGGCGGAAACTGTTCGCGTAAATAGGTCAAAAGATTTAAAGCCATGATTCATAACGTTTTTATAAATGGCTTTACAACCTCTCGTACAGGTGAATGTTCGGAAAAGAGAGCTTTAGGGGCGAATAGCAAAGGGCCGGGAGCCTAGGGCAAGGAGCACGACCTCCTACGCTCTAAGCTCCCGGCCCTACGCTGCCGGCCCTACGCCCTTTACGCCAGTTCCAGGCTTTTTGGCACGGCAACCGGTACAATCCGCTGCGTCCGCGCCCGCATTACGGCAATGGCCTCTTCGTCATCGCGGAACGCTCCGTTAATATTTACCATGTGCCGGACCAGTACATCATAGCGCTTGTTCATGAGGTAGTAGAATACCTTCAGAAAGTCCAGACCATCGAACACAATAGCCTGATTCTGTGCATATTTATCTATTGTCTTCAGGAAAAAAGTCGGGTGCTCCGTCCAGTGCATTGCCGGCCGGTAATGATGGCTGATGTGGTAACCATCGTTCCAGCATTTATGGTTGTACTTGACATTGATGCAAGTGATGCTGTTGCGGTACGGGTTATCCGGATCGCTGGCATCCACAAAGGCATGCTGAGTGAAATTCCCCAACATGGCCACAAACCGGTAAATCAGGAATGGAACGATAAACACGACAACGGTTGCTGCCAGATTGACAAAGCAAAGCGCCGCAACCATAGCCAGAAAGCTGAATTCACCCAATAACGCCCTGTAAACTAACCGTATGCGGTTTTTCTTTTTCAGATAGGTAACCAGCTCCGGAATACCAAAAAAGAAGAAATCGGTAAAATAAGCCATGAAGCTGCGGAAACTGTCACGCTGATAAGCCATCGTGCTGCTCTCGTCCGGATCAATGTTGTTTTCGGGATGGTGCATACCGATATGGTGACTGAAATACGTTTCGGGAGTCTGCCCGAAAAACGGGCTGATAATCCAGGTCAGATGGTAGGTCATCCACTTATACTCCGGTTTAAACAACGGACGGTGGCTGCTACAATGTAACATTAACCCATAAGGACCTTTGAAAACCAGGTTATTCAGCACCAGATAACCCGTTGCCAGCAGTGCCCACACCCAGCCGGTAACGAACGGCATAAACAGCAGAACGGCCAGCGGAATGATCGTGAACGTGAGTTTCACCATCAGGTAGGCAAAGGGCAAGTCACGTTCGTCTTTAATAAAGCGGAGAAAAAAGCGGTCAATGGCAGTATGCGGTTTCGGGGAGAAGGTTGGGTCGTGAATCGTTCCAAGTTGCTTCATGCAGGCTCATTTAGAGGATTGAACAATCGTGTATATAAAGTAAACGGCAATAAGCACCCGCTCATTGCCGTCTATCAAACATATCGATTTAATCAACCGAATCAAACCCTGCGGTCAGAATCCTATTTATGCCGGCATTGTTTTGAGCAAGAGCAACAGGATACTACTTTTATCCTGACAACCGGACCGTACAACAACCCATGGATCTTCTAAGCACTGCCTACTCCGCAGACGCCTTCCGCCGGCAAGCCCACGCGCTTGTTGATCAGCTGGCGGATTACCTGCAATCCACTCAGGACCAGAGCACTCAGACAGTCATCCCGTATCAGTCGCCAGATGACAGTTACCAATACTGGCAAGCTGATTTTGAAGCCGGAACCGGCGACCTGAACGCTTTTTTTGAAGACGTTATCAAGCGGTCAACCCACCTGCATCACCCGCGATACATGGGACATCAGGTATCGCCGCCGCTACCGGTTGCAGCCCTGGCCGGCCTGTTGTCGGGTTTGCTTAATAACGGTATGGCCGTCTACGAAATGGGCCTCGTCTCCAATCCGCTGGAACGCATCGTTTCTGAATTACTGGCCCAACGCATCGGCTTCGATCCTCAGACGTCATCCGGACTCCTGACATCAGGTGGTACGCTGGCAACCCTCACGGCCCTGCTGGCCGCCCGCGCCGTTCAGGCCCCCGACCTATGGCAGGATGGGACGCAGGAAAAACTGGCGGTTATGGTGTCTGAAGAAGCACACTACTGCGTCGATCGTGCTGCCCGTATCATGGGGCTCGGCGCTGACGGTATCATTAAAATTCCGGTCAATAACCGGTTTCAGCTGCGTGCAGAACTTCTGGAGGCGTATCTGGAGCAGGCACGGGCGCGCGGTTTCAGGGTGTTTGCGGTTGTCGCGAGCGTTTGCTCTACCTCTACCGGTGCCTATGACTCCCTTCCGGCCATTGCTGATTTCTGCGAACAACACCGGTTGTGGCTTCACGCCGACGGGGCCCACGGCGGGGCCGTTGTGTTCTCGGATACCTACCGGCATCTGGTCAGCGGGATCGAACGCGCTGACTCGGTCGTGGTCGACTGGCACAAGATGCTGATGGTACCCGCCCTGGCCACATCGGTGATCTTCCGCCGGAACGACGACGCGTTTAAAACCTTCCATCAGCAGGCACAATACCTGTGGGCCGATCAGCAGTCAACAGACTGGTTTAATTCCGGCAAGCGTACGTTTGAATGTACGAAGCTGATGATGAGCGTCAAGATTTATGCCGTTCTGAAAACGTACGGCGAACAGATACTGGCTGAAAACATAGAGCGTCTGCATGCGCTGGCAGCCTACTTTGCTGACGCAGTAACGAAAGCGCCTGACTTTACGCTCGCCCTCCGGCCCGAAAGCAACATCGTCTGTTTCCGCTATCAGCCGCAAAACGGTGAGGTTGATGGAAATGAACTGAACAGTCGTATCCGGCAACGTCTGTTGGAAGAAGGCCGTTTTTACATCGTCCAGACAACTCTGAACGGCAATCTTTATCTGCGAATTTCGATCATGAACCCGCTTACCACAACCGGCGATCTGGATGCCCTGCTAGATGAAATACGGGGCGTGATATAAACAAGTTAAGGCC
>NZ_CAMFHL010000367.1 GCF_945952095.1 uncultured Arsenicibacter sp. | reverse complement strand
TCAAAGAAAAACAAACAAAACTACATACTTTCAGGCGACAAATTGAAATGCACCCGTCTGTCCGTGTATTTTGTATAATAATCTTTTAACTGTTCGTCTAATTGTTTTGAGTCGTCAATGAAGTCGCAGAAATATTTAATCATTTCAAGTTGTCCAACGGTAGAGTTAAATTTCGCAATGTGGAGTTTAAAATATTTGTGAGCCAAATAATTTCTCGTGTCAAGTATTTTATCAAGTTGGTCAACAATTGAAGTCGTCAAATTGTAGCTTTGTTTGACTTCATTTATGAAATTTCCCATTGTCTTTTTGGAGTTCTCAATAGCGTCAATAATTTCATTTACTTCTGCATTGGTCTTGACTTTTTTCTTAAATATTCTGTCTGTCCAGAGCATAATTGAAAATGTCTCTTCTAAACACTGTCCAATGTAAATGGCAAGTCCAAAATATGCGTAAACAAGTCGATGTCTGCCGTCATCGTCTTCAGTTTCGAATTCGTCCTTTGCTATGTCGTATCGTCTTTTCATAATAGCAGCTAACTCCCAAATAGACGCAACTTGTGCCTATCTAAGACAAAAGTAAGAAATTGTCAAAGTTCTCCAAGAATTCAACTTATTTGCCACACAAACGACTGATATAGAGGTGGATGAGGTCTGTTTGGCTTTAGGTAGTTAGCTTGTACAATACAAAATACGAATAGCGTATTCTGTATTGTTAGCAAGTTTACTGCTTTACTAACAATACAAAATGCACATAACTTTTATAGCCCGTCCAGCGGTCTTTTGATATTCTTCAAACTCAGTGTGTGTCGCGTAAATGTCTCACCCCCCCTCCAAAAAATCCGGGCCTCCCCAACTGGAGAGGCCCGCGACCGTTACTGCAACCGGAACTCGACTCGGCCCAGAAAGGCCTTGTCTGTGAAGAGCTCGGCCGAATAAATGCCTGACTTCAGGCGTTCGCTCAACTCATAGGGGAACGTTAGCCGCTTACCCGCTTTCGAGACGTCAACCACCTGGCTCATGTGGACGGTGACGGGGTTCATGATCCCCGGGGCATCGACCGTCACTTGCCGGCTGTCCTCGGCTTTCAGCGGACGCTGGGCCATATCTTTCAGGCTGACATAAATCGTCTGTTTGCCAGCCGATGCGTCTGCCAGTTCGTCGGGAAGGTCAACAATAACCGCAATTTTGCGCACGCGGCGGGCCTTTACCGTTAGCTTGTCGCGGCGGCGGATGACTTCGACGCGCAGGGAATTGGCCCGCAACACGGGTGCTTTCGGCTTTTCTTCGACCTTCTCCGGTTTGCTTTTCAGGATCTGATTTTCGACCAGCAACGCGTCGTTTTTCTCGCGGAGCTGCTGGTTTTCACTGGCGAGCCGCTGATTATCATTTGTCAGGGTATTGAGCTGTCCGGCCAGCGCTGCCCGCAGTTTCCGCAATTCGCTTACCTGCTTTTTCAGCGAACCCAGCGAGTTGTTTTCCTTTTTCAGCCGCGTCAGCACGCGGTCTTTTTCGGCCAGCGTATTGGTCAGACCGGCAAGGTTCTCGTTCAGCGATTTGTTTTCGTCCCGCACCGTTTCCAGCTGACCGGAGATGGTCCTGACTTCCTGCTCCAGCGTCTTTTTCGTGGTCAGCAATGAGTCGGCCTGTTTGGTCAGGATGTTGTTGGCCGCTTTCAGTTCGGTGCCCTGGTTCCAGTGGTAAATGCCCCAGCCGAGGGAGCCGAGCAGGAGGAGCAGCAGGGCCAGCAGCGCATAGCGCTGGGAGCGTTTTTCGGGGGCTTGTTCTTCCTCCGTTTTTCGTTCGGTATAATAATCCATAGTAGTAAGGTTAGGGTTGACTGTGCTACAAGAATATAGAGTTGTGAGTAGATCAAACATACTCAGCGGCTTAGAAATATATTAAATTTTGATTTTTGTGTCAGTAACACTGCCCGGCGATGTACATGAAACTGCATAACAGTTCGACCTCCGTATTGCATTATGTTTACACAAATTTTCAATTAACCCATCTTCATCAGGCGATTGCCATGGTTACGACCCGAATCCGAAAAAAGGCTGTTCTTTTCCTGCTTCTAGCGGGGTTTGCGTTTGTGCGACCCTTTACCCAACCCCTGACGGCGCAGCCGCTGAACACGGCCAAACCGTGGACCTACTGGTGGTGGATGGGCAGCGGCGTCACCCGCGAGGGCATTACCAGCCAGCTCGAACAGTTTGCCAAAGCGGGTCTGGGTGGCGTACACATCATTCCGATTTACGGGGTAAAAGGCTACGAAAACCAGTTTAAGCCGTTTCTCGGGCCGGAGTGGCTGGCCTATTTTCAGTTTACGGTGCAGGAAGCCAAACGCTTACGCCTTGGTGTTGACCTGACCACGGGGACCGGCTGGCCGTTCGGCGGGCCCAACGTGACACCGGCGATGGGGGCGAAGCAGTGGAAGCTGGCCGATGGCAAACTGACCAGCGTACCCACCCGGCAGCAGGTGAAACGCCCGGCACCCGGCGGGGCAGGTCTCGTGGTTGATCCGTTCGACAAACAGGCGGTGCGGCAGTACCTGACCCGCTTCGACTCGACCCTGATTCCGCTGGCCGAAAAGCCGCGGGCCATGTATAACGACTCCTACGAAATCTACGGCGCCAACTGGACCGACCAGTTTCTGCCCGAGTTCCGGAAGCGGCGCGGCTACGACCTCAACAGCCAGCAAGCTGCGTTTCTGGATACGACCATGGCCGAGGCCAGCGTGCGGGTGCGACAGGATTACTACCAGACCATTGCCGAGCTGTTGCTCGATCAGTTTACCACGACCTGGACCGGCTGGGCACGCCGCAATGGCTACCTGACCCGCAATCAGGCCCACGGCTCGCCGGGCAACCTGCTGGATCTGTATGCTCTGGCCGATATTCCGGAGACCGAATCGTTCGGTACCAGCAAATTCCCGATTCCCGGTCTGCGGGTTGATCCCGATTACGAACCCGACCGCTTCGGCAACCCCAGCGTACTGGCCATGAAACTGGCGTCGTCGCCCGCGCACCTGCTGGGCAAGCCGCTGGTCAGCTCCGAAACCACGACCTGGCTGGCCAACCACTTCAAGGTGTCGCTGTCGCAGATAAAACCGCAGATCGACGAGCTGTTTACGGCGGGGATCAACCATATTTTTTACCACGGCACCACCTATTCGCCGCCCGGTGAGGCGTGGCCGGGCTGGCTTTTCTACGCCTCGACCAACTACAGCCCCTCGACCCACTTCTGGAACGAATACCCCGAACTGAATGCCTATGTGGAGCGTTCGCAGGCGCGGTTACAGTCGAGCCGGCCCGACAACGATCTGCTGGTGTATTTCCCGATGCAGGACATCTGGGCGCTGCCGGGCAAGTCGCAGGGCGGCATTCAGCAGCTGGACGTACACCATGTGGAGCGGTGGCTGTCGCCGCAGCCGTTCGGCAAACTGTGTGAGCAATTCCGGCAGCAGGGCTTTACGTTCGATGCCGTTTCGGATGCACAGCTGACGGATCTACGGGTTGTCAACGGCCGGATTGTGTCGAAAGGCGGCAGCTATCGGGTAATTGTGGTGCCCGACTGCCGGTATATGCCCGAAGGCACCATCCAGCAGCTGGCGCGGCTGGCAGGGCAGGGGGCCACGATTGTTTTTGAGAAAAACCTGCCGCAACTGGCACCGGGTTTCCGCGATGCGGCCCGCCGGAATGCGTCGGTCAAAACAAAAGGGCAGGCATTGGCCAAACGGCCGGGCGTTCGGGTGGCTGCCGATGTACCGGCCATGCTGACGGGGTTAAAGGTGCTGCCGGAAGCGTTAGGGGCGAACGGCCTGTCGTTTATCCGGAAAAAAGCCGATGACGCGGCCCTGTATTTCGTCGCTAACCTGAGCAACCGGTTTACGGAGGGATGGGTAACGGTGAACCGGCCGGTGTCGCAGCGGTTTGATCCGCTGACCAACAAAACCGAAATGCTGATTACCCGCAAAAAAACAGATGGCAGCGACGAGGTCTGGCTGCGGCTGTTGTCCGGGCAGTCGTGTTTTCTGAGCAGCCTGGTGAGTTCAGATGCGTGGGGTTCGCCCTCCATTGTGCCGAAAGTACAGAAAACCACCACCTTCCGTCCGCTGATGCAGCTGAGTGGCCCGTGGTCACTGTCGTTCGGTGCGGGCAAACCGGCGCTGTCGGGGACGCGTACGCTGGCGCAGCTGACGTCATGGCCGGCCCTCGGCGACTCGGCGGTTTATTTTTCCGGCAAGGCGATGTATACCACCACGTTTGACCTGCCCGCCGCGCCGCAGGCCAAAACGACCTATCGCCTTGATCTGGGCGATGTCCGCGAAACGGCCCGCGTCCGGATCAACGGCCACGACGCCGGTCTTGCCTGGTCGATTCCGTTTGAGCTGGAAATACCGGCGGGCTGGCTGAAACAGACCGGTAACCAGCTGACGATTGAGGTGACCAACCTGTCAGCCAATTACATGCGCCTGCGCGACAAACAGCAACCGGCCTGGAAGAAGTTTTACGACATCAACATTGTCGACATTACCTACAAGCCGTTCGATGCGGCCCGCTGGGAGCCGATGCCGTCGGGATTGCTCGGGCCGGTGCGCGTGCTGGCCAATGACTAAATACCCCCTGCGACATCCGGACTGCTGACCAGGACCGGATGTCGCATTTTTACAATACCGGGCGATTTTGCACCCGTATGTTTGATTCCGCAACCAGACATACCCCGTGATGCAGACGTCCCTGACTACCGGCGTGGCCGGTCATTCTCCCCCTCCCGATCCCCCCGCCTCCCTGACCACACGACACCCGGTGTGCAGGCGGCCCTTCCCGATCACGTATTTGCCCGCAAAAACATGGAAAACCATGAGGCAAAATCAT
>NZ_CAMFHL010000366.1 GCF_945952095.1 uncultured Arsenicibacter sp. | reverse complement strand
GGCCACAGGCTATCAGATTGATCCGGCTTTATGGGCGTTTTACGGCAACTCACCGCTTTCGGGCGAACTATACCTCCGCCTGACCCCTTCCCTGATGAGGGGTAACATGACTATGCCTGCAAGAAGGTAATAGCCGCAGAAGCTACCCCGATGGTAACTTCTGCGGTTCGGATTAGTAGAATGAAGGCGGCGGGTTGAGCGTCAGGTTCTGCCGCTGGTGCCAGTAGGGGTAGATCGGGGCCGTATCACTTGCCTGATCAAGCTGTTTAACCTGTTCGGTTGTCAGGGTCCAGCCCACAACGCCAAGATTTTGCCGTAACTGTTCTTCATTACGGGCACCGATAATAATGCTCGATACGGTCGGCCGTTGCAGTACCCAGTTCAGCGCCACCTGTGCCACGGTTTTGCCGGTTTCTTCCGCAAGCGTGTCCAGTACATCCATGATCGCGTACAAACGTTCGTTATCAACCACCGCTGCCGGAATCGGGCTGCCTCCCTGCGCCACACGACTGTCTGCGGGAACCGGCTGATGGCGCCGGTACTTACCGCCCAGCATACCCGCTGCCAGTGGCGACCACACAATAGCGCCCACCTTCTGGTCGAGACCCAGCGGCATCAGTTCCCATTCATACTCACGGTTCAGCAGGGAGTAGTATACCTGATGGGCTACATAGCGGTTCCAGCCGTATTTTTCGGAGATACCGAGGGCTTTCATCAGGTGCCAGCCCGAATAGTTTGACGCGGCCAGGTACCGGATTTTACCGCTTTGGACCAGATCATCCAGTGTCCGTAATGTTTCGTCAACGGGCGTAACGCCATCGAAACCGTGCATGTGGAAAATGTCGATGTAATCAGTGCCGAGGCGCTTCAGGCTGCTTTCGACCTGCCGCAGCAGATGAAAACGCGAAGATCCCTGATTATTCGGCCCTTCGCCGAATGTGAACGTGGCTTTGGTCGAAAGCAGTAGCCGGTCCCGTTTGCCGGTAATGGCTTTGCCGAGAATTTCTTCGGACAGCCCCTGCGAGTATACATCGGCGGTATCAAACAGATTGAGACCGGCATCCAGACAAATGTCTACGAGCCGGGTAGCTTCATCAACCTGTGTGCTGCCCCAGGCTTTGAAAAATGAATTTCCGCCGCCGAATGTTGCCGTTCCGAAGCTGAGTACCGGTACCTGAAGGCCGGAGCCTCCTAAGTGTCTGTATTCCATAGCGTTTTTTGTTGTATAAAAAAAAGGTGGCACAACCTGTCGCTGTACCACCGTTCTGTTTGTGTTTATCGCATTTGTACGACCGTCACGCCGGTTCCGCCGCGGTCCACGTGTTCGTCGGCCATGCGGGCGACTTCCCTGTAGGTCCGCAGGTGATTCCGGACGAGCGTTCGCAGGATACCGTCGCCCTTACCGTGAACGATCCGTAGTTCGGGATAGCCCAGCATCAGGGCGTCGTTCATAAACTGATCCACCACGCCGAGGGCTTCTTCGCCGCGTTTGCCGCGGATGTCGAGGTTGAAGCTGAAGTTCATCATCTTCTCGTTCATATCGACACCCTGCATCCGTGGTTTGTTCTCTTCGCCGGTAGCCTCTTTATAGGCTTTTTTACTGAGCTTTTCGAGGCGGTTCAGCTTAATATTCGATTTCAAATCGCCGATACCGATTTCGGCATCCTTACCGCGGATGGCCAGCACCTGACCGACGGCCGTCTGTCCTTTAATCCGGACGTAGTTGCCAGCCTCAATCGTCCCTTCCGCCAGTTCATACTCCTCTTTGGGCTTTGTATCGGCAATTACTTCCGGTTTCAGCTCCTTCGTTTCAAACTGTTCCAGCTGCTGCCGGACGGCTTTGGTCGCTTCTTTTTCGGCCTTATTTTCCTTAATCTCGCGGATGGTGTTTTCAATCCGCTGATTCGCCTCCTGTACCAGTGATTTCGCTTTCTGTTTCGCTTCGTTAATCAGCTGCTTTTGCTCATTCTCCAGACGGGTTTTCAGCGCGGTGTATTCGGCCAGTTGTTGGGCTACTTTACGCTGATTAATCCCGATCTCCATGTTTTTCTCGGCAAACACACGCTTTTCAATATCAAGCTCCTTCAACAGTTTTTCGAAATTAACCTGCTGCGAACCAAGTTTTTCCTTGGCGCGGTCGATTACACCTTTCGGCAAACCGATCTTACGGGAAATTTCAAAAGCAAACGAGCTGCCGGGGCGACCCATTTCAAGTTCATAAAGCGGTTCGAGGTGCTCACCGTCAAAACGCATGGCGCCGTTAATGAGGCCATCCGTTTTATCCGCAAATACTTTCAGGTTGGTATAGTGAGTGTTAATGACTCCATACGCTCCCGACTTGTTAAGGTCTTCCAGAATGGCTTCAGCAATTGCCCCGCCAAGCCCCGGCTCCGTACCGGTACCAAATTCGTCGATCAGGAAGAGCGAACGCTTATTGGCACCAATCAGGAACTGCTTCATAGCCGTCAGGTGAGAGCTGTAGGTACTCAGGTCATTTTCAAGAGACTGCTCATCGCCGATGTCGATAAACAGATTCTGGAATACGCCCATTTCCGAGAAGTCATTCATCGGCACCAGCAGCCCGCATTGCAGCATAAACTGTACCAGTCCGATGGTCTTCAGCGCCACCGACTTACCCCCTGCGTTAGGGCCGGAGATAATCAGAATCCGTTGTTTCTCGTCGAGCCGTACCTGAAGCGGCACCACGCTTTTGCCCTGTTTCTGAAACGAGAGGTGCAGCAACGGGTGACGGGCTGCCGTCCAGTTAACAAACGGGCGGTTGTGTACCTTCGGCATACCGGCATCTAACTGATTGGCCAGCCGTGCTTTCGCGCGGATAAAATCAATCATCGCCAGAAAGTTAACGGCTTTCTTCAGGTCTTCCAGATGGGGGCGGAGCTGATCGGTCAGGGTTTGTAAAATCCGGAATACTTCGCGGCGCTCTTCGTATTCGAGCTCGCGGATTTCGTTGTTGGCTTCGAACACTTCGGCCGGTTCGAGGTACACTGTTTGCCCGGTCGAAGATTCATCATGCACAAACCCTTTGATTTTGCGTTTGTGTTCGGCCGCAATCGGGATTACCAGCCGGCCACCGCGTACCGTGAGGCTGAGGTCATCCGGAATCCAGCCGTTGTTGCGGGCCATGCGCAGCATACTGTCCAGTTGCTTACGCAGGTTATTCTGTTCCGCAATAATCTGCCGGCGGATGCGTGCAAGCTCCGGAGATGCAGAATCACGCACATGCCCCCGATCGTCAATAACGCGTTCAATGGCTTCGCTGACCGCTTTGTTGACCGTAACCGGTCCCGCCAGCTCCCGCAGAAACGGGTACTCGTTTTTTTCTGAGCGCTTCTCCAGAAAACGCAGACAATCCTGAATTGTCCGTAAAGACAGTTTCAGGTCAAAAAACTCTTCCTCTGTCAGCGCCAGTCCTTCAATACGGGCCTTTTTCAACTGCTCCCGTACGTCGATGTAATTCGATGACGGAAAATCCGGTTCGAACTGAACGATCTGTTTAAATTCAGCCGTTTGCCGGAGCAGTTTATCGATGAGTTGATGGTTATCCGTGAAGCGGATTTTATCCACATAGTCCTGACCCAGCGTGCTGACACAGGCTTGCTTCAAAAGTTCGCGTATTTTATCGAAACCTAATTTTTGTTCGAGGGTATTCGGGTAAAGCATTCGTAATGAATGAACAATTAAAGTGGAAGGGGGTGTATACAGTCCACGCCCTATTGTAAAACAGAATTAATCGGGATGTGGTTCGGTTCATAGAAACGCTGGCAGCACACATTTCAGTAAACTGAATCTGCCTTTAATGCGTTTTCACCAAAAAGGTAACCCCTACGATTCATGAAACTCATTGAGTGCCCGCGCGATGCCATGCAGGGCCTGACGCATACAGTACCTGCTACACTGAAAATTGAGTACCTGAACGCATTGCTGCGGGTTGGGTTTGATACCCTGGATTTCGGCAGTTTTGTCTCTCCGAAAGCTGTTCCGCAGATGGCTGATACGGCTGATGTGCTGGCCGGACTTGACCTGTCATCGACTAGAACGAAGCTGCTGGCCATTGTGGCTAACCTGCGCGGGGCAGAACAGGCACTGGCCTCAGAAGGGGTGCATTATCTGGGCTTCCCGTTGTCGGTATCCGAAACTTTTCAGCAGCGCAACACGAATAAATCCATCGCACAGGCCTTGGCGGAGGTGGCAACGATGCAGAAACTGTGCTCGGAGGTGCAGAAAGAGCTGGTCATTTATCTGTCGATGGGGTTCGGCAATCCATACGGCGACCCGTACAGTCCGGAGGTAGTCAGTATGTTCACGCAGCAGCTGGCAGACCTGGGCATCCGGATCATTGCCCCGTCGGATACGGTCGGTACGGCAACGCCTCAGGCCATTGACCGTTTATTTACTCACCTGATCGCACAGCATCCGGCTGTGGAGTTCGGAGCACACCTGCACGCGCTTCCGGGCGACGTTGAGGCCAAGGTTGAGGCCGTTATCCGGTCGGGTGTCCGGCGGATCGACGGGGCGTTGCGGGGATTTGGTGGCTGCCCGATGGCGGCCGACGACCTGACGGGAAACCTGCCGACAGAAGGCATTTTGCCGGTATTGCAAAAGCATGAGCTGTTACCGGATCTCAATATGGCGGCTTTCACAGAGGCCATGACGATCTCCCGCGAAGTCTTTGGCAACTGAATCGCGGGGTAGCATATAAATAACGACAGGATTACAGGATGAACAGGATTGTTGCGTGCTTACAGCATTATCCTGTTTATCCTGTAATCCTGTCAGAAATAATCTCCGGAGAAAAATCAGATAAACTGCTCCTGAATTTCGGCTTTTACAAATTTCAGTGCTGCTGCCGTTGGCTGTTTATCCTGCTGGATAATGTGTTCAAAAAGCCTTTTGGCCAGCTCGATGGGCTGTGCAT
>NZ_CAMFHL010000365.1 GCF_945952095.1 uncultured Arsenicibacter sp. | reverse complement strand
TATCCGGGCCACGGTGCCGGATCGGCCTGCGGCAAGAACATGAGCAAGGAAACCACCGATACCCTTGGCAATCAGAAGCTGTTTAACTACGCCTTGCGGGCCCAAACAAAAGAAGAATTTATCAAAGAGGTAACCACCGGTCTGACAACACCACCGCAGTATTTCCCGAAAAATGCGGTGCTGAACAAGATGGGCTACAGTTCTGTCGATGAGGTTATCCGTCAGGGAACACAAGCCTTATCGCCGGCCGCCTTTGACGCCGCTGCTAACGAAGAAGAAGCGCTGGTACTCGACGTACGGGGTGCGCAGGAATTTGCCAGAGGCTTTATCCCGAACAGCATCAACATCGGCCTCGACGGTCAGTTTGCGGGCTGGGTCGGTACGCTGGTCACCGATCTGAAACAGCCGGTTCTGCTCATTACGCCCGAAGGCCGCGAAGAAGAAGCGGTTCTCCGGCTGGCCCGCGTTGGCTATGATAACTGCATTGGTTACCTGAAAGGCGGCTTTACGGCCTGGGTTGCCGATGGCCGTGACACCGACACCATCGAATCTATTTCGGCCGAAACGTTTGCCGGCCGGTATGCCGCCGATAACAACCTGCCCGTTTTCGATGTCCGCCGGCAAAGCGAATACCTGTCTGAGCATGTCGTGGGCATTGAAAACCTGCCGCTCGAAAACCTCAACCAGAACATGGCCCGGCTCGACCGCAACCAGCCGTATTACCTGCACTGTGCCGGTGGTTACCGGTCGATGATTGCCGCGTCGATCCTGAAAGCTCGTGGCTACGACAAGCTGATCGACGTAGCCGGTGGCTTTACGGCCATTAAGCAAACCGGCAAGCTGCCCCTGACCGACTACGTTTGCCCGACTACTTTATTGTAATTCGTTGATTTTACCACGAAGGCCCAAAGGCCTGAAGTAACACAAAGACCCGAAAGCTTTGTGCCCCTCTGGTTCTTTGTGCCTTCGTGGCAAAATGCAAAGCTTTTGTAACTATTGTCACGGAAAGCGGGGAAATGCCGGTTTAGCTTTGTCAGGTAAATGATTCAACCTGTCACCATGTTAAAGCATTTCTTTCTAATCTTATTATTGAGCTGTAGCGCTGCCGGTACAGGCTTTTCTTCAGGAACGGACGGAATAGTCCCTGAGGATCAGCCTGCTCCGGCAGACTCGGTAAAACCGGTAGCCCAGTTCCTGAAGAAAGGGCTTTTTTCAGGTCATGTCCGCTCTTATTTTCTGGCTACTGATAACAAACCAGGCCTGACCGATTTCCATGCGCTCGGCATCGGAGCCGGTATCAGCTATCACACACCACGGCTTTTCAAACACGTTGAACTCGGTATCAGCGGCTTTTTTACGTTCAATGTCCTGTCGTCGGACTTGGCCGCCCGCGACCCGAAAACCAATCAGCCAAGCCGCTACGAAGTCGGTTTGTTTGACCTGGCCGACCCGAATAACCGGCGCGACCTTGACCGGCTGGAGGAATTATATGCCCGTGTGTACATTGGTCATCAGTCTAAACTGACCGTTGGCCGTCAGATTCCGCACTCACCGTTTATTAATCCGCAGGATGGCCGGATGCGCCCTACTCTGACCGAGGCTGCGGTGCTGGAATGGAATGAATGGAAAAATACCCGCTTCCAGCTTGAGTATATTTTCGGTATTTCGCCGCGATCAACCGTACGCTGGTTTACGGTCGGGGAAAGTTTCGGACAGTATCCGGCCGGCGTTGACCTGAATGGCAAACCCTCGCAGTATGCCGGCCATATCCGGACGAGCGGCATTTTCCAGGCCGGTCTGACCCAAAAGGCAGGTCCCCTTTCGCTGCAGCTCTGGAACACCTATGTGCCAGATGTGTTAAATCTGATGTATGGTAACGTCGAATGGCGTTCCTCGCGGACCAGCCCTGCCTACTGGATGGCCGGTGTCATGGGCGGCTATGAGCAAGCGGTCAATACGGGTGGCAACGAAGTACTCGCACAGACATACATTACACCGGGCGCCACGGCAGGTTTTATTTCCGGCAGACTCGAATACCAAAGTCCGCACTGGGTTTTTAACCTGAACGCTACCCGCATTACGGCCGCCGGGCGGTTGCTGATGCCCCGCGAATGGGGCCGGGAGCCCTTTTATACGTTTATGCTCCGGGAGCGTAACGAAGGTACCGGCAATACCACCGCCTTTACAGGCAGTGTGCGCTACTCGCCGCTTAAGAACCTGAAACTCGATCTGGGCACCGGCTACTATCACCTGCCTGACGTGAGTAATTATGCGCTTAACAAGTATGGTCTTCCCGCTTACACACAGGTTAATCTTGGAACCACTTATCAGTTTAGCGGGTTATGGAAAGGACTTGACATACAATTACTTTTAGTCCGGAAAGATCCCGTCCGGTGGCAACCGGGCAGTACGCTGGTCAACCCTGACCGGTTTATAATCAACAAGGTAAGTATGACGCAACTAAACGCGATAGCCAATTTTCATTTTTAATAAACAACCTCTCCTATGGATTTTTTAGAGTTAATCCGTCAGCCCTGGCCGTGGTACGTTGCCGGCCCGCTTATCGGCCTCACCGTACCGACGTTGTTGCTGATCGGCAATAAGTCATTCGGAATCTCGTCCTCGCTGCGTCACATCTGCGCAGCCTGTATACCTGCTGATATTACGTTCTTCAAATACGACTGGAAAAAAGAAATCTGGAACCTGGTTTTCGTATTCGGGATATTTATCGGCGGCATCCTGGCCACCAATTTTCTGGCGAACCCGAATGATCTGGTGCTCTCTCCGGACACGATGGCTGATCTTAAAGCGCTTGGCATTAAAGACTTTGCGGGCCTGATGCCGGCTGATCTGTTTGAGGCATCGAACCTCTTCACACTGAAAGGCTTTATTTTCTTTATCGTCGGCGGTTTTATGGTCGGCTTCGGCACGCGCTGGGCCGGTGGCTGTACATCGGGACACGCTATTATGGGCCTTTCGACGCTGCAATGGCCGTCACTGATTGCCACCTGTTGTTTCATGATCGGCGGCTTCACGATGACGCACCTGATCTTACCCTACATTTTCAACCTGTTCTAAAGGCCTCAAGACATGCAGAAAGTACAATTTCCGGAGCCGATAGTGTGCGATGCACCCAACGACATGGCTAAAAAAGAAAGCGTTTTTTCAAACGTAAAATACATGGTTGTCGGTATCATGTTTGGTATTGTATTCGTGAAAGCTGAAATCATTTCCTGGTTCCGTATTCAGGAAATGTTCCGGCTTCAGAGCTTCCACATGTACGGCGTAATTGGTTCGGCCGTAGTGGTAGGCATGCTATCGGTGTTCCTGATTAAAAAATTCAATATCAAGACATTATCCGGCGAAACCGTACAGTTCCACCCGAAGAAATTCAATCGCGGCCAGATTTTCGGGGGACTGATGTTCGGACTGGGCTGGGCCATTACGGGCGCCTGCCCGGGTCCGTTGTTTGCCCAGATCGGCAGCGGCTATGTTGTCGTGATTGCCACGCTCCTGAGCGCCATCGCCGGCACATGGACCTACGGGTTGCTGCGCGACAAACTGCCGCACTAACACGGTAATCGGTTGCTGGTGGTTTACCAGAACCACCAGCAACAATAAATAACCCTTATGTGATTTAAGTCACTGAGTGCCGTTTAGAGATAGTATAATTTCACCAATAAATTAAACTATTCCTGAGCATGGCAACGAAATTTGATGTTCTGATTGTAGGTGGCGGTAACGCAGGGTTATCCGTCGCCGCCCAGCTTCTTCGTAAAGAGTCCAATCTGGTTATTGGTATTATCGAACCGTCTGAAAAGCATTACTACCAGCCAGCGTGGACCCTGGTTGGTGCCGGACAATTTGATATCAGGGCGACTGAAAAACCGGAACGCGATTTCATGCCTGAGGGAGCTATCTGGATTAAAGACGCAGTAGCATCGTTTCAGCCGGAAGCCAGTCAGGTGACCTGCAAAAGCGGCGATACCTATGCCTACGAGTCGCTTGTAGTGGTACCGGGTCTACAGCTCGACTGGGGAAAAATCAAAGGGTTTAAAGAAACGCTCGGCAGCCATCAGGTATCAAGCAATTATTCGTTTGCTACTGCACCTTATACCTGGGAGCTCATTAAAAACTTCAAGGGTGGCGTGGCGGTTTTTACTAATCCGACAACACCGGTCAAATGCGGCGGCGCCCCGCACAAGATCATGTATCTTGCCTGCGATTACTGGCGTAAAAACGGGGTTCTCGACAAAACCGAAGTGCATTATGTATCGGGTGCCGGGGCAATTTTCGCGGTGAAGGACTTTGCCATTACTCTCGAAGGGTTGCTGAAACGCTACCGCATTAAAACCCATTACCTCAAAAACGTGACGGAAGTCGACGGGCCAAACCATACCCTTTATTTTGAGAGTAAGGATACAGACGGCAACGTAGTTAAAGAATCCATCTCGTTCGACATGGCCCATATCGTGCCTCCGCAATCGGCCCCTGACTTCATTAAAAACAGCCCGCTGGCCGATCCGGCTCAGCCTCTTGGCTGGGTCGAAGTGAACAAGCTCACGTTCCGGCACGCCCGTTTTGAGAACATTTTTGCCTGTGGCGATGTCAGTAACGCCCCTACGTCAAAAACCGGCGCGGCCATTCGCAAGCAGGCACCGGTTATGGTAGAGCACATTCTGGCCCACCTGCATCATACCCAATCCGAAGCACAATACGACGGCTACACCGCCTGCCCGATTCCGACTGAATACGGCAAGCTGATGCTCGCCGAGTTTGACTATACCAACAAACCAAAAATGACATTCCCGTTCAACCAGACAGTGCCGCGCTGGAGCATGTGGCTGCTCAAAAAGTACCTGCTGCCATGGCTATACTGGAACCGGATTCTTTCAGGGAAGGCGTAATTGGTTGCTGGTGGTTGCTGGTGGTTGCTGGTGGTTGCTGGTGGTTGCTGGTGGTT
>NZ_CAMFHL010000364.1 GCF_945952095.1 uncultured Arsenicibacter sp. | reverse complement strand
TACACGTAAGGAGTCGTCGGCAGCGTCAGATGTGTATAAGAGACAGCCTATGAAGCCACTAAAGACGAAACCCTGAAAAAGGCGGCCGTTGAGTGGACGGAAAAACTGGAGCCGCTGAAAACCTTCACCGAGCACCACGACCTCGGTTTTATGATGTATTGCAGCTACGGCAATGCGTACCGGCTGACGAATAATCCGGCCTATAAGGATATTCTGGTGCAGGCGGCGAAGTCGCTCAGCACGCGTTTCAGCCCGAAAACGGGTAGTATCAAATCCTGGAACAGGTTTGTGTCGTGGCACGGCCAACCGACGTATACTTTTCCCGTGATCATCGACAACATGATGAATCTGGAACTGCTGTTCTTTGCGTCAAAAGTTACCGGCGACCCGTCGTTCCGTGAGATAGCGATCAAACACGCCGATACGGCGCTGAAAAACCAGATCCGTGACGATTACAGTTGCTACCATGTGGTTTGTTATGACCCGGAAACCGGCAAGGTGCAGGGCCGCGAAACCGCGCAGGGATATGCCGACAACTCGACCTGGTCGCGGGGGCAGGCGTGGGGCATTTACGGGTATACGGTGATGTACCGCGAAACAAAGGATAAAAAATACCTTGAAACCGCCCGGAAAATGGCGGACTACTACCTGAATAACCAAACTTTGCCGGCCGACAAAATACCGCTCTGGGATTTCAATATAGGCCAGGCGGGATATGAGCCCGGCATTAAATCACACACGAAAGAGGTGAGTGCTCCGCTGCGCGATGCGTCGGCGGCGGCGATTACGGCCTCCGCCCTGTTTGAGCTGAGCGATTACACGGGAAAGGCCGGAGACCGGTACCGGCAGGCGGCCATCACGATGCTGCACTCGCTGGCTGGTCCTGACTATCGGGCGAATCCGGGCGAAAATGCTAATTTCCTGATCAAACACTGTGTGGGCAGCATTCCGCACGGCGTCGAAAAAGACGTTCCGCTGGTGTATGCTGACTACTATTTCGTCGAGGCCCTGAACCGGTACCAGCATTATTTGAAAAAGAGATGATTGATTTTTACCACATAGGCACACAGAGAAACAAAGATTTTTTTGCTCTTATGTGCTCTATGTGGCTTATGTGGTAAAATAAAATTCACGGTGCAAAC
This sequence comes from uncultured Arsenicibacter sp., assembly GCF_945952095.1. GTDB lineage: Bacteria > Bacteroidota > Bacteroidia > Cytophagales > Spirosomataceae > Arsenicibacter. Next base: position 3,826 of record NZ_CAMFHL010000364.1, on the reverse strand, counting down.
GCCCTGGAGGCTAATCCTTTTGCTTCTTACAAGACATGAAAAAACTTATCTTTTTACTCGCATTCTGCTGGTCGTGTGCCAAAAGCAGCGAGACAAAGCCGGTGTCGCTGCCCGATTCGGACGACAGCCCGCTGGCGCAGACCTTTACCAAAGACGGCTACAAACGGGTCTGGCAGGATGAATTCAACGGCACTGCCCTCGACCTGACCAAATGGGAATACCGGCAGGCCGGTGTTGTCCGGAATCTGGGGCGGGTGGCCAAAGAAACAGTTTCGCTCGACGGCAAGGGTAATCTGGTCATTCAGTTACTGAAGACCGACGGCGAGTATAAAATCGGGCAGATCGGTACCGAAAAAACGTACAAAACCAAATACGGGTACTACGAGTGCCGGGCGCGGATGAATCACGAACCGGGCCCGCACGTTGCGTTCTGGCTGCAATCGCCGACGCTGGGGAAATACCTCAATGATCCGGTGCGGTCGGGAACGGAGATTGATATTTTTGAATATCATCGCAAAGAACCCACGACCGTACACCACAACCTGCATTGGGACGGCTACGGAACCGATCATAAAACCACGGGGCAGAAAGTGACCACACCGTCTATTGAAACCGGCTTTCATACGTTCGGGTTGCTCTGGACCGAAAAGGAATATGTTTTTTACGTAGATGGCAAGGAAACCTGGCGTACGACGACGGCCGTATCGAATGTCGATGAATACATCATTCTGAGCCTTGAACTGACCGGCTGGGGCGGTGATCCGGCCAAGGCGACACTGCCCGATGAGGTGGTGTATGACTATGTCCGGGTTTATCAGAAGCCGTAACGATGGAGGAGAGAGAACGGGGATTTTCTCCGTTCTCTGCTTCCCTGATTCCCCCTTTTTTTGTAATTTAGGGGTATGAATGATACCCAAACGGCGGCCGCATTACTGGCCAAACGTTTCCCGTTTACGCCTACCACAGGCCAGTTACAGTTCTTCGAACAGATTGGTCAGTTTATAACTCCCGAGGAATTTGAGAACTACCGCGACTGCTTTCTCCTGCGCGGATATGCCGGTACCGGGAAGACCACATTGATCGGTACACTCATTAAAGTACTGCCTCGTTTCGGGTTGAAATCCATTTTGTTAGCACCAACCGGCCGGGCGGCAAAGGTGATGTCGGGCTATGCCAAAAAGCCGGCCCAGACCATTCACCGGAAAATCTACCGGCAGGTTGCCGACCCATCGTCGGGTAACCTGAGTTTCCAGCGGCAGAAAAACTACCACGAGAATACGCTGTTTATTGTCGATGAGGCCTCGATGATCTCCGACGAAGCTGAATTCGGCGGCAAAGGGTTGCTGACCGACCTGATTGAGTATGTCTTCGAAAACGACGGTAATAAACTGATGATCGTCGGCGACACGGCCCAGCTGCCGCCGGTCGGCCGGGACATCAGCCCGGCACTGGATTGCGAGTTTCTGCGCCGGACGTTTGATATGGTGGTTACGGAACAGGAACTGACCGAGGTCATGCGGCAGGACGAAGCATCGGGTATCCTGCACAACGCTACCGAATTGCGCCAGTTACTGACACGGGGCAGCGGCGATCCGCTGGCGATCCGGCTGGCAACGAAGCCCTTCCGCGATATTTATAAAATGCCGCTCGCCAAACTTGAAGACGGGATCCGGTATGCCTATGGTAAATACGGGCGCGAAAACACAGCGATTGTATGCCGCTCCAACAAAGTCGCGGGTCAGTTCAACCAGTTTGTGCGGCGGGTAATCAACCAGTGTGAAGATGAGCTGGATGCGGGTGATATGCTGATGATTGCGCGCAACAACTACACGACGCTGGACGAAGAGTCACCGGCGGGCTTTCTGGCTAACGGCGAGTTTGTGGAAGTGATGCGTATCCGGAAAACCGAAGAAATTCATGGCCTGCGGTTTGCGAACGTAACGCTCCGGCTGGTCGATTTTGAGGAGCAGAATGATTTCGAAGCTAAAATTATCCTGGATACGCTCCATTCTGCTGCCCCGACTCTGACAAAAGAGGAACAACGCGGGCTGTATGACAGCGTGTCGAAGGACTATTTCTACATAAAATCAAAAAAGGAGCGGGCCGAAGCTATCCGCAAAGACCCGTACCTGAATGCCCTTCAGGTTAAGTTCGCTTATGCGCTGACCTGTCACAAGGCCCAGGGCGGGCAGTGGAATGCGGTGTTTGTCGATCAGGGCTTTTTGCCGGACGGGCAGGTGAATCAGGAGTTTATCCGCTGGCTTTACACCGCCATTACCCGCTCGACCAGTGAATTGTTTCTGATGAACTTCAATCAGCTGTTTTTTGAATAATCAGTAGTTTTGACAGCATATGGCAGGTCAGCATCTTATCCGCTTCGATTGGGCAATCAAACGGCTTCTCCGGCAGAAGTCAAACTACGTCATTCTGGAGGGCTTTCTTTCTGAATTATTGCGGGAGGATATCCGCATTGAACAGATACTGGAATCTGAGTCAAATCAGGAAGCAGAGTCCGATAAGTTTAACCGCGTTGATGTATTAGCGTTAAACGAGAAAAAAGAGCTCATCATCATTGAAATACAGAATAACCGCGAGCAGGACTATTTTCAGCGTATGCTCTACGGTGTCGCCAAAACTACCGCTGAGCACATTCAGCTGGGGCAGAAATACAGCGACATTAAAAAAGTCTATTCGGTCAATATCGTGTATTTTGATCTGGGGCAAGGTGAGGATTATGTGTATCACGGCAAGACGGAATTCAGGGGTATCCATGCCAATGATGTACTGAGTCTGTCAGCCAAACAAAAGGAGTTATTCAGTAAGGAAGCGGTTTTTCAGTTGTTTCCTGAGTATTATGTCCTGAAAGTGAACCGCTTTAACGACGTGGCAAAGGATAAGCTGGATGAGTGGATTTATTACCTGAAAAACAACGAAATCAGAGACGATTTCCGGGCAAAAGGACTGTCTGAGGTACGCCGTAAACTGATGATCGATTCGCTCAGCGAGCGTGATCGTGCTGTCTATTACCGGCACCTGGATAATAGCCGGCTGGCATTGAGTGTGCTGGAAACGGCGCGTATGGAAGGAAAGGACGAGGGGATTAAGGAAGGCCTGGAAGAGGGCAGACAAAAGGCGCAGGCAGATATGATTCGCCGGATGAAAAATAAGGGTCTTGATGAACAGACGATTGGGGAACTGACCGGTCTCAGCCCCGACCAAATCAGGGCATTAACAGGAGATTAGCCGCCGGAAATGCCTTTGTGGTTAAAACCGTGTTACTTTGCAGGCCGGTTTTAATCATTTCCTGATCACTGATACATGAGTGCTTTGCCTTTTGGTGCGCTGTTCGATATGGACGGCGTTATTATCCATAATCACCAATACCATACAGACGCCTGGCTGGTGTTTGCCGCGCGGTATGGTCATACCATTACGCACGAGGATTACGCCCGGTACATCAACGGCCGTGTAGCTAAAGAATCCCTGCCGTTTGTGTTTAAACGGGCATTGACCCCCGACGAAATCGTCGCTCTGACGGAAGAGAAAGAAGAAATCTATCGCGCGATGTACGGCCCGCATCAGGTTCCGACTACCGGCCTGGTTGCCTTTCTGGACGACCTGAAAGCGAATGGTGTCCGGATGGCCGTGGGAACTTCAGCCCCTGTGAGCAACATCAGCTTTACCCTGGATGGTATCGGCGTTCGCCGGTATTACGACGCGGTTGTCGATGCGTCGATGATTCAGAACGGAAAGCCGGATCCTGAGATATACCTTACCGCTGCCGCCCGGATCGGCGTTTCGCCGGATCGTTGCGTGGTGTTTGAAG
>NZ_CAMFHL010000363.1 GCF_945952095.1 uncultured Arsenicibacter sp. | reverse complement strand
GAACTATTTCGGCCGGAAAAACTATTACATCGCTTCCATTATTCTGTTTACCCTTGCTTCGTATGCCTGCGGGATTGCGGATGACCTCTGGACCTTAACCTTTTTCCGGTTTGTGCAGGGGGTAGGCGGGGGAGCGCTGCTCTCGACTTCGCAGGGGATTATGTATGACTCTTTCCCGCCGCAGCAGCGGCCGATTGCTTCGGCAATTTTCGGGATGGGCATTGTCATGGGGCCAACCCTCGGCCCGACGCTGGGTGGTTTTATTATCGATAATTACCACTGGAGCTGGATGTTCTTCATCAACGTGCCGTTCGGGATTCTGGCAACGTTCCTCTGCCTTAACTTCATCGAAAAACAGCCGCAGGAACACAATATCGACCGCAGCAAAATCAGTATCGACCAGCTGGGGATTCTGTTGCTGGCCGTTGGTGTCGGGAGTCTGCAATATGTGCTGGAGCGGGGTGAGGCCGATGACTGGTTCGATGATCATACTATTCTGATCCTGACCATTGCGGCGGCAATTTCAATCCCGATGTTTATCTGGTGGGAACTGAAAACCAAAAATCCGGTGGTCGATCTGCGCGTGCTGAAAAACCGGAACCTCGCCATCGGGTCGATTCTGGTGTTTATCATCGGTTATGGGCTCTTCACGTCGATTATGCTCTTTCCGCTGTTTGTGCAGCGGATTATCGGCTACACGGCAACCAAAACCGGTAACCTCCTGATTCCGGGGGGGCTTATTACGATCTTTGTCTTTCCGGTCGTGGGGCGGGCACTGGCCAACGGCGTGTCGCCGCGGATCTTTGTGAGCCTGGGTTATATCGCTTTCATTACCTTCTGTTTCATGATGGCGAGCTATAACGATTATGCTACCGAGAGCCTGTTTACGATTGCCTTGCTCATCCGCGGTGTCGGGATGGCGCTGATTAATGCGCCGCTGATCAACCAGTCGATCTCGACGCTGAAACCGCAGGAACTACCGATGGGCATTGCCTTTACCAACATGATCCGGCAACTGGGCGGGGCATTCGGGGTGGCAGTGACGAACACGTTCATTACCCAGCGGTCTGCTGTTCACCGGAGCGATCTGGTGTCACACGTGCAGGCCGGTGATATGCTTACCACCGAACGGCTGAACGCACTGACCCAGGGCCTTATGTCGCGCGGGATGAATGCCTTTGATGCGGCTACGGCGGCCTACCGTAACCTCGACCTGATTATTCAGAAACAAGCCCTGATGATTTCCTATCTGGACACGTTCCGGCTGGCAGGTACCTTTTTTATTGTCACGTTTCCCCTGTTGTTTTTCCTGCAGAACCGGAAAATGGATCCGGCTGCCGCAAAAGCCGCTGCCGATGCAGCTCACTAAACAGAACCAAAAGTTATGAACCGAATACACATAATCGTATTGTTTGCGCTAAGCTCGCTGACGGCGGTCGCCCAGACGGCCGTCGCCCAGACGCTACCGGATGATCTGCGGACGCTGATGCAGCAGGCAAACACCAACTTTCCCCGCCTCAAGGAACAGGAGCAGCAGGTGAAGGCAGGCGAAATCCGCCGGGATATTGTCCGGACTACCTTACTGCCGACCATTCAGGGCAATGGCAGCTATCAATACATCAATCCGGTGCCGCAGGCGACCTTCCCGATCAATGGTCAGGATGTGGCGCTGAAGTTTGTGCCGCATCACAACGTAAACGCCAATATCGGCATCAATGTACCGATCTATGACTGGGGGCGGACAAAAGAGGCGATCCGGAAAGCACAGGATGATATTCTGCTGGCCCGCCACAACGTAGAACTGACGCAGCATAATCTAGGCTTTCAGGTGGCAGCGGCCTATTACGGCATTGGCTTCCTGCAAAAAAGTCTGGCCGTTCAGGACTCGGTAATCCAGACGGCATCGGCCAATATCCAGACCATCGTCAACCGCCTTCGGAACGGAGATGCACTGGAGTTTGACGTACTGACCCAGAAGGTCCGGCTGGAAACCGCCAAAAACCGCAAGGTCGATATTCAGAATCAGCTCGACCGCCAGCTGGCCCTGCTGACCTACCTGACCGGTAACCCGTCGCCGGCAATTGGTCCGGATGCCATGCAGTTCAGTACCGTTACTGGGCCGTTGTCCGTTGCCGATGCTCAGTATCAGGCGGCACTGTCGGGCAATAAGGAACTGGTGATTGCGCAGGACCGTGTGCGCCAGGCCGAGTCAGAAATCCGGGCCAGTGAGCTGAACGGTCGCCCGACGCTTGGCTTCGGCGGTAACGTAGGCTTTAAAAACGGCTATATTCCTGACGTAAATACGCCGAAATTCAATCAGGCAGCCGGTGTGTCGCTGGTCGTGCCGATTTATTCGGGAAAACGCAATGCGCTGCAAACGGAAGCCGCACGGGTGAGCCTGACGGCGAGCAAGTATGCGGTTGAGAACGCAAACGCTCAGCTGAGGCAGAGCCTTGCGCAGCTTAATGCCGATATGAAAGCGTATCAGGCACGGCTTCAGAATCTGGAAACGCAGTTGCTGCAGGCTGGCAAAGCGCTGGACATTGCACGGGCCCGGCTGAAAAACGGAGTCATTACGGCGGTTGAATTAGAGAGCGCTGAAACAGGGGTGGAAGAAGCTCGTCTGACACAATTGTCGGTTCAGTACCAGATTTTGTTATCTCAGCTGGAATTAAAACGATTACTGGGCGAGAGCCTGTAAGTTTGCGTACATAATCGATGGGTTGTAAAGCCGTAACAGTATACGCTGTCGTTATGCTGTTACGGCGCCGTTGTTTCCGGCAGAATACTATTTTGCGGAAGTGAGAATGCGGGTAAGAAAAATTGTTAAAAAAGCTGAAATATACCTTAACAGAGTACAACAAACTACCGCATTTTCCTGTTACAGATTCAGAAGGTACATCAATAAAATACTAAAAACGGGAATGTTATGAAAGAGAAGATTATTGACATATTATGCAACTTCGGGATTAACCGTAACGCGATAACTGATAACGTACATTTTACCCGTGACCTTGGCCTTGACAGTTTGGATACGGTTGATCTGATCATGCAGCTGGAGCAGGAGTTCGGATTGCGTATTCCGGATGAAGATTATCCAAAGTTAACGACATTGGCTGGTGTAACGCATTACCTGCAGCACGAGCAACAAGTGGCCGAAATGGCCTGATATAGCCGGAAAGGCATCAAAAAAGCGGCTGACGTTCCGAACGTCAGCCGCTTTTTTGTTTTAACCGCAGACCACTGGTCAGATATCCATATTCACCAGCGTGTTGCCGCGCAGAACCGGTACCACATCATAGAGGTCATGCTGTAAGCAATAGGCAATGTCTTTGGAGATACCGAGGCGCTGTAGCCGGCGGATGTGCGACGAGTTGGCCAGGTAGCTTAACAGGTCGTTTTTCCCCTGATTGTACAAACGCCACGCCATGATGGCGCTGTCTTCGGCAATCATGTGGTTTTCTTTCAGCCGCTCAATCAGCGCACCGGCAAACAGGGTATCTTCCATGTTGGGGCGACCTTTCCAGCCTGCACACAGCACAATGACATCGTAGGGCTGGGTTTGCAGGTAACGGGCAATGGCGCCCAGATTCAGAAAAGACCCGACCAGTACTTTCACTGCCGACCGTGATTTGGTGATAGCCAGTGTGCCGTTGGTCGTTGTCATGGCTACTTTGGTATTTTCCATCCAGCTCTCCATGTAGCTGAACGGCGAGTTATCGAGGTCAAACCCGTCGACCTTCATGGCATTCCGTTCGGCAGCAGCCAGGTAACCACGCTCCTGCAGCGCTCTGCATTCTTCAACGGTTGCCACCGGGACAATGCACGAAACATTGTGGGCAAAAGCGGTAACCATGCAGGAGGTTGCCCGGAAAACATCCGCTACGACAACAATAGCATTATCAATTTTATGAAGATGTAATAAGTCCGGAGTAAGACAAACGTCAATGTTTTTCATTCAGAGGGAAACAGTAAGTAGAAGCGCTGGCCTGCTTGTTGCTTTAGCCGGATAACGCCGGATTTGTTGCCAACAAAATTATCGAAAATCGGCTGAGGTTCCTACGGGCCAACCGCCCTTTTATACGGATGAAGTCCGGTTCTTGTCAACTGAACAGCAGTGTGGTTGTCCGGACCGGTAATAGCGTGTATTTTTAACCAATTACGCGGATTTGCATAAACCTGTACTCTTGGAAAAGCTGAACGATAAATGGCTGCGATTAATCGGTATACCGTTGGTTGAACTGTCGACCAATCTGCTGTACCTGGAGCAATACCACTATGACTGGGGTGTTTATCTGCGCACCAGTTTCTGGGGTATGGTCTATATTTCCCTGATCTGGGAGTGCTTTACCCGCTGGCTGCGCTTCGTCCGGTTGCGGTATACGCACATTGATCAGACACGACAGCGTATACTGATCACATTTCTGGGCTATTTTATGATCGTTACCGCAGCCCAGGTTGGTATCGTGTCGCTGTTCGGGTTACTGGGCATTGCCGGCGTACCGATTACGGTAGATGTGTACCTGCAACAGCTCATCGGCGGATACCTGGTGTTGCTGGTGGTTGGCGTGGCGTATGAGGTGCTATATTATTTTTCGAGGCTGAAAACCGCCCTTGTTGAGGCCGAAATGGCCAAAAAAGCCAGCCTGCAACACCAGTATGATACGCTGAAGGCGCAGGTAAATCCACACTTCCTGTTCAACTCACTCAACTCACTGTCGATCCTGATTGAGGATGAGCCGGAAAAAGCGTCGGAGTTTCTTGATGAACTCTGTACGGTATACCGGTATCTGCTACAGGCTAACAGCAAGCCAACGACTTCCGTACGGCAGGAAATTGCCTTTATCAACTCGTTTTATAACCTGTTACAGGTTCGCTACGGAGAGGCCATTCAGCTACAGATCGCCGTTGACCGCACGGTGCAGGAAGCCGGGCAGCTGCCGCCACTGACACTCCAGACGCTGGTCGAAAATGCGATCAACTACAATG
>NZ_CAMFHL010000362.1 GCF_945952095.1 uncultured Arsenicibacter sp. | reverse complement strand
CATCGATCGTTTTTGCAGTCAGCTATGTAGAACGGTATGCCATTCCGTTCACGTCTATAAGGCGGATAGGTGAGGGTTTTACCGAAAGGAGAAATTTTATAAAGGCATGCCTCCTATAGAGTTAAGTATTGATTACTACCTATATGGCAGCGAGTCGAATCAGTAAAACCGCATTTTATCTTATGTTAGATTAACCAATGCGTCATTTCTCACACATATTCTGAATTATTACTTTGAGTTAAATCAGTTATACTATATTTTGCTAACCACATTCTTTTAAGAAGATTTCAAAATAAAATAACTACTAAAAATGAGCGCGTTCTTATTCTTAAAGCCACAATTCGTTAAAATGGAAGTAGCTCTTTATATTATTACTCTTTTATTTAGCCTAATTAGTTTCCCTATAGTTGCACAGCAAAACCTTGTGATTCAATCTCCTCTTTCCGCCACACCGGGATGGAACAACACACTGATAGGCGAAAAAGCTGGAGAAAATATTATAACAGGGTTAAGAACTGGAGCATATAATACATTTATTGGCTGTCTCAGCGGACAGTATACTACTAGCGGTTATAATAATGTTTTAATAGGTAGCGAAAGTGGTCGTATGAATACAACAGGTATGTCAAATACTTTTTTGGGTAATAGATCTGGAAAGTATAATACAACGGGTCATCATAATGTATTTATTGGAGCGGATGTTGGTATGTCTAATATAACAGGTCATAATAATGTGTTCGTTGGTCATATCGCCGGAGATGCTAATATTTCTGGGGAAAATAATATTTTTTTAGGTAACTCCAGTGGTTTAGCCAATACCTATGGAAACTTAAATGTTTATATAGGATTGTACTCTGGCCTAAATAGTACTATCGGTATGGAAAATGTATTTATAGGAAATAATTCAGGTGCAGTAAATAAGACAGGATCAAGAAATACATTAATTGGAAGTTTAACAAATATACTTTTTGACAACCTGACCAATGCAACTGCTATTGGATATGATGCAAAAGTCTCCGTAAGTAATGCAATCGTTTTAGACGACACCACCTCAGGAATTAAAGTAGGTATTGGCACAACTGCTCCTCAATTTCCATTAGACGTAAAGGGGACGATTAATATTCGTGGCACTGGCGGAAAACTTAAATTTACTCACCTCATTAACTCGGATTTTAGAAAAGAAGGGAACGATCATTTCCTGACAGTGAATGAACAAGGGGAAGTTACACTTAGCAAATATCGTATGCGTATTGGAGAATCCAATGAATGGTCAGACAGGGTTTTCGCAGGCAGCTACCGCCTCGCTACGCTGGAAGAAGTTGAACAATTTATCAGAACGAAACAACATTTACCAGGTATTCCATCCGCACAGGAAGTCACAGAAAAAGGTGTTGACCCTTCTCAATTTAGCGCTAAGCTACTCGAGAAAATCGAAGAGCTTACCCTTTACATGATCAACACTCATAAAGAGAATCAACAGCTGAAACAGCGGTTAGAAAAACTGGAAACAGAAAACAAAAAGCTGCTTCAGGAAATAAAACGCGCTAAGCAATAATACAATTTGTAAAACGTGTTACTCTTCTTTAATAGAAACGTAACACGTTTTACAAATTTACACACTTTATACTTTCGTCAGGGATGCAGAATCAGAATCGTCTTCTTCAATCAGATGTGCCAGATACTTTTCAAAATCAGAAAAGGATATGAGCTTCAGATCGTCTAAACCGACGTCAGCCATACTTATCTGTCGCGGAACATAGTCAGCAATATCCCCAAAGCTGAATATCTCGATTTTATTAAACAGATTTGATTCAGCGAATAGTCGGCGTTTGTTTTTAGAAACATAAAAAAACGTGCACGCAGAACTTAACTGGTTAATCTGGCTACGCTTGTAGTGGCGTGTAGGAAGAGGTAGATTTGCTTCGCCCATAGTAGTAGGTTTATGGGTCGTAGGCATTTGGGATGACGCAAATAGCCTACAGACCAATGTAAAACATTAGTTTGTAAGCTCTTTTGTCTATCCCTTATGAGGAGTCGGAAATCAGATTTATGAGCTTGATAATTGCTACTTTCCTATTGAAGATATTCAACGAAATTTACTGATTTTCCTCCTCCGGATCAGTTCATAACTCTATGTAGCGTCTTTTAAACGCTATACAGGTATACAAAAGTTCAACGGGAGCTTTCACATTAACATGTAGCCATAAAAAAAGAGACACAAAATATTGCGTCTCTACGATTAATGTCGGGATGGCGGGATTCGAACCCACGACCCCTTGCACCCCATACAAGTACACTACCTGGCTGTGCTACATCCCGATCAAATGGTCTGCAAAAGTAAACGCTAATCCGTAAAAATGAAAAAAGGGTGAAGGTTTTCCCGGGCTATTTTCAGGTCAGCCGATTCGTAGAGACGCAACATTTTGCGTCTCAGCACTGCATGATCAAAACTTAGGTTCATAAACCTGTGATTAAAGAGACGCAACATTTTGCGTCTTAGCACTGCATGATCAAAGACATAGATTTATAAACCTGCAATAAAAAGAGACGCAAAATATTGCGTCTCTACATTACCTGATCAATGAAAAAAGAGCCGCAAGATCTTGCGGCTCTACGGTATTATTTCCGCTCAGCGATTTCCGGTACCGAACGTGTCGGATCCAGCGCGCGGTTGATGCGCACCAGCACGTCTTCGAGGTGGTAGCGACTCATCTTGTCGGTCTGCGCCGGTAAGGCGGTACGGATGTCGCTTTGCAGCTGCACAAGGTATGCACGCGTCACCGACATAATATCTGACTTCTGCACGTCGGTATACGGGCCGGAGTTAAAACGGAAACCAGGACCCGAGAAACTCGACGGCCGGACCGCTGCCGGTGGATTGGTCAACATCCCGATCAGCTTCTCGGCATAGGCTTTCTGCAGGTTCCGGCGGTACGTGTCGATTGCCTTTTTCGCCGGCAGTTCGCTCCAGATACCACTCTGTACGTCGGTAAAGAACTCGTCCAGACCATACGACTCGGCGCGGCTGCTGTTTTCAATCAGGCGGCTCAGGCGACCTACATCAAACAGCGAGTTCAGTGTACCTTCCTGCAACGTCCGGATGAAATCAACGCCCTGATCCGGACGCACCAGCGGCATAATCTTCGCATCCAGCAACCACGTTGGTGTCTCAAACAACTGCTTGTTCAGGAACGCCATCGCATCCTTCTGCAAATTCTTCGGCGTTGGTTCGTAGACTACACCGGTCTGGTCAAATGTTTTCGGCGTTTCGTAAATACCACCCACGTATTTCGTCACGTGGCCCATATACCGGCGGAACTGACCGCTGATTTCGCCGTACATTTCCTGTAGCTTGTCAAAATCTTCGGCATCTTCGCGCGTCCACTGCGGCAGGTTCGGCAGAATACGCTTCAGGTTTTTAATCCCGTACTCGCTGGCCAGCATGGCGTTATCGCCAAGGTCTTCGCTTTGTGAGCGTGGGTCCATCGGGTTAATCTCGGTACCAAACCAGTATTTCGCGTCGTTCTCGTGGCTTTTCACCCACTTATTCAGCACTACCTTGTCTTCTTCCGGCGTTTTTGTCTCATACACCGGCTTGTAGCCCCATTCAATGGCCCAGACATCGTAGGTACCGATGCGCGGGAACAGGTCCGTAATACCATCTTCCGGCTGCGCTACGTAGTTGAAACGGGCGTAGTCCATGATCGACGGTGTGTGACCGAATTGCTTGATATAGGTTTTATCGCGCAGTTTTTCAACCGGCGTGGCATGGCTCGAACCAAAATTGTGGCGCAGGCCAAGAGTGTGACCAACTTCGTGCGACGATACAAATCGCACCAGCTGTGCCATCAGCTCATCATCGAATTTAGGTTTGCGGGCACGGGCATCAACGGCGGCTCCCTGTACCATGTACCATTTCCGCAGGAGGTTCATTACGTTGTGGTACCAGCCGATGTGGCTTTCCAGAATCTCACCCGTGCGCGGGTCATGAACGTTCGGGCCATAGGCATTTTCGATGTCCGACGCGAAATAACGAATCACCGAATAACGGGCATCTTCCAGGCTCATGGTCGTGTCCTTATCATCCCAGTCTTTCGCCATGATGGCATTTTTCCAGCCTGCTTTTTCAAAAGCTACCTGCCAGTCGTTAACACCCTGTTTCAGAGCATTCCGCCATTTTACCGGCGTTGCGGGATCGATGTAGTACACAATTGGTTTTGCCGGCTCAATCAGCTGGCCGCGCTTCTGGCGATCGGCGTCTGCCGCCGATTTAGGCTCCAGCCGCCAGCGAACGGCAAAAGTCTCCTGCTCTGTCCGCTGCGAGGCATCGTCATAGACCGTATAGCCGTTGGCAAAGAAACCCACGCGGCTATCAAAATACCGCTTACGCATCGGCTTTTTCGGCAACAGAATCATCGACGTGTTAATCTCCATCGTTACGGCACCGGCCACCGACGCAGCGGGGAGCTGCGTGCTTGGCGAAGGCCCGGGCATCGCCGGTGCAGTACTGGCATTAAACGTTTTTACCACCCGAATCTCTGTATTGATCGGATAGGAACGAATCCGCTGAATAAACGAACGGTCGGTTGCCGGTGCCATCAGACGGTAGCGGGTCTTTGTCTGCGGATCAAGCGATACTACCTGATTTTCTGACTTGAAGAAGTCCGTCACCTCAATAACTACCGACGTATCTTTCCGGATCGACTTCAGATCAAACGCCGCCGCAATCGGCTCTACGTTTGAATTCTTAACAGCCTGATAGATCGGCTGCAGCGTATCGGCACCTACGTTCTGGTAGCTGACTACGCGCAGAAATAGCTTTTTCTCGGGACCACGCTCCCAGCGCAGCACCTGACGATTAGCCAGTTCGCCGCCATAACCGGCTCCGGTCGGTGCCTTTGCGATCCGGGTGATGGCCATAAACTCCCGGCCGATCAGCGAGTCCGGAATTTCAAAGAAATACTTTTCATCGACTTTGTGCGTAATGAACGCACCCCGGCTGGTTTGGGCTGTAGCCGGAATTACATCTTTGTAGGGTTTAGGGCCGCTGCTTTCTTTTTTAGCAGCGCCTGCGGTGGCCGTTGCCGAAGCGGCCGGTGAGGCAGTTGTTGACGATGGAGTACCTGGCTGCTGAGCGAATGCGACAGACGTTGTGATGCATAAACCACCCAACAGACCAAATAAAGGCAATGTGTTTCGCATATATATAGGTGAAAATAGCACTAAATATACGCA
>NZ_CAMFHL010000361.1 GCF_945952095.1 uncultured Arsenicibacter sp. | reverse complement strand
GGATTTACTGGGTCATAGTAGTCTGGCCGCTACACAGGTATATACGCACAACAGCCTGGAACAGTTGAAAAAAACCTACGATCAGGCACATCCTAAAGCCTAGTTAACACAGTAAGTCTACGTTTCTGAATACTGTATATATACTAACATATTTGTTCATTGAAAGTTACCGTTCTTTTTTTCTGGTATCATTTCAACATTATTCATAATTTTTCAGCTATTAAATAATTTTAATACAAACAGCTTAACATTGACCTTATCTAATAAAATATTAAAATTTACCAATATTTATAAATAGTTACAACTATAAATACCTAACAGACAAGCACTTAATATCATTTAATGATTTATTGTCCCTTTGTTAATTTAGTTCACAGCGTATTTCCTGATATCTTACATAGCCAAAACGACACGTACCGGTAGTTGTACATAATTGAATGCATCGCTAACTTACTGAAAGATTATTATACCGTAATCCCTACCCCGCTTATTAAAACATGCACGCTTCCCGGAAAATAGTACTGGCTATTGGGGTCATGTATGGATGGACTGTATCCCTGCTTCCGGCTCAGATTCCGGCGGCCAGGATTGATAGTCTGAAGGATTTGCTTGCGCATTCTTCACCCGATTCGCTGCGTTTTGAATACCTCTACGCACTGGGTAATGCGCACAAACTGACAAACTTTCAGGTCTCCCGCAGCTACGCGCTACAGTCACTTGAACTGGCAAAAGAGCTGCACATGCTTAAGGCCGAAGGTGATGCCTACAACCTGATCGGTGTTACCTACCGGCAGGAAGGCAATTTTATAAAAGCAAAGGAATACACACTTAAATCGCTGAAAATAAGGGAGCAGCTGGGTCTGCCAAAAGGCCTGTATCAGGGCTATAACAACCTCGGCTACATTATTTTCGAAGGGGAGTCGAACCTGCCGCTGGCGCTTAAATACTATGAAAAAGCGCGGGAAATTGCCATCAAATCAGGCATGCTTGACTACCTTCCGGACAGTCATAATCAGATCGGTCTGGTCTATAAGCGCCTTGGCAAACTGGATGTGGCCCGGTTTCATTTCCTGAAAGCCGTAGAGCTTGGTCTGAAGCGTTATAAGGACAAGGAATACGAGCTGACGGCCTATTACAATAACCTGTCCAAAATTGCGCTTGATCAGGGGAAACCGGCCGAAGGACTGAAATGGGTGGAGAAAGCCATCGCCCTCAATAAAAAATACGACAACAAGCGGTCACTGACCTACAGCTACGAAAATGCCGGCCGGATTTATGCCTACCAGCATAAACTGACGGAAGCAGAAGCCTCCTTTAATCAGGCACTGACACTGGCTTATGCGCAGAAGGCCATGAACCGGATTCAGGAGATTTACAGTACCATGAGTGAAAGCTATGAGCAGGCGGGCGAACTTCCCAGGGCGCTGGCCTATCACAAGCGGTACACCCATTTACAGGACTCTATTTTCTCGGCCGACAAAGCCCGGCAACTCGCCGAACTACAGGTGCAGTACGAGACCCGGCAAAAAGAAGAACAGATCCAGAAACTGGATCAGGAAAATGACTCGCAGACCCGACAGCTTGCCCTGTTAGGTGGTGGGGCCTTGTTACTGGTCATGGCGCTTGGCGGCCTCGGCTGGCAATACCAGCGGATCCGGCGGACGAAAGCCAAATTACAGCAGCAATCCGTTCAGCTGGAATTACTGATGAAGGAACTGCACCACAGGGTGAAAAACAACCTCGCCATTGTGTCGGGCCTGCTGAACCTGCAATCGTACCAGATGCAGGATAAGGAAGCCGTAGAGGCCATCCGCCGCGGACAGCAACGCATTGAAGCGATGTCTTTAATTCACCAAAAACTCTACCAAACCGATAAATTAACCCAGATTAATGTACGTGAATATCTGCTCAATCTGATCGAAAGTCTGTTACGGGTACACGGGTATACCCCGAATGACTTCGACTTACAGATTGATATTTCCGACGAATGGCTGGACGTTGACCTGATGATACCGATCGGGCTGATTGCGAATGAGTTAATTACCAATTCGCTGAAATATGCCTACCAGCACACCGATCGGCCATCGTTGCGGGTGGCGTTGCAGACTGACCCCGCCCTGGTGCTGGAGATCGCCGATAACGGGTCAGGTTTTGACATCAGTCAGTGGCAGAAACCGGCCGGTTCGTTTGGAAAACAACTTGTTAAAGCACTTGGCAATCAGATTGGCGCGAACCTGAATATCATTACCGATAACGGGACCTGTTTCCGTTTGAGTATACCGAAAGCAGCATAACGACTATTATCACATAACCTCTCTCTTTTCCATGAATCCTTCAATGCCTGTATCCATTTTAATTGTTGAAGACGAGGCCATCCTGGCAATGGACCTGTGTGCGCGGCTCGAAGCCGAGGGCTATCAGGTTACCGGTACCGCGGCCACGGGCCGACAGGCACTGACGCTCTACCAGCAGCACCAGACTGATATTGTCATCTGCGATATTAATCTGGCCGGCGACTGGAACGGTGTTGAAACCATACAGCAGCTTCTGGCCTTTAAACCACTTCCCGTTATTTACCTGTCGGCACTGACTGACCGCGAAACCGTCGAAATGGCCAAATCGACCAAACCCGCCGCGTACCTGACCAAACCCATAACGACAGACTGTCTCCGGATTGCCATTGAAATTGCGATGAGCAATTTTGCCTACCTCGTACCGGCCAGTCACGACCAGGCCGCCGCGCCGAAGCCGCGCCCGGCCATCACCATGGCCCCTGCCAAAGACAGCGAGATGATTCTGCAGGTAGGCGACCATATCTTTATCAAGCAAAATTACCAATTCGTCCGCGTCCGGCAGAGCGATGTGCTCTACGTCGAAGCCGACGACAAGTATACGACCCTGGTTACCTCCGACCGGAAGTTTGTTTTACGCCTCTCCATGGGCGTGTTGCTGCAACGTCTTTCGGATCAGGCACTTGTACGGGTTCATCGCTCGTACGCCGTCAATCTGACCCAGATTGAGTCCTTTAATGACTATGAAGTACAGATCAAAAGTCAGGTTTTACCATTAGGCAGGGCGTATAAAGAAGACTTTTTACAGCATTTCCGCTTCCGCTGACCGGCGCGGTTTCGGTTGACGCCCAAAAGGTAGTCGTTCGCGCCCCTTCCCCTGTCGTTTACGGCCAAATACCCGCGCTTCACTGCCGGTTTAGCTAGTTTAGAGAACGTTTTCCACGGTTCAGCCCCAAAAGCTGTCCACGGAAAAGGTTCTCTTTTTTTTTATTACCCGGTTCAGAAACCCGGATAAATACAAATCAGAGCAACACACTATTTACGGCCGGCGGCCCTGGCATTTACGCCAGACTGTGTTAACCGGTACCATTACCCATACAGCCTTTTACTTCTTACAATACATACCCGTTGACGAATGAAGACGATCGACAAAAACGGATCTCCCGAACTTGCTCTCCTGGCCGCCGTTGAAGCTAACGACCTTACGGCAGCTACCGAACTGATCAAGGCCGGTGCCGATGTGAACCGCCGCGGTCCTACTCCCTACACCCTTCTGATGGTGGCTGCCGGTTTAGGCTATGTACAGATGACTGACAAACTGCTGGCCGCCGGTGCCGATGTCCATGCCGTTGACAGCAGCCTTGGTGCCTCGCCGCTACACAAAGCCGCTCAAAGCGGTGTGGTTGATGTCGCACAGTTGTTGCTCAGCGCCGGTGCCTTTATCAACCTGCAGTCGGCAACGGTTGGCCATACGCCGCTGATTGATGCCGTCTGGTCGAAAAAACCGGCGATGGTAAAGTTCCTGCTCGATCAGGGTGCATCCATCACCATTAAGGGGCATCACGGCGCTTCGGTCTTCGACTTTATCGGTAAAGAACCCCGCTGGACTGCCGGTGGTACAACGCCGGAAGAAGAAAGCTGGGGTAAAAACATCCGCGAGATGCTGGAAGCCAAACAGGCAGCCGACGAACAAAACCAGCAGCAGCCGCTGATGCAGGCCGTTCTGCGCAACGACGTGGACGCTGTACGGAAACTGATCGCTGAGGGGGTTGATGTCAACGAAAAATCGCCGGTAATCGGCAGCGGCAACGACGGGCAGACCCCGCTCCTGGTTGCCTGTTTCAGCGGACTTACCGAAATCGCCGGTGAGCTGATCAAGGCCGGTGCCAACCCGAAAATTGTCGACTATCTCCTGAAAGCCACGCCATTGCATAAGGCCGCGTTCTCCGGTCACCCGGGTCCGCTGAAACTGCTCCTCGAACAGGGACTGGTGGAAGTAAACGCGCAAGGTCCTTACAACGGCTATACAGCCCTGCATGATTCGATCTGGCATGGTCATACGGAGGCCTTTGAGGTACTCATGAGTGCCGGTGAGGATGCCAATGTCCGCCTCGATCTGAAAGGGCAGGACGGCCGTACCCCGCTCGATCTGGCAGTTGCGTTCGGCTATCACCACATGGCTGATAAGCTGCGCGAACGCCTGAAAGAAACGGCTTAACAACGACTCAATCAAGCATAGTAATACTTGTTACTTTACCGGTTTAACAAATCTTAAAACTAAAATTCGGAGGGTTAAAAAATGCCAATTAACACGTTTCGCACGTTCAATGACGGCCTGTTAGCCGAGCAGCGTACGCACACCGAATACACAACCGACACAAACCTGGATGATGACCGGCTGTGGATTCCTTACGTAGAAGGAGCATGGTTTCAGGCCTGCAGTTTCAACGTAAGTACGGGTGGTTTCACCAACGTCCTGAAAATTGCACCGGGCGCGATGCTGAACCCACATTATCACATCAGTACCGTTTACGGCTACACGCTCCGCGGTTCATGGCATTACCTTGAGCACGACTGGGTAGCTACGCCGGGCACGTTTATCTACGAGCCACCGGGAGAAGCCCACACGCTGGTTGTACCGGCTGACGCGCCGGAGCCTATGATCACGTTCTTCCACGTTTCGGGTGGTCTGATCTATCTGGACTCTGTCGACAACGGCAAAATCGTGGCGTATGACGACGGCTTCACCCTGCTGGAGCTGGCCCGTAAACACTACCACAACGTAGGTCTGGACCAGAGCCTGCTCGATCGTCTGATCCGCTAATCCGCAACATACCGGCGGAAGACACTGACTGTCAACAGCCTTTGTCTTTCGCCGGTTTAGTAACCTTCCTCTCATTAACCCTGTATCTGTGTAAACCCCATGAAACTGAAAGGCGCGAAAATCGGCATACTG
>NZ_CAMFHL010000360.1 GCF_945952095.1 uncultured Arsenicibacter sp. | reverse complement strand
TAATTTTTATGTAAAAAAAAGCCCTTTACTGTAACGTAATTAAAAAAAAGTTTGACAAACAGCAACGGTTTGCCGGGAGCCCGCGTACTGTCAGGTAAATCAACCAACTGTTATGTATGCGCTGGCATCTTTATCTTTTCGGTTTATGTCTGGCCTTTGTGATGGCCGCCTGTTCTAAAGACGATCCTGAACCTGACGCAGCGACGCAGGTAGCGGGCGAATACCCGATTTCGTACTATCGGGCCGATTCCGCAGACGTCACCCTGTATGAGTTTAACCTGCCTTATACCGCAGGTACAACAACGTTATCTGGTTCTATTACGGCCCGCCGGGACTCGGCAAATGTGCTCTTTCTGACGCAAACCATTAAGATTACCGGTGAGGCGGATGAGACAAGTACATTGGGTCAGGTGAAACTCCAGGCCGTAGGCAGCGGCTACGATATGTATTATGGTACGCAGAAAGTCGGTTCAATCGACGGAATCAATATTTCCATTGATGATCAGGCCGTTGACCCGACAACCGGTACCCGCTACCGGACAATTATTAACGGAAGAAAATAACCTCCCCAACCCATTAAGAACCCTGTGAGATGAGCAACGACATGGATTCGTGCTCCCGGAAAAGAACTAGTAGATGAATGAGTTAACTAGATAGGTGGAAAGGCAGGAAAAAGAGGGAAAACAATTCCCTCTTTTTTTTTGACCGGTTGATACTGTTTTACTTACCGGCTCAGCTAAAAAACAATCAGCCGGAATGTGCCTCAAAGACCGGAAAAATACAACTAATTTAGTTTATTTGCGTTCTGAAATAAGAAACGGCCTGTGTCTCTACGAAAAGACCTGGCCATAATCATAACGTCAGTGCTGATTTTCCGGCCCGGACTGACCTGTTCCGTAAGCCAATTGACGGCCCTTCACTGTTCCGGATACCCTGTTGAATCTGCACAGTACATGATCAGGTATGGTCTGATTCTGCCGGTCAGTCAATTGGTTAATTAAACATGCCGATGGCAAAAAAACTTAAATTTACTCCGGCAGGAAACTCGCCGTTTTTCGTCACGTTACGCGAACGGGTGGATGCCTATTTTACACAGCAAGCGCTTTCTCCCTATGCTAATAAAGCAATGTGGGCGAAAGCCAGTTTTTTTTTAGGAGGGTATATCGGGCTGTATGCCCTGATATTATCGAACCAGTTCACGCCGTTGGGTATGCTTGGCTTAAGCCTGTTGCTGGGTGTTTTTGCGGCCTGTATCGGGTTTAATGTGTCTCACGATGCTGTCCATGGCGCTTTTTCATCGCGGCCTTGGGTAAACCGCCTGCTCGGGAATAGTTTTTATCTGCTGGGTGCCAGTCCTTACGTCTGGAAGATCACCCACAATGTGGTGCATCACACCTATACCAACATTCCCGGTCATGATGAGGATATTGAAGTCGCACCGGGGCTGGTGCGCCTGAATCCCGATGATCCGAAGTACCCCTGGCACCGGTTTCAGCACATCTACACAATTCCGTTGTATTCGCTGGCGTCCCTCTCATGGGTGTTCCGTAAAGACTTTGTTAAGTTCTTTAAAAGCAAAATCGGTCAGCACAAAAACGCGGAACACACCCGGCGGGAATATGTGAATCTGTTTGTCGGAAAGGCATTGTATTACATCGCGTTTCTGGTGATTCCTTACCTGGTACTGGACCTGTCTTTCTGGCAACTGCTGACGGGCTTTGTACTCATGCACCTGGCCGAAGGGCTGGTGTTAGGATTGGTGTTTCAGCTGGCGCACGTGGTCGAAGGAACCGATTTCCCGCTGCCCAACGACACGGGAATGATGTCGGAGTCGTGGGCGGTCCATCAATTGTATACGACAGCCAACTTTGCTCCCGACAGCTCATTGGCAGCGTTTATCTGCGGCGGACTGAACCGGCAGATTGAACATCACCTGTTCCCGAAAGTCTGCCATATTCATTATCCGGCCATTACGGCCATTGTTAAGGAAACCGCCCTGGAATTCGGGTTGCCTTATCTCGAAAACCGGAGTTTTGCCTCCGCCCTGTATTCACACTACCGTGTGCTGTATCAGTTCGGGCGTTGATAAGCACTGCGGCCAGACATTGAAAACCGGATTTAATTTACCTTAAGTCATCTGGTGTGCATGTAAACTGAAATAATCTGCGTACTTTACATGAGCTCAACAGAGCAAGGCAATCTTCACAATTTTAATGATGACTAAACATGCATGAATACAGGGGATTGCACAATATAGTACGGCGACTAGGCATTCAGATTGTTCATTGGGCGGGGCTGACTGACCGGGTTTTCCGGCCGGTCATGATTCCGGTACCGATAAACCGCGACCGGAAACACTGAGATGCCCTTCATGTGACGGATAAGCAAACTGCGAATAAATCAAACAAAAAAAACATGCCTTGGAGCATGTTTTTTTTGTTTATCAATATATGGTTCTGACGTTTAGATCAGCTCTACATCGACTGCATTGACGCCGCGTTTACCTTCAACTACATTGAACTTTACCTGATCGTTCTCCCGGATCTGATCAATCAGACCAGAGATATGAACGAAGATATCGGATTGTGAATCCTGGGTCGAAATAAACCCAAATCCTTTGAGTTCATTGAAAAATTTAACAATACCTGTTTGCATTTTTACTTTTTTAATTTCAGTAAATCTACGTCTATAAATAATGGTATCCTATTGATTTTCAGATTTATTTGAAAAATAGATAAAATTGATCAGAATGGTAGAGATTTTCCGGAACTATGCCGGGAGTTCAGGTGCCCGACGACTCGACTTCACCAAATAAACGACGATATCATTTTCGGCGCCAGAATAGATTATTTCTCAGTCCGGCGCTGAACCTGAAATAAAAAATCCTTTTTTCCCGCTAATCCATCGCTCGTAATGCCTTCTATACAGCCGGTATATTGCCCTTGATTATCAGAAGTAAAAAAAGAGACAATCGCTTCTCCGTGCTGATTGGTCCGGATGACAGGCTGCCACGTTAACGTATTGCGATTGTCGGGCGTACTTTCCGGGACCTGATCGTAGGTGGGTTCGTAAAAGGCTTTATGGCTGTAAAAACCCTGTAAAGCTACCAGATTGAATTTGGCCAGCAGCTCCTCCTCCGAATAATGCCGGTAATGATAAGTAATGCGCTGCATTTCGTTGCCGGAAAAGGCAAAGGGATGCGTAGTAATCTGGTTGCGCCGGTTGCCGATATACTCTGAATATTGTTTGCCTTCAACTGGTTTAGTGCCACTGCCACAAGCCGGGCAGTTGAGCAGGCCGCAAATACCTACATAGTCGGCGGGCCCGTCGAGGTTGGCTAGGCTGTCCAGACTGCCAAGGTACTTATCGCGAAAGCCTGTAGTGTTTTTTGCTCTGACGGTCACTTCGTTGAGGGTATACCGCGCGCGTTCAGTTTCGGCAATGCCGGTCAACCGGTCTGTCGCAGATGGTACCGTCACCGCAGGATAAACCGGTTGCCAAAAGGATGCTGTGCGTACAATGGCGGCAAAAGGCGCCTCAAGCTGAACCTTATACTGCCTGTTATCACCAAAATGCTTCAGATACAACCGGCGTCCTCCGTTTAATTCAGCGGGGGTAATGCGGAACGAACCGTCCGGTTCGAGCGGGATCATTACCTTTTCGGTCTGAGCGTTATTAAAAGCAAGGATAAACGACTGAGCGGGTGTGCCTTTTCTGGTTTTACCGGTTTGCAGCAGTTTTCCCTGAATATGGTTCTGAAGGGTAAGCGGACTGCGGTTACCGGCCCGTAAGTTATCATCCTGCCAGGTATATCGGTGCCAGCCCTGGGTTAGTAGTAAAAGATCGAGTGCTTCTGCGCGGTCCCTGTTGTTTTCGTCAAAATAATAGTGCGGATTGTGGATGGTGCCCCGCAGTTGGGTTGTGAGGAAATAATACGTATCAATAGCCGTTTGCCCGTAGGTTTCATATAGGTTGTCAAAGACGGTCAAGCCGACTGCCGCCGGAAGGGGGCGGCCATGCTGATCAGTTGTTTTTATTGAAAGCGTAACTTTTTCCCGAAGCGCAAAGGTGTCTTTTCTGAGCTGACAATCAATATACAACCGGTCTGCGTGTCTAAGGTAAACCAACCTGCCTGAATGGGGGCGGAGTTGTTCATCAAAAAACGTTAATCCGGCAATTCCCTGCGGCATGTGCTGAAGGGGAAATTTCAGCGTTACCCGCTCCGTCAGAGTGGCTGAAGCCATAGCCTGCACCTGCCCCCGGACCTGAAGCCGGACGTAAATCGTTTCTTTTCGGTCCGATGAGGCGGCAATCACGCTGACCACCAATGTATCCTGGCTGTTATGAACGATATGCAGACTCATACCGGACTGATGCACGTCCGGTAACGGATAAAGCGTATCAATGGCCGGTTGTAGGGGTTTAACCGAATAACGGGCTGTGGCGGAAGGAATTAGGTCTATCTTTCCCATCCCGTCGTGTGTCGTCTGCAATCCGGCAAGCGGCCGGTAATCTTCGAACAACTGTCCACGGAAGTTTACCGGCTTACCAGTCTTGTCTATTACCTTAAAAGCTAGTGTATTGTGTTGTCCGGCAATGAGCTGACCGCCTTCGGGCATTATGCTGAAAACCACCTGTTTGGTCGATCCCGGCTGTTGACTCGGGGAGTTACTTGAACGGCTGAGCAGCGACGCCAGGTCTTTGATAATACTGATTTTTCTGCACGCGTAGAACAGCGGACCGGTTAAACCCGCCGAATGGCTGGAATAGCCTTTAAGCCAGTAATCGCCCTCCGGCAGGTGCAGGTCAAGATAAACGTGGCCGGTGGCTATGCCGTCTGTAACCGGATACATTTCCTGCCAGTATAGGCTGTCACTATCACATCGCTGTAGAGTCAGATAGAGAATGCTGTCGCTGACGGCCGGTTGGAACGTTTGCGCATGCAGTACATGTGCTTTAAACCAAAGGTCTTCCCCGCATTCATAAATATCCTTATTGGTCAGGATATAGACAGAGCTTGCTGAGCTCTTAGCCGTTAATGCGTGAAGGTCGGCGGCTAGCCGGCCCATCACTGCCTTGGTAGTCGCGGTGCGGTCGGATGGAACACGCTGGCAGAAACCGTGACTGAGCACCAATAAGTAAAGACCCAGCCATAGTATAACTGTTCTCAAACGCACAAAGACAACGTTCATGATGGGTGCATTTCAATTTGTCGCCTGAAAGTATGTAGTTTTGTTTGTTTTTCTTT
>NZ_CAMFHL010000359.1 GCF_945952095.1 uncultured Arsenicibacter sp. | reverse complement strand
GATGTCAGCCGTAGCGGTTGTGCCCGTGTTCGGTAGCCGTCGGGCTGATGTTGGTTTTTCATACGCCAGCTGCGTCTGCTGACCAGCTGCCCTGGTGACCGGAACATACGCCGTCATCCAGGCTACTCCGCTGAGCAAGAGTATTGTTTTTTTCATACGCGAAGATGAATTACAAGGTAAGATTAATAGAGGTTGACAGAACTATTGAATATTGACCATTTTGTGTATTTATTTAAGTATAGTACTATAAAAACACGATATAGTAATATTAATTAGTAGCCAATAGTCTGAATAAGTTAAGTTATGATTGTTTCTACTTAGAATTAAGTTACAAATTTGCCCTGACCTGTACTGGAAACTGGCTGGGGAGTCACCGGAAAAATTACATGAAATCCGGATTGTCCCGGTACAATTACCGGTCAGTAGTCAACGGGTAGCGACAGTAGCTATAAAAGGGTTCAGGAGATAGCCGGAAAAAGTAAGCAGTACGTTTCCGGCTGCAAAACTCGGGTAAATGTCCGGGTTTCGATGCAGGAGAATGGTTATTAAACTGTGAAATCCGGAGATAAAAAAGTAAACGAAATGTAATGATTTGGTAAACTAAGTAAGGCGGGTGGTTGCCGGATACGGGCAGGGGAGAGCCAGAAAACAGGATGCCTCCCGAACGCCCGTGGCAGTTACGGGAAGGCTGGTTGTGACAGAGAAGTTACTGCCGGTAAGCCCGAAGCGCTGGTAAACCGATACCAGAAGCATCAAAACCACCGTCGACGGCAATCATCTGGCCGGTAATAAAGGCGGCTTTCTCCGAACATAAAAAATAAATGGCTTCGGCAATTTCCTGTTCAGTCGCTGAGCGGTTCAGCGGAATACCGTCGTAATAAGCCTTGATAATCTCCGGTGTATGGACGGCCGCAGCCAGTTTGGTCTTCACCGGGCCGGGCGACACACAGTTTACGCGGATGCCGTAGTCGCCGAGTTCGATGGCAAACTGTTTGGTCAGGTGAATAACCGCTGCTTTTGACGTGCCATAGGCAACCCGCAATGTACTGGCGCGGAGACCTGAAATAGAGGCAATGTTCACGATAGCCCCCTGGCTTACTTTCAGAGCGGGAAGAGCTGATTTTGAGCACAGAAAAATGCCGTCAAGGTTAGTACTCATCGTTTCCCGCCAACAGGCAAAGTCAGTTTCTTCGAGCGGTTTGAAGTAGGCGACACCGGCATTGTTGACCAGCGCGTCAATACGTCCGAATCGTTCCAGAACGCCGGTAATCATGGCATCAACGCTGGCAGGGTCAGAGACATCGCAGACGACAGGCAGTGTGCCGGGCAGTTCACCGGCTGCTTTATGTAGTTCGGCTTCGTCGCGGTCGATCATGGCAACCTGCCACTGATTGTCCAGAAAGAGTTTTGCCGTGGCCAGCCCGATACCACGGGCGGCGCCGGTTAAGATGGCAGTTTTTTGTGTCATGGGATTGGTAAGGGAATAAAAAAACTTGCCGGAAGTTCGGAAACTTCCGGCAAGTTTGCGGGCTGGCAGCAGACTATTTTAGAACGTAATGGTATTGACCGTAGCTGACGACGAGGTTGTCGGGCTGGCTTTCAGCGTGGCTCCCGTATTAGAGTAGGTGCCGCCGGTGTATACCCCCCAACCCGACGAATTTCCGGTAAAGCTGCCCCCGGAATAGGTGCCGCCGAAATAAATTTTGTACTGGGCGTTTTTGGCCAGATCAGGGGTTGAGAAATGGAAGTAGTAAACCGCATTTTTAGGTTTAAACGTAACCAGATCTTTACCACCTGCATCTTCGATATGCAGCACTGACGTGGCAGCCAGCTGTGCACTCGATGTAATGTAGAAACCTACCTGCGACGACCCTGTGCTCATGGCTTTTGTCATGCGCGCATTTGAGCCGGCAGAAATGAGCAGTCCGCCGTTTATGAGGAAATTGCCATTGTAATCAATGCCTTCTTCCGGCTGACTGGTCGGTCCGCAGATGATGGCAGTGCCGCCTTTCATGGTGATGTTCCCGTTGCTGTCGATGGCGTCGCTGCCGGCAACGATCAGTATCCCGCCGTTGATGTTGATGCTACTGCCATCGTTCGATTCCGTACCCCCGACAACGGTACCCATCGACGCATTAATGCCATCATTGGACGCTGTGACGTTAATGGTGCCGCCGTTAAACGTAATGATCTTTGATTCAATGCCTTCCGTTGCTTTGGTGATGTTGACTGTGCCGTCGTTGATGGTAATCGACGTTTCCGATTTAATGCCGTCATCAGTGGCCGCTATCGTCAGCTCGCCGGTAGTCATGACAAAGGCACCGTCACTTTTAAACCCTTTCGCTTCACTGGTCAGCGCGCTGCTGTAGGTGTATTTTGCGCCCGATGCCGTAATGTTAATTTTGCCGCCGCTGATGGTGGCCGTACCATCGACGTTGATGCCTTTACCGCCCGCTCCCGTACTGACAATCGTTAAGGTACCGCCTTTAATCGCCAGATTTTTATCACAGTTAATGCCGGCCGGCGACGCAATGTCTGTATCAGCCGTAACGTAGTAGGCTGCCCCGGAAGTCGTTATGGTTACCGTACCGGCTGTCAGTGTAAAATCACCTGACGTTTTGATGCCTTTTGACCCCTTACCGCTAACAGACAGTGTGACGGGATCGGCGGTGTTGATGGTGGTGTAGCCTTCACTTTTCAGGGCATTTCCCTTATCGCCGGTTGTGGTCACTTTAATGGTTCCGCCTTTGATCGAGATGTAGGGCGTAATGGCCGTATCGGTTCCGTCATACGGAGCCGTAATGCCGTCGTCGACGCTGTTTACCGTAACAGCACCGCCGCTGATGATAACGTAGCCTTCTTCCGCTACAATGCCGTCGCCGGACGCCGTTACGGTAACCGAACCGTTATCCATCGTGAAGTAATCGTTGGCATGGATACCGTCCTTTACCGCCGATTTTACCACAATCGTCGCCTGACTGACGGTTATGTAGTCGTCGGCTACAATCCCGTGTTTATTGTTGCCGGTTACATTCAGCGTTCCGGTACCGGTGAAGGCCAGCTGGCCTTCGCTGAAGAACGTACCTTTCTGATCCTCACTGCTGGTGGCATAGGTCGCCCCGTCGGTAAGCGTGTTGGTGGTGCCGGCTACCACGTTGATGGTCCCTTTTTTACCCGACTGGCTGTTGATGGCCGGTCCGTTGCTGTTGGTGATCGTAACCCCTTTCAGGGCGATGTTGTATTTATACTCACTGTAAATCTTGAAGCTGCCTTTTGAGGCCGTCCCTGACAGCAGATAAACGATTTCCTTCGCTGTGTTGGTTGAGGTAACCGTCACATCAGCGCCGTTTACTGCTACTTTAACACCATCGTTCTGGTAGGGGTTACTGACCGAGGCCGTGGTGCCTGCATAGGCGATCACAACCGTATCTTTTGCCGTAGTAACCACAGCACTGCCGGTAACGGTCAGGGTGATGGTACAGCTCTGGCCGCCGATACTCAGCACAAAGGAGGCCGTTCCGGCAGATAAAGGCGTACCGGAGATTTTATAAACAAGCGTGCCGGAGCCATTGGCCAGCGTGCCGGCTACGAGCGTTGCGGTCAGGCCTTCAACACCCGTTGAGGCCGCCATGGAAATAGCATAGGCCCCGCCGTTCCCGCCGGTATAGGCCATCGTCACTGAACCTGAATAAGCCATCCCGCTGGTGCCGGACGACGGTGCCGCCAGACAGGTCAGGGAAGAGATGGCCGCTTTTGAGGCGGTGACGGGCAACGCAAGCGTACAGGTCTGGCCACCTAATGCAATGACAAAGCTGGCTGTACCGGCTGTTGCAGGTGTCCCCGTAATTTTATAGCTGGCTGTACCGCTGCCATCGGTTAAGGCGCCCGCCGCTAGCGTGGCGGTCAGACCGGTTACGCCGGTTGAGGTCACGCCGGTGCCGTCGGCGTAGGTTGCTCCGTTACCGCCGGTATAGGGAACGGCAGCCGTTGCGGCAAACGATGTGCCGCTTGTGGCCGAAGCCGAAAACGTAGCAGAAGCACAGGTAAGGGCCGTAACCGAGGCCGTTTTGGCCGCAATATCATCGGTCTTACAGGATTGAACAAGCAGGACAAAGAGGATGAACAAACTAAGTAGTAGGGTGCTTCTTTTAGACATATTGGTCGTCGTTTTTACAAGGGGTACTTCTGACATTACGACAACAAGCTGAGAAGTGTGGCACTACCCGCAAAAAAAGGTTACTTTTTCCGGACTGACCGGAGCCATTTACGCCAGTCGCCGCCTACTTTATCCCAATTGTACACACTGTAATCAATAGTGCCGTCGGCCCGAACGGGAAAGAAATTGTGTTCGGTACCGGCATAGGCAAGGAAGGTGAAATTGCGCCGCTTCCGGCGGATAATTTCGGTATGCAGGTAGTCGTTGAAGGGAGCGCTCTCGTCTTTGGTACCGAACGTGACCAGTACCGGAATGGATAGTTTGAGCAGATAATCAATTGGCGGAATGGAAAAACTGAACGTGGCTTTATGGGAATCACCTTCGGGGTGGATCGTTCCGGGGTGTAGAACAACCTGTTCCCAGTATTCGAACTGTTCGTCGGTAAGGTGGCTGGTTGAGTCAGTTTCGTGCCGGCGGGTCTGCTGGATAATCGAGTTAATCCGCCCCAGCGGATTGCCGCCTGAGTAAATAAGCTGCGTCACCTCAGGGCTGACCGACGCCATTTTCGCACAGATTGTACTACCTTCAGAATGACCGGCCAGTACCAGCTCTTTCCGGCTGACCCACGGCTGTTTTTGCAGAAAACGGATAATATGCAGGTTACGGCTGACGTAATAAGCCAGATTGTTCCGTTCGTTGTAGGCCATCGGAACCATACCACCGGCATCGCGGTAGGTATAATTCCGGCCCAGTGTTTTAACATCGGCCAGAACCGGAATATACGGTTTGCTGACAATGACGAGGTGATAGGTTTGGGTCAGGCTGTCGGTCGGAAACGTAAACACACCATACATGCCTTTCTCATCGTATTTAATCAGTGGCTGCGGCAGACTGCCCTGGACGTAGAAAAACAACGGCTTTGGTTTCTGCTCGTCGCCTTTCCGGCTCTTGATGAGTAGATCGACCGGATCGCCGTTGAAAGTGGTGGTCAGGTGC
Organism: uncultured Arsenicibacter sp.; assembly: GCF_945952095.1. GTDB lineage: Bacteria > Bacteroidota > Bacteroidia > Cytophagales > Spirosomataceae > Arsenicibacter. Next base: position 101 of record NZ_CAMFHL010000359.1, on the reverse strand, counting down.
CGGAAATCGAAATCAGCAGGTGTTTTGTCCTGCGCGTTAATTCCGGTAAACAATAAACAGAGTACAAAGAGGAAAAATAGTTTCATTGGTATGCTATAAAC